>CALQRA010000001.1 GCA_943332855.1 Candidatus Kuenenia stuttgartensis
CATGGATGGCCGGAGCGAGCGTCCGGCGACGGGACGCGGGCGACCCCGAAGCTGCCACATGGGCCAAGAATCAGGAAAGCCCAGCGAGCCCCGAACCTGTGATTAGGTCATCGGCGGGGCCGGCAAAAGTTTCGTCGTGCCTCGGAGGACCTCGTCACTCCTCAAGCGTTCGCCGATCCCCGCCTCGCCTGCGCGTTGGCACCGACGAGCACGAGAGCGGGATGCCGAAGCGGCCGCGGCGGCAAACACACCGCTTCGCTCACGGCGCGGGTGTGGCGGATGGTGCGGGCTCAATCGGCGACTCGGTGGCGGCGTCGGTTGGTGGAGCGATGGGGCCGCCGTCAGGAGCAGGCTCCTCGGCAGCAGGAGCGGCCGCCTCGGTGGCTGGCTCGACGGCTTTCTCGGCCGACGGAGACTTGGCCGCCGCGGCCTTTGCTTCGAGTTCGGCGAGGAAGGGAGCCACAACCGGGCGCTGTTGGACGGTAGCACGTTCGACGGCTCTCCGCTGCGTGGCGATCGCCTCGTCGAGGTGCCCCTGCCGGGCGAGGAGATGCGCGAGGGTGTCGAGGATCGAGCCGTTGTTGGTCTCCAATTCCACGCCGCGCCTGGCCGCGGCGACGGCAGCGGTCAGCAGTTCGGGCGAGACGCTCGCCCCTTTGCTCACTTCGACTTCGATTTCCCAGGCGAGCTCGTTGAGCATGCCGGCGTTGTCATTGGCAGCCTCCACCGCGTCTGTGAAGAACGCGATCCCTTCAGGCGTATTCGACAGAACGGATTGCCAGAACTTTTGCGCCGTTGCGGCAGCTCGCTCCTGAAACAATCCGTCAAGAACCGAAAAATCCTCTGCGGAGAGTTCGCTCCGCTTGGCTCGGAGATGGGCGATGACCGATTCGAAGTTTGGCGTCGTGATGCCGGCGAACCATGCGTCGACCAGGGGCGCGAAGCGATCTCGGGCCGCGGCGAGTCGATTCACCTTGGCTCGCTCACGTCGTATCGGCGATTCGATGAGGACAAGATTCGCGGCCTCCCGCCAGTCGGCAGCCGGCAGCGTCGCCTTCGCGGCCGCGAGTTTTTGGGTTACGACCGCGTCGTCTCCGTCGCTGGCGAACCATTCATCGACGACTGCCTTCAGTCGCTTCTGCGCAGCTTCAGCGGCCACCCGATTGGCATGGATCTCGGCATTCGAGAGCCCCCACAGCCGTACCGTGTTGTCATACGACCCGGTCGCCAGCCGCGTCCCATCAGGGCTGAAGCGGAGGGACGTGACACCGTTCTCATGCCCCGTCAGCACCGCCAGCTCCTTCCCCGTCGCCGCGTCCCACAGACGGGCCGTGTTGTTCATCGACCCGGTCGCCAGCCGCGTCCCATCTGGGCTGAAGGCGACGGACTCGAGGTGGGCCTCATGCCCCTTCAGCACCGCGAGCTCCTTCCCCGTCGACGCGTCCCACAGACGGGCCGTTTTGTGACCGCAAGTCGCCAGCCGCGTCCCATCAGGGCTGAAGGCGACGGAATTGACATTGCTCTCATGCCCCTTCAGGACGCCGATCGCTTCATCGAGCGATGGGCGGAGCGCTGCGAGCTCGATCGGAACGCGGGCTTCACCACCGTACGCGTCGCGATACGCAGCGGAGGCATCTTGAAAAAACTTGTTCGCCAAGGTAAGGCCAGGGCGATCGAGGGCAGTCTGGAGCTTGTAAAGATTCGCGACGTAGAGCTGCCGCTTGGCCCTCGTGGATTCGCCCTCGGCCGTCAGCTTGGCTGCGTCCGCTGAAGCTCGCTGCTCCGCTTCGGCACTTCGGGCCTGCTCGGCGGCGGTGCGCTCGCGATCCGCTGTATCTCGCTCCAGGGTCGCCACGCTCCGCTGCTCATCGGCGATCTTCTTTGCCGCATCCGCCTCGCGCCACTGCCACATCGCCGCGCCGGCCGTGATCATCGCCGCGACCGTGAGCCCAGAGAGTCCGGTGAACACCATCCGCCGCGTCCGCTCACGGCGCCGGCGTTCGGTGTCGATCGCCGTTACCTGCCGCTCGACGTAGGCCGCCACGTCCGGCTCGAAGGCGTCGCGGCGTGTTTCCAGGATCGCCCGGGCGGCGGGGAGGAGCGGATCGGCGGCCGTCAGCGGCGCCTTCTCGCGCGTCCGGGCCGTGAGCCGGTCGCGCAGTCGCAAAAACTCGCCGTTCTCTTGGATCCACGCCGCCACGCGCGGCCAGACGCGGAGGATCGCTTCATGGGCGATCGTCACTTCGGGCGTGCCATCGTCGCCGGCCGCGGCGGTCGCGAGCCGATCGGCAACGAGCTTGTCGACGAGGGTGCGCGCAGGGCTGCCAGGTGAAAACGAATCGAGCGGCGCCCGGCGACGGACGGCTGTGCCCTCCGGACCTTCGCCGGCCGCGACGAGCTTTCGCAGCACTTCCGGAAAGGCGAGCTGCACGTCCGACGGGAGCGACGCCAGGCTCGCCTCGGCGCGCTTGGCGAGCGAGCCCTCGATGCCACCGAGCGATTCATAGGCCGCGACCGTGAGCACGCCCTCGGGGGATCGCTTTTCGAAGAGCTCGCGCAGAAGATCCTCCAAAAGTGGCAAAAGCTCCGCCTGGCCGGAGACGTCGCGCAAGATCCGATCGGCGAGCGTCGTCTCGCCGCTCTTCTCGTACGTCAGCCCAGAAAGGAGCGCCGGCGATTCGATCATCCGCCGCAGGGCGTCGGCACACGGGGGGACAAGATCGAGTTGGGCACCTTCGCTCCTGAGCCGGACGAGCGCTTCGCAGCCGAGCAGCCGGGGATAGAAATCGCCACGCAGCGTTGCCACGATCCACACCGCGCCGCTCGACGCGAGGGCTTCGAGGATCGCCGCGAACTGATTGCGGGACTCGGGCGTCAGCCGGGCGTCGGTAAACACCTCCTCGAGCTGATCAACAAGGAGCACCAGGCGCGCCGTGGCTCCCTTTTTTCCTTCGGCCTTCAGGGCAGGCAGGAGCGCGAGCTTGACCGCCACGGCCGGATCGCGGCGCAGTCCTTCGACAAAGTCGGCCGCGTCGCCGCGGTCATTGAGGCTCGGCACGGCATGCACGAGAATCCGCGCTATTCCCAGCGCCGGATCGCCGCCGAGGGCCGCCGGCGTGAACGTCGCGTGGAGCCATTTGCTCACCGAGTCGTCGGTCTCATGGGCGACGATCTCGGGGAGGATCCCGGCCGCGGCGAGCGACGATTTGCCGGTGCCGCTGCCGCCGCCGACCAGGAGAAAGGCTGTGCCGCGCTTCGCGGCCGCCGCGAGGCGCAGCCGTGCTTCGGAGACTTCGTCTTCCCGGCCGAAGAAGACTTCGGCGTGCTCGAACTTAAAACTTTCGAGGCCGAGGAAGGGGGGGCCGCGTTCGTCGATCTCCCAGGCGGGGCGGCCGATCTGGTCGCCCGTCAGACCGTCGAGGATCTCCTGGAGGTGGATCCGGAGGCGTTCGCTGAAGAACTGGGGGCGCTGGTAGGTGTGATAAGCACGGATGTTCGTGCCGGTCTCGGCGTCGTGAAACTCCTCCTCGATGAAGCTCGCCACGAGCTTTCGTTGCCGGAGGGCTTCTTCCTTCTCGGCAGGCGTCTTGCCGCGGAGCGATTCGTCAAAGGTCGCCTCGTCTTGCCGCATGTAGGCGAGGATGTGGGGGCGCAGGCCGGCTTGGGCGTCGCGCGCCTGGAGCATCATGTCGAGCTCGCGCTCGGTGCCGGAGCGGTAGGTGCGGCCGTCGGGGCGCTGGAAGTAGCCCCCTAAAGCAGACCCGAGCCGCGACCAGAGAATGAAGACGGCGATGTCGACGCCACGGTCACGCGACAGGAGCAGATCGATCCCTTCTTGAAACCCGGTCTCGAGCCCGAGCGGCATGTCTTCCCAGAGGACGGGAAGCAGCTCGAAGTGCCGGGCATAGCGGCGCCGCAAGCCCTGCACCACCTGCCGGGCCCGTTCCCGCTCCTCGGCGACGTCTCCCGGGGACGAAATAAAGATTCGCAGCGTTTGCATGATGGGGGATCCGGGGAGGGACGCGAGGAATACAGGGGAGCGGCGACGCGATCACGGATTCGCCGGGACATCGGCTGGCGGTTCGGGAGATGCGGCCGGGGGGGCGGGATCGACGGGGACCTCGAGCGCCGCCGGGGCCGGTGCCGCGGGCCCTGCCATCACCTCGTCGATGAGCTGCTTAAAGGTGTCGTGCGGCCGGGCGCCGACGATCCGGCGGCGGATAATTCCCTCCCGGTCGACTAGAAATGTCGTCGGCACCGCACTGATCTGGTCGAACGGCGCGGGCCAGCCGCTGCCGGAGACGAGCCGGTAGGGGATGTCGCGCGTCGACGCATGGCCACCGATCGTCGCCGCGTCCTCGTCGCTGATACCGATGATGACGAGCTTCTCCTCGCCATACTCCCGGGAGAGGCGGGCGAGCGACGGAATCTCGGCAAGGCAGGGGGGGCACCAGGTGGCGTAGAAGTTGAGCATCACGACGCGGCCGCGGAAGTCGGCGAGGGTGACGGGGGGGCCGGCGAGGGGGGTGAGGGTGATCTCCGGCGCCGGCAGGTCGAGTGTCTCGGCGGCCTTCTCTCCGCCGCCGAGTTGGCCGAGCGTCGCTTCGAGCTGCCGCGCCTGGTAGGCCGGGGCGAGGACCTGATCGGCCCACAGCCCGAGCGTGAGGCCGACGGCCGCGATCGCGCCGAGGACTAGGCCGATCGAGCCGATCCGTTCCGGTGGCAGAGCCGCGATCGGGCCGATGACCGGCTCGGTGATCGTGGCCTTCAGCCTCCGGTTGATCCAGTGGGTGCGATTGGCGACCCACAAAAACGCCAGGACCAGGAACGGCAGCCCGACGATCACGAGCAGCGCGGCTGCCGCCATCAGCGGCAGCAGCATCGACATGGCATCCTCACCCCCGCCGAGGAACGGCAGCATGAGCCCGATCAGAAAACCACCGAGAATCGGGGCGCTCACGAGAAGACCGCCGATCGCAAGGATCCAGAAAACGATGTTCATCGATCCTGCCAGCCGCTTTCAGGTCAGCCCTCCTCGGATCGCCAGCTGGGCCGGGGCTTCGTCGGCACCGATCGATGCCAGCCACCGGCAGAAGCGGTGGGCCCACGCGGCGTAGAACAGGCCGTAGAGGATGGGGAGCCACTCGGTCATCTGGACGAGCCCGGCCGGGCCGTCGAGCAGGTAGGTCGCCACGCGGATCGCGCCAAACAGGCCGGCGCCGATCGCGATCACGGCGAGGAGCGTCCACGCCGAGGCCCGCGACGGCTGTGGGCCGGCGGTGAGGAGCACCACCCCTGCGACGATCATCATCTGGAGGAACAACAGGATCGGTGTCTTAACGGTAAACCACCACTGCACCAGCTGCGCCGCGATCGGGGTCCGCTGCACCAGCAGGAACAATCCGAAGATCGCCCCGAGAAGGATGAGCCCCGCCGACAACTCGATCCCCCAGTGGATCAGCCACACCCCGCGGCGCGTGAGGGCGAGAGGGGGCTGGGTCGCCCCGGCTCCGGAAGACGGGGCTCCCCAGGCGTTCGGTGAGGGCTCGACCGCGTGGCTTTCGGGGGGCATCGGGATCACTCCGGGGAGGGGCAATGGGGCGGGGCGGGAGGATATGGCGACGAACCACAATCCCCCCTTAGCAGGTATCATACCCCAATGGGCTGAGGCGCGCTCAGGAAGCGTATGAAACCCCCCAGAAAATCCAAGACGCCCGCACTGAGCGACCGATGTGGAGCTCCGGGCAGCGCCCCGCAGCGGGGGCCGAGGAACGGATGACCGCCTGGGAGAAGGCAGGGCCGGGCGCACGGCCACCTGCGGCTGCCCGCCGTTCGGCGGCGGGACGGGAGGCACAGGAAGGGAAGGGGGGCTGTCAGTCGATCTCGAGCCGGAGCGTGCCGTCGTCGTCGGCGATGACCTTCAGAAGCGGCGGCCGGTTTGGCTCGGGGTGGGCGCTGCTACCGCCGCTGGAGAGATCGCTGCTGTCGACGACCTCGCCACCGGCGCGGGTGAGAAACTTCCGCAGCGTCTCGGTGTCGACCGTATCGGCGATGATGTGGACCGAGCCGTCGGCGAAAGCGAAGAGACCGACCCTGCCTTGACCGACCGGATGGATCGCACCGATCCCCGCCGGCTTCCCGATCCCGGGGAAGGCGTCGTCGAGGACGATGTCTTCCGGCTTCGTCCAGGGGATTTTCCGAGCGGGATCGACCGTGGCGAACAGGATCGTTCTCGAAAGCCCGTCGGTGATGCTCGCGAAGCCGACTTTCTTCGCGGTCTTCAGGCAGGCAGGGAAGTCATCGGCCGATGTCATCGTCACCGCGCCGGGCTGAAAGATCGCCGCCTCCCCGGTGATCGCCGCGTAGTCGGTGAGGGTATCGAGGGGGCCTTCGCGGGCCGGATCGCGGAACACCGCGGGCATCTTTTCGGCGACCGCCAAGTTCTTCGGCGAGTCCCATGGCTGGGAGAAGTCGTACTGCTTGTACAACGCCATCTCATCGAGGAAAGGTAGGAGGAGGACGCGCCACGAGTGCCACGGCTTGCCGTCGGGTCCGATCACGGCCGCCGGCGGGAAACAGCCGTAGGTGTCGTGGAAGTTGTGGAAGCCGAGAGCGAGTTGCTTGAGGTGGTTGCTCGATGCGGTGCGGCGGGCCGCAGCACGGGCCTTGGCAATCGGATTGAACGAGCCGAGGCCGTTGGCGAGCGGCTTGGCCTTGGCGACAAGGAGATCGGGGAGACTGCGGATCGCTTTCGTGGTGGCGGTGTCGACGGGCCGCTCACCGACCAGCCCCGTGAACGGTCGGCCGAGGACGGCGGGGCCTTCTTGAACGGCCGGGAGCGCACCGGGGCCAAACGTCGCCACGGCGACATTCCCTTCGAGAATCTCTGCGACCTTGACTCGGACAAGCGTGTCGAGAGGGCCTCCCTTCTTCGAAGCGACAACAAGCACGGCCTGCCCCTCGGCGGGGATCGACAACATCGCCCCTTCGGCACGCTCGATCCGGACCTGGCGCGTCGTCGCGTCGACGGCGACGATCCGGTGCGTCGGCTCGGGGCTGAAGAGCGGATAGCTCATGACGACGCGCTCTTCCGCGCTCGCCACGGCCACGAGCGCCAGAAAAAACAACAGTCCGTGAGCGACGGCGAGCGTCGAACGCATGACAAATCCCCCGGTGGCCGAGTGTGCAACCCCGATCGCAGTCTGCCACAACCTCTCTCCTCCGCCAACGGCCGTGACGGGGGCGACACGACGTTGTCCGGAAAGGCTCGCGTCAACCGGCGTCACTTCTCCCACACAAAGATCTCCGACACGCCGCTGCGCGAGGCCCCCCGGTGGGTGAAGACAACGCGCACCTTCGCCGCCGTCACCGGCTTGAACGTTCCTTCGTTGACCCCGTTGCCGAGCGGCTGCTCGGGCGTGTGGACTTCGTCGTCGACGGGCTTCCAGGCCCCGTCCGCGAGGACCTCGACGTGAAACTGCTCGGGCGACTGGACGCCGCCCCGGTCGTCGTAGAGGGCCAGCTCGATCCGGGAGAAGGTCCGCGGGGCACCAAAATCGACCGCCAGCCAGTCGGTGGCGTTTGGGGATTCGTAGGCCGTCCAGCGGTTGTTGGGGTTTGTCTGATAGGAGACGATCCCGTCGATCGCCCGCTCGACCCGGTCATAGCGTGAGGTGTGCGAAGCGGTCGCCTTGGGGAAGTCGGGGGCGCCCGCGCCGCCGGCATTGAAGGCGAGGTTGCCGGCCGGCGCGGGGGCAGGCTCGAGCGGCAGAAGCGCTTCTCCCCATAGTTCGACTTCCGATAGCCCGACGCGCATCCCGGGGCGGGGTGTGAGCTCGATCCGCAGTTTTTGGAGGTTGCGCGGGGCGAAGTGGATGTGGTTTGCCATGTGCCCCTCGGGATCCTGCGGCAGTTGCCTCGTGATCGGCAGCGGCTCCCAGTCGGTGCCGTTCCAGGTTTCAACAGCGATGGTCTTCGGCGCGCGAACGTCGGAGGGGAGGGTGTCGCGGCCCGGCACGGCGGCGTCGGCGGTGCCAGCGAGAATCCCGGGCTCGTCGTCGAGGAGGAAAAGCGCGAGCGTGTCGCCCCGGCGCGGAACCCCGAGATCGAGGACGAGCGATTCCGGCGCGCCGGCCGTGGCGCTCTCCCAGCGGTTTGGTGGCGACCGCAGATACCAAGCGACGCCGTCGGCGAGCGCTGCGGGGGACGTACCGGGGCGGATCGAGGTGGGAACGATGCGGGGGAAATAGGTGCCGTCGTTGTTGACCGCGACGTTGACCCGCGTCGGCACGATTCCCGGCTTCAGTCCCTCGTCAACAAGCCCCGCCGTGACCAGCGCCGCAGAGACCGGCGGGAGCGGCGCCGTCAGCCGCCCCACCGTCGGCGATGACGCAATCACACGGCCATCGGCGAGGAGATGGAGACCGGGGCCGAGGCCGTAGCGCGAGCCGTCGCGATCCCACACCACCCCCACCTCACGCCCTCGGTAGATCAGCCGGTCGAGCCGCAGGTAATCCCATTCCGGGGGAAACAGCGGGCGGATTTCGAGCGTGTCGTCGGCACGGGGAATGAGGCCGACAAGCCCTGTGATCACGAGGTCGGCGTAGCCGGAATGGAAGTAGTGCTCGCTGTGATTGAAGGCATCGTGCCCTTCGAAGCTGCCGGTGTCGGGATGGCAGGCTTCGGCAAGGTACGGCCGCCCGGCCTTCCGGTGGGTGCGGGCATAGGTGTTGAGGAGCGCGACGTAGTCCTTGGCCGAGACCACCTCCTGGAGCCCCGGGCCGTTGTTGTCGAAGCCAGGAGAGCGGTACTGAAGAACGTTGGCGAGGGCCTTGAGCGTCTGGGTCGTGGCGTAGGGCCAGCTCTGGCCGCTCCACCAGCAGCAGTGGGGCTGGAGGATGAAGAGCGGATCGTGCCGCTCGACGGTCGCGGGGCCGAAGGGCGCCTGGAAGAACTCCGGGTCGCCGAGGTATTTCCAGGCCTCTTCAAAACCCTTGCCGCGCGACGGCATGTCGAACTGCCAGGGGACGTAGCCGATCAGCTCGCGGCCATGCGGGCTGCCGGCGAAGCGGCCCGAATCGTAGATCCGGCTCCCGGCCGCGACAGAGGCGCCGTCGAGCGTTTCATCATCGCGGAAGGCGGCGAGGAAGAAACCGCGGCGCTCGTCCCACAAGCTCTCTTCCATCTTTTCCCGTAGCGCCTCCGCGGCGGCCCGGTGTTCAGCGGCCTTGGCGGGCTCCCCGAGGAGATCCTCCATCCGCGAAAGCGCCACGAGATCGGCCCACTGGTAGGCGATGAAGCTTGGCCGATAGCTCGGCGCGCCGCGCAGAATGTCGGTCGTCTGGCGGCTGGCAATATTGAACTCCATCCCGTCGTCGTGTCCCACCTGCCAGTACAGCCCGGTCGACTCGACGAAGTGCCTGTCGCGCCAGGCTTGCGTGTTCGCTTCGAGGCCGGGAAGGATGTCGCCGGGGAAGACGGTCGTGACCGTGGCGGCGGGGTGGCCGGCAGCGCCGAGATGGAGGCGGGCGGGATGGACAAGATGGACGCCCCACACCGCGTCGGCGAGCCAGGTGGAATAGTTGCGCGGCTGGGCGCCGGGGGTGTTGACCCAGTATCGAGCGTAATCGCGGGCGACTCGTGGCGAGCGGAGCCAGCGGGCCTCGGCGAGCTGATGGCCCGCGGGGCAGGAGATGGCCCCGTACGCGCCCGACCAAAACGGCCGGTCGAGAAACTCGGTGAACAGATAGCCGCTGTTCGGCGAGCCGTAGGTGAGATGTTTGGTGAGGAGTTCCCAGCGGTACCACCAGGTCGTCACGATGTCGGCGTCGGGGCAGTCGAAGAGCGGAACGTTTTCCAGATACCACGCCTGATCGCATCGATCCCAGAACGTCTCCCGCTCCATGAGGATCGCCTGGGATCGCTCGGCCTTCTCGCTCCACTGGCTGGCGGGCTCGGCCTGGGCCCGGAGGGGAAGCGTGACCGTGATCATGACCACCAGCGCACCGATCCATGCCGGGATCGGGCCGATCGCCAGGGCTGCCCCCGGCGGCGGGCCGGCTTCGCTTGTCGCCGCGGCGGTGCCGCGCGGGGGGAGGTGATCATCGTCGGCAAGCGGCGCCGGGCCGCGGCCGCTGGAACGGACATCGGGAAGGAGGATCGCGCCGAGCGGCTGGAGGAGGCCGGCGACGAGGAACGTCGTCGGGGCGTCCAACCAATCACTCACCGGCCCGGCCAACTTAGAGCCCCAAACCGTGGCGAGGTTCATCAGCGCCATCGAAGCGGTGAACTGCGTCGCGGCGACCGCCGGCGTCGAGACCCGCATGAAGAGGGCGAAGAGCGACACCGACAGGAACGCCAGGCAGGCTTCGTGGATTCCAAACCATAGATAGATCGTCATCTCGTGCTCCCAGAGGGATGGAATGGCCGCGAGGAGGATCCAGGAGGCGGCGAGGATCGAATTGGCGGCGACGGCAGTGGTTTTGGGGCCGATGAAGGCAGCCAGGAAGCCGGCGGCGACCGCGGCGGCCAGGCCGAGGAGATTTCCAAAGCCGCCACTGACCTCGGCGAAGCGCGCCTCCGTCCAACCGAGGTGTTTGAACATCTGTACCGTCATCGTCACATAGAGCATCGCCGGAAGGATCTTCATGAGCACCGCCCCGACGCCCGTCCGCAGCGCCGCGGGGCGCACCATGGCGATCGCCAGTTGGGAGAGGAGAGCCACCGGCCCGAGACCTGGGGCGACGGTGGCGGCAGCCTCTGCAGATCTGGCCGGCCCGAAGAAGAACCGGTCCCCTGGCCGTTCGCGGATCGCGAAGACGGCGCCGAGGGTGACGGCCTGGATCGCGGCGAGGGCGAGAACGGCCGTGGGAAGGCCGTAGGTCGCCATCACGAGGCCGAGCCCCGCCCCGCCGAGCATCGTGCCGACATACGACGAGCCATACATCATCCCGCTGGCCCGCTCGCGCTGGTTCCCCTCGAGCATGTCGACGGCGAGGGCGTCGATCGCCACGTCCTGAAGGGCGACGAAGATGTTGTGGAGGAGGACGAGCCAGCCGAGGAGCGCGGTGTCGCCGCCGGCCCGCAGGAACAGGAGCGCCGTGACGATCATCATCGTCTGCGCGAGGATCAGCCACGGTCGTCGGCGGCCCAAGCCCCCGCACAGCCCGGAGTCGACCACTGGCCCCCACAGCCACTTGAAGCTCCAGGGGAGAATGGCCATGGCGATGATGTTGCCGACGGCGTTCTCCTCGCCGCCGTGACTGGCCAGCCACGCTGCCAGGGCCACCGTCACAAAGCCGAAGGGGATTCCCTGGGCGACATAGATCGCGCAGCAAAAAACGAGTCGGAGAAGGGGCCTCGTGGCGAGGGTGACGGGGGTGTCCATGCGGCGAGCCTATCAGCCGCCGCCGGTGGGGTGCCAACGGGCCCTGATGCCATGGTCGAAGTCCGTCGGCCTCCAGGGGTGGAAGGGAGCTGGAGAACGGTTTGCCGAAAGGTGCGAAGGCCCCAGGAATGACGCCCACGAATCCGGCGGAGACCTTCATTCTGACTGCGGACGCGTCGAACGATGGCTTGCATGGCAGGGGCGTTCGTGGTGATACTCTTCCGCAATGATGAACGGGCGGGCGGCCCGGCGCATCCCTCTTGCACGCCGCTGACCCCCACCGGAGAACGTTCCATGAAGTCGATCGTTTTCGTGCTGATGCTCGTGGCTGGACTCGTCGCGACGCTGGCCCACGCCGCCCCCGATGCCGGATCGAAGGCTCGTGGCAGCTACAACTTCTACTCGCACAGCTCGCACAACTCCTTCTCGAGCGCCCGCTCCCACGTCGAGGGCTACCAGGGCTACCTCAATGAAACGCATGGCGTGGCCGTGCCCGCCCATTCCGCGACCACCGCGACGGTGCCGGCCGCGTCGGTGTCAGTCGCCCGTCCGTCAGCCCCCGTGGCGGTTTCATCGAAGCCCGTCGTCGTTGATCACGAGGCGGAGATCGCGGCCCATGGGGCCGTCGACGCGGAAGTCGCGCGCGACGCGAGCGACGCCCTCGGCGACGACATCGAGCGGATCCAAAAGCATGTCAAGCGGATGCGGACGCACGCCGAAGAACTCGGCGACAAGGAAGCCCTTACGATCCTCTCTGACATCGAGAAGAATCTCGGTGTCGCCCGCCGCGGCCATGCCGACCTCCACGAGCATCACGCCGAGGACAAGATCGCGCCGAAGACGGCGATGGCACTGGCGCAGAGCGTCAATGATGCCCTCCGTGCGGCCCACGCCGACCACGACAAGCTCATGAAGCGGCTCCATGAAGCCGACGAGCCGGCCGGAAAGTGATTCCTGGGCGGCTTCGCTCGCCGCTGCAAAACCGAGGGGCGCCTCGCGGGATGCGCCGTCACTCCGCGGACGTCGTCTCGCCACCGGCGCGGGTGGAGAGATCGACGAGAACTGCCGCGGCGTCGTAGCTGAAAAAACGCACGGCCCCGTCGAGGAACGCGAAGTGCCCTCCGCCGCCGGGATGAAGGCTCCAGAAGTGGTTGGCGCTGCATTCGTCCTTCAGCCGCCCCGGTTGAAACGGATAGACCGCATTGGCGCAGCGCCCGAAGGGATTCCTGTCAGTGCTCGCCGTGCCAACGGTGTGATCGAGGGCACCGTCGCCGAAGCCGACCCCCATCCCGGCATACCACCAGCCGAGATCGAATTGGGGTGACGGCGGCCGCTCGCCAGCCAGGAGCGTCCGCGACACGCCGTCGATGACATCGGCAAGTCGCGTCGCAGACCCGGAATAGAGGACGCCGTCGTGGAGCGTCGAGTCGCGGCCCGACGACCCGAGGTAGGAGCTGAGCCCGGCGATCGTTCGATACCGGGGGACCGGCTGCGCCGAGCTTGCCCGCGGGTCTTCCGGGCAGGCAAACAGCGCGATCGGCTTGGAGAAGGTCGGGTGGGTGGCCATGTCGAAAGGATCTTGGCTCGCCCGGTATTCCGCCGCCACCAGGTTGGCCGTCGCCGTCTCCTCGAGGAACGGCAGGAGTGAAACGAGCCAGCCACGATACGGCGTGGCCGAGGTGCCCAGGTCGGTGCCGGCCGGAAGCCGGCCGCGGGCGTCGACGTGGGAGTGGGCGGCCAGCGCGATCTGCCGGAGCTGGTTTTGGCATCCGGTCCGCCGGGCTGCACCGCGCGCCGCCTGGACGGCGGGGAGGAGGAGCGCGAGGAGGATCGCCACAATGCCGATGACGACGAGGAGCTCGACGAGCGTGAACGCCCGCGTGGAGACGCGGGCTCGGCGCCCGGATGCCCACGATCTGCCGTCATGCGCCGCCATGGCGGTCCTCCCGGCCGGGATTTCCCTGATCAATGCCCCCCGAGCTGCTTCGGGGGGGTGGCCGCATCAGATCATACCAAACGAGTGAGGACGTCCGTCGGGCCCTCACCGCGGCCGACGGGGCCGGCCGGCGTGCTGCCTGGGAACGATGCCGTCGCCGGACTCGATGGCGAACTTCGTCATCGTGTTGATGTGAACACCGAGGAGGGTCGCCGCCCGGCCCATGTGGCCGCTCGTGACGGCGAGTGCCTGCCGGACAGCGATCCGGCGCAGTTCGTCGAGGTTCAAGACGGGAAGCTCCACTTCGAATGAATGGTTGGGTCCACTCCCGGCTGGCAGGGCGAGCGCGGTTGGCACGTTCAGGGCGGCTGGCGGCACGAAGTGCATCGCAGGCATCGCTCCCGGCGGATCGGCGGGAAGGTCGGGCACCGTACCGAACACATAAACGCGTTCGACGAACTGGGCCAACTGGCGGATGTTGCCCGGCCAGCGGTAGCGGAGCATCCGGGCGAGCGTGGGGGCGTCGGGAACCCAGGGCTCCCTGTCCAACCGGGCCGCCAGCATCTCGGAGAAGTGGCTGATCAAGAGGGGAAGATCGCTCGCCCTGTCGCGGAGGGCGGGCACATGGATCTCGATCGTGTTGAGCCGGAAAAAAAGGTCGGGGCGAAACGCACCCCGATCGACCTCCAGCCCGATCTCGCGATTCGTCGCCGCGAGAATCTGGACCTCAAACGGAAATACCTCGGTCGAACCGACTGGCGTCACCTCCCGCTGCTGGATCACCCGCAGGAGCTTGGGCTGCACCTCGAGCGACAGCTCGCCGATCTCGTCGAGAAACACAACGCCGCCGTCGCCAGCGCGGAAGACGCCGAGAGCCGTGCCAACGGCCCCGGTGAACGCCCCCTTAACGTGGCCAAACAACTGGCTTTCCGCCAACGTCGTCGTCAGGGCCGCGCAGTTGATCGCCACGAACGGCTGGTCGCGGCGGGGTCCGGAGGCATGGATCGCCCGCGCGACCGCCTCCTTGCCAGAGCCTGTCTCGCCAGTCAGCAGCACGCAGCTGTCAAACTGGGTGGCTCGGCTGATCTCGAACTCGAGTTGTGCCGCCGCGGCGGAGGTGCCCGTAATCCGGGGAGCGGGAGTCGACCGCCGTGCCGCCTTGAAGGGCATGCCAACAGCCACTCCGGCTGAAACCACGGCTCCCGCAGCGGGGCTTGTCGCGCCGTCATTTCGCAGTGGCATATGTGCCGATCTCCAGCCCCCCGAACCAATTCCCCGCTCCTGTAAATTGTGGCTGGAAGAATTGTCAACGTTCTCGGTCCGACCGGGGGGGCTCGGGATGGCTCCATGAGCGAGATGGCCCCTCCCCCCGATCCCACCACCACCACTGGAACGTGGGGCTGCTTACGCCTGCCGGCGTTCACTTCGACGCGGCCGAAGGATTCCTCGCTCAGCGACGAGTCGCCCTCGCGCAGCGTCGACAGCCGCGACGCAACCGACCGGCTTGGGCGGGAGGCAAAAAGAAACCGGGCCTGAGCACCTTGCGATGACCGGCCCGGTTGTGAATCAGCGATCAACACGCCCACTCGATCAAGCCACGACCTTGGCCCGCCGGCGCCGCTGCTCGATCAACGCGACCACCCCGGCGATGAGAGAGAGGGCGCTTGAGCCAGTGGCGGGGTCGATCTCGGGAACGCTGTTGGTCGTGAACCGCAGCTGACCGGTCAGCTCGCTGAAGGTGAGTTGCTGGCTCCCGAACAGAGCCGTCCACACGCCATCCAAACCTGAGAAGGTGAGTCCCCCGTAGCTCCCGCTCCCGGTACTGCTGACGGAGCCAAAGCGACCGAGCGTCGAGCCCGTGAAGCCGAACAGGTCGAACGTCGTCCCGTCGGCGAAGGTCGTCGTGTTGGCGAAATCGAGATCGAGCGTGCCGCCGTAGCCGAGGCCGCCGGCGGTCGAGATCACGAGTTTGTCGTAGGCGGTGCCGGCCGTGCCGGCGAGATTGCCGGCGCCAATGATCTGCATGAGCGTCGTGCTGCCGGCTCGGAGGTCGAGCGAGCCGACGGTCAGCAAGCCTGGGCTGTTGCCCGGGGAGAGGATGCCGTCGACAATCACGGCCCCTCCGATGGTTCCCGAGCCGCCGAGCGTTGCCCCGTTGGCCACCGTCACAGCGCCGGTCGCCCCCGCCTGATTCCCATTGATGATCAGGGTGCCTGCATTGACGTTGGTGGTGCCTAAGTAGACGTTTGCAGCATTCAGGACGGTGGTGCCGCTACCGGCCTGCGTGAATCCCCCCTTCCCCGTGAGGGGTCCGGAGAAAAAGTCGGTACCCTGGGTCACCGTGTCAGACTGCTTCACGATGAACCGGGCGTTGGAACTGGCCCCGCCGCCGATGTTGATGGCGCTGTTCGTCGGCAGCGAACCGGTCGTGCCGCCATCGCCGAGTTGGAGCGAGCCAACCTGGACGTCCACGGTGCCAGTGAAATCGGGATTGCTGCCCGCCACGATCACGGTGGGAACGTCGGAGGCCTTGGCATTGATATCGAGCGAGGTCAGGCCGGCCCCCAAGGTCCCGGAGATGAGCGTGACTCCGTTGCCGGAGAACGTGATCGGACTGCTTGAAGCGGTGATCGTGTTGCTCAACGTCATCGTGCCCGACGTGACGAAGATTCGCGAGCTCGTGACCGCCGTCACGGGGCCGGAATAGGTGTTGTTGCCGCTGACGTTGGTGAGGGACTCGCCATTGAGCGTCAGCAGGCCGCCGCCCACGTCGAATCCGCCCTGCAGTTCCAGGGAGCCTCCCGCAGTGGTCACCGGCGACGTTCCGAGCGCCGACGTGGCGTTGGCAACAATCTTGCCCAGGGCGATGGTGGTCGCACCGCTGTAGCTGCCGCTCCCGGATAGGGTCAACGGGCCCGAGCCGCGCTTGGCGATGCCGCCGGTGCCGAAGATGCCGCCGAGGACCTCGTGGCCGCCTGCACCCGTGTAGTCCAAGGTGTTGCCCTGCAGATTGATCGCCGTGCCACTGCCCGGACCAATCTTCAAAACGTTGCCGCCTCCAGAGAGCACCGTCGAGTTTGCGGCAAGCGTCACGATGCCCCCCCAAGTGGCTGTACCCGAAGCAATCCGCAGCGCGCCTTCCGACGTGCTTTCGCCGGTGCCGCTGAGGGTCAACCGTTCACCGCTGACAGTGACGAGGTTGTTGATCCGCACTTGGCCGCCCGTGGATACGATCGTGGCTCCGTCCGTGGTCCCCAAGGCATTGTTCGCGGCAACCGTAAGTCTGCCCGTGACAGTGGTATCCCCTGCGTACGTGTTATTGCCACCGAGCGTCAGGTATCCAAGGCCCGACTTCGTGAGCGACCGGCTGCCACCGGATTCGGAAATCGGCCCGCTGATCGACAGTTGACCTCCCACGTTGACGGTCAGGTTGTCGGCGAGTGTCACCGGCGTCGAAACCGTATCTTGGATCGTTCCGAGTTCAGTCAGAGCGACGCCGCTGCCGCCATTATTGAACGTCAAGCCGGCCCCACCACTCGCCGCAAGCGTGAACGCATGGGTGTTGTTGGAGTCGCCGATGTTCAGCGCGCCCACGGTGCGGGACGTGGTGTCGATCGTGACGGTGCGAGCGGCGGTGATGTTGTTGGTGAGCCCGATAACATCTCCTGCGGCGTTCCCCGGCACAGCAGCGGGATTCCAGTTGGAGCCGAGGCTCCAGTTGCCGGAGGCGTCGACATTCCAGAATCCGCTCTGGGCGAAGGCCCGCCCTGGCGAAAGGGCCAGAAGTCCGACTGCGAGAGTCGCGCTGATCCCCACTCCCCGAACCAGCGACCTGGTGATCGACGTTGTCAGCATCAGAAGCTCCGCTTCCAAAAGTCGTCCGTGGCTTACGTTCCCCGGCCCCAAATCAACATCTGCCCAAATGCATCTGCAAATCGCGTTCCGGAGCCCGTCTCAACGGTCTGCGATCAAGATTCCGCACGAAAACCACTCCTTGGCTTCTCGAAGTGCGAAGTGGATTTCACAAAAAAATGGATATTTTCACGCTGCGAGTGAGTTTCGTGTCACTGAAATTATGAAACTCGCGCCTGGGGTGGCGACCTGAGAAGGTTGAGACGGTCGACGGCACTTTCACAACGGATCGGGTCGATGCTCCCGATCACTTCGTAGCCATCACCTCGACGCCGTCCCAGTCGACCGGGGGCGGGGAGGCGGCGTAGGCGACGGCACGCTCGCGGAGGATCGTGGCTGCGGTGTCGTCGGGACGGAGGCGGAGCGATTCGTCGAAGTGCTCTGCGGCGCGGATGAAGTCGCGCGCGAAGTAGGCGTCGAGGCCCGCTTCATATTCAGCCGCTGCGGCAAGAATGTTTCCGGGGACGGAGCCGACGAGGCCGAGCGCCTCGTGGATCTCTGTCGGCAGTCGCTTCCCTTTGACGGCGATCCGATCGAGGCGGCGCCAGGCGATTGAATTGCCGGCGAGCCGGCGGGTGGCGTCGCTGGCGATGACTGCCGTGCCATACTCGTTGTTCACGCGCTCGAGCCGGGCGGCGAGATTCACCCCATCGCCGATGGCGGTGTAGTCGAAGCGGTCGGGGGCGCCGAAGTTGCCCACGATCACCCGGTCGGTGTGGATCCCGAAGCGTGTCCGGAGCCGCTCGGCCCGGGGCATGGTGGCGATTGCATCGCGGCAGCGGATCGCCGCGATCACGGCCCGCTCGGCATGGTCGGCGACGGGGCGGGGGGCGTTCCAAAAGGCCATCATCCCATCGCCGATGTACTTGTCGACGGTCCCCGATTCGTCGGTCACGATCCCGGCGATTCCGGCGAGATAGTCGCCGAGGACCTGCGCGGTGTCGGCCACGCCGATCTCCTCGGAGAAGCCGGTGAAACCGTGGATGTCGCTGAAGAGGATCGAGAGCTCCTCGGAGCGGCCGCCGAGGACGGGCTCGGTGCCGTCGGCCAGCAGTTCCTGCACGAGCTTGAGCGGAACGTATTTTCCGAAGCCCCGCAGCCCCGATTTCAGGCTGCCGAAGACGCCGTTGACGTCGGCGATCTCCTCAAAGACGGTGTGGGGGAGGGGACGGTCGGAGAAGTCGAAGCGCCGCAGATGCTCGGTCTCCACGGCGATCGCATGGAGCGGTCCGGCGATCGACTTGGCGAGGAGTGCGGCGCCGGCGAGAAACAGGGCCAGGATTCCCAGACTGATGAGGATACTGCGGGTGATGTCGCGCTGGATCGTGCCGAGGAAATCGTCCTCCGCCACGACCGCGCCGGCGACCCATTCACGCCCATGAACGGCGATCGGGCGGACGACAGCCAGCTGGCGGGCACCGTCGACGACATAGGCGATCGAGGCTGTCGTGTTGGGCTTGAGCGTTTGAAGCGTTGTCTGGAACTCGGGGTTGTGGGCGAGAGCCCGGAGGACCGGCGGATCGGTATCGGCCAGCCGGGGGAGCGTCACGTTTCCACCGTCGGCACGGATCGGCGCCGCCCCGGCGGCGGCCAGCGTCCCCTGGGCGGGATCGAGGACGAAGCCCCGGATCGGCCGGCCGGCCACCCGGAGCCGCGCGAGCATCTCGGCCAGATCTGTGAGCGTGATCGCCACCGCGACGACCCCGGCATCGGCCCCGTCTTGGGCCTGAAGGGAGACCGCAGCCGTGACGACGATCGTGTCGTCGGGAAAGTGGGCGTAGGCGTCGGTGAGGAACACGCCGTTGGCGTCTCGCGCGCCGGCGTACCAGGGGCGCGTGCGAGGGTCGTAGGAGTCATCGACCTCGAGGCGCTCGAGGATCTCGGTGCGCGGGGCACCGGGGGCGCGGCGGCTGATGATCGTGCGCGGGGCGGTCGCCTCGGGGCCCGAGACGAGACGACGCTGTGACTCGAGGCTCCCGTCATCACGGCGGGTAATCCGGACCCATCCCCCGTCGGGAAGACCGAGTTGCACGTACGCCAGCGCCCGCTCGCTCGACAGGAGTGCAGAGCCGACGACATCGAGCGCGTTGGGGCGGAGCTCGGCGGGGACATCCCCGATCACGGCGGCAGCCACTTCCGCCGCCGAAGCGGCGCTGTCGAGCATGTCGCGCGTCTGCTCGGTGACCTGGTGCGCGACCGGATCGAGGAGATCGCGGGTAAACGTCCGCACGGTCCTGGCGGACGACAGCCAATTGAGGAGGAGAAGGAGCGCGGCCAAGCCCGTGGTGATCAGGAGCACCCCGACGAAGATCGTCACCCGGAGCTTGATCTTTTGGGGAAACATGGCGGGATTATGCAGCGCCGCGGCCCCGAGCGGGAGATGGACGGTGGGAAGCTTCCTGTGGAAAGGCCCGGTCCGGCCGCGGGGAGCCAGTCCGGGGAAGAGAAGGGGCCGGTGGGACGGGTCGTATCGGTGGGGGGGCGTTGGCGGTCTCGGATCGCTCCCCCGCGGGGGTGAGGGGGCGGAAGGGCGGGTGGAGCGGGGGGGCGGCGGTGTAAGATGGCCTCAATGAACGCCCCCTCCACCACCGCTCCGCCGCCAGACCTGTCCGCCCCCGCCGCCACTCGACCGCGGCGCCGGGGCTGGCTGGCTTGGGGCGTGTGGCTGCTCCTCGGGGGAGGGCTCGCCGGCGCCGTCTGGCACGACCCGTCGCTCCTCGAGAAGGGGCGAGCGCTCGTCGAGCCGAAGTCCCGGGCTCCCAAAGCGCCTCCGCCTCGGGTCGTGCCGGTGTCGGCAGTCGAGGCCCGGCAGGGGGACATGGAGCTCCATCTGAACGGTCTGGGAACGGTGGCGGCGTTCAATACCGTTACGGTTCGCAGTCGAGTCGACGGGGAATTGGTGAAGGTCGCGTTTAACGAAGGGCAGGTGATCGCGGCCGGAGACCTGTTGGCCGAGATCGATCAGCGGTTCTACGAGGTGCAACTGCGGCAGGCCGAGGCGCAGCTGGCCCGCGACGCCGCGGCCCACCGCGCTGTGGAGCTCGATCTCGAACGCTCCGAGTCGCTCGCCGATCTGCGGCAGGTGACCGAGCAGCAGATCGACAGCCAGCGGGCCCTCGTTCGGCAGGCCGAGGCGGCGATGCAGATTGACCGAGCGCTGATCGACAACGTCAAGCTTCAACTCGACTACTGTCGCATCGAAGCGCCGATCAGCGGCCGGATCGGCCTCCGGCTGGTCGATGCCGGCAACCTCGTTCGCGCAAGCGATCCGGCCGGCATCGCCGTCATCGCCCAGATCCACCCCATCGCCGTGACCTTCACGATCCCCCAGGACGAGATCATCCGCGTCCAGAAAGCCCTGGCGGTGAAGGGGGGGCTTCCGGTCGAGGCCTTCAACCGCGACTTCCAGACGCGTCTCGCCGCCGGGGCGCTCTCGGCGATCGACAATCAGGTCGATCCGTCGACCGGGACGGTCAAGCTCAAGGCGGTCTTCCCCAACGAAGACGACACCCTCTTCCCCAACCAATTCGTCAACGCCCGCCTCCTCGTCGAAACGCTGCGCGACGCCACGATCATCCCGCTCTCAGCCCTCCAGCGCGGGCCGGAGTCGACGTTCGTGTGGGTCGTTCAGCCCGATTCAACCGTCGGCATCAGGCCTGTCCAGGCGGGGCCGACGCAGGGGGATCAGGTCGCGATCACCAGTGGCCTCGAGCCGGGGGAGCTCGTCGTCACCGACGGGATCGACAAGCTGGCGCCGAAGTCGAAGGTCGCCGTCCGCGGCATGGCCCCGCCCGCGGACGGAGGAAACGTGTCGGAACGTCGGCCCGCCACCGCGGCTGGATCCTGAAACGATGAACCTCTCCCGGCCCTTCATCCTCCGGCCGGTGGCGACGAGCCTCCTCATGGTGGCGCTCGTCCTCGTCGGGGTCGTCGCCTACCGCCAGCTTCCGGTGTCGGCGCTCCCGCAGGTTGACTATCCGACGATCCAGGTGCTCACCTTCTATCCCGGGGCGAGTCCGGAGGTGATGGCCTCGAGCGTCACCTCGCCGCTGGAGCGGCAGTTCGGCCAGGTGCCGGGGCTGACGCAGATGACGTCGAGCAGCTCCGAGGGATGCTCTTGTATCGTTCTCCGCTTCGATCTCGAGCTCGACATCGACATCGCCACGCAGCAGGTCCAGGCAGCGATCAACTCGGCGGCTGCCGTCCTTCCCCGCGATCTCCCCAACCCGCCGGTCTACACAAAGACCAATCCCGCCGACGCCCCCATCCTCACCCTCGCCCTGACCAGCGATACGCTCCCGCTGACGAAGGTCCAGGATCTCGCCGACACGAGGCTCGCGCAGAAGATCTCGCAGCTTTCAGGCGTGGGGATGGTGAGCATCTCCGGGGGGCAGAAGCCGGCGATCCGCATCGAGGTTAATCCCACGGCCCTCTCCAGCCTCGGCATGAATCTCGAGGATCTGCGGGCGGCGCTCGTTCAGGCGAGCGTTAACCAGGCGAAGGGGAGCTTCGACGGCCGCAGGCAGGCGTTCACGATCGCCGCCAACGATCAGCTCCTCACGAGCGACCAGTTTCGCGGGCTGATCATCGGCTACCGCAACGGCTCGTCCATCCGGCTCGTCGACGTCGCCGAGGTGGTCGACGGCGCGGAGAACGTCCGCCAGGCGGCGTGGATGAACGACACCCCGGCGGTGATCGTCAATATCCAGCGGCAGCCGGGGGCGAACATCATCGAGGTCGTCGACTCGGTGAAGGCCCTCCTTCCGCAGCTCGAGGCCTCGCTTCCGGCCGCTGTGCAGGTCCACGTCCTCACCGACCGGACGCTCACGATCCGGGCGAGCATCGAGGGGGTGCAGCACGAGCTCCTCCTCACGATCGCGCTGGTGGTGTTCATCATTTTTCTCTTCCTCCGCAACGTCACCGCCACGATCATCCCCAGCGTCGCCGTCCCCCTGTCGCTCGTCGGCACGTTTGCCGTGATGTTGGCCCTCGGGTACAGCCTCAACAACCTCACCCTCATGGCGCTGACGATCTCCACCGGATTTGTCGTCGACGACGCGATCGTGATGATCGAGAACATCGTCCGCTATGTCGAGGAGGGGGAAACGCCCCTCGAGGCGGCGCTGAAGGGATCGGCCGAGATCGGGTTTACGATTGTCAGCCTTTCGGTGTCGCTGATCGCCGTGCTCATCCCGCTGCTCTTCATGGGGGATATCGTCGGGAGGTTGTTCCGCGAGTTCGCCGTCACGCTGTCGGTGACGATCCTCGTTTCGGCGGCGGTGTCGCTGACGCTGACGCCGATGATGTGCGCTGTCCTCCTCACCGCGCGGCCGGCCGGAGCCGGGCAGAGCGGGGGGGGGCACAACGCCGGGGGGCACGGGCTGTTCACGAGGCTCTACGCCGCGACGCTCCGCTTCGTCCTCGCCCACCAGCTGGCGACGATGGCGACGTTCGTGGCAACGCTCCTGGCCACCTGGTACCTCGCGCAGATCGTCCCGAAGGGGTTCTTTCCCGTCCAGGACACCGGCGTCATCCTCGGCATCTCCGAAGCGCCGCAGAGCAGCTCCTTCGAGGCCATGCGCGATCGGCAGCTCGAGCTGAATCGGGTGATTCTCGCCGACCCGGCGGTGGAAAGCTTGTCGAGCTTCATCGGCATCGACGGCACGAACGTCACGCTCAACAGCGGCCGGATCCTGATCAATCTCAAGCCCCTCGCCGAGCGGGGGACGAGTGCTGTCGAGGTCATTCGCCGGCTCCAGCCCGCCCTGGCGGCGGTCGAGGGAGTCGGGCTGTACATGCAGCCGGTGCAGGATCTCTCCGTGGAGACCCGCGTCAGTCGGACGCAGTATCAGGTGAGCCTCGAGTCGCCCGACGCCGCGGAGCTGGCCGCCTGGGCCCCCCGGTTCGTCGCCCGGCTCCAGGAGCTCCCCGAGCTCGCCGACGTCGCCAGCGATCAGCAGACCGACGGCCGGCAGGCCCGGCTCGTCATCGATCGCGACAGCGCTTCACGGCTGGGGATCACCCCCCAGATGATCGACGACGCCCTCTACGATGCCTTCGGTCAGCGGCAGATCTCGATGCTGTTCACGCAGCTCAACCAATACCGCGTCATCCTCGAGGTGGCGCCGGCCTTCCGTGACACGCCGCAGGACATGGCGCAGATGTACGTCCGCGCCGGTGTGCCGGGAAGGCCGGGGGAGACGCGCGTGCCGCTGGGGGCGGTGACCCGGCTCGAAGAGACGAGCACGCCGCTGGCGGTGAATCACCAGGGGCAGTTCCCGGTGGTGACGGTGTCGTTCAACCTTGCGCCGGGCGTGTCGCTCGGCGAGGCCGTCGACACGATCGAGTCGGCCCGCCACGGGCTGGAGATGCCAGCCGGCATCCAGACCGCCTTCCAGGGGACGGCCGCCGCCTTCCGGGCCTCGCTGGCCAATCAGGGCTGGCTGATCCTTGCCGCCATCGTCACCGTCTACATCGTCCTCGGGGTCCTCTACGAGAGCATCGTCCATCCGATCACGATCCTCTCCACGCTCCCCAGCGCCGGGGTGGGGGCGCTGGTCGCCCTGCTCGTCTGCCGGACCGACTTGAGCGTCATCGCGCTGATCGGGGTGATTCTTCTGATCGGGATCGTCAAGAAGAACGCGATCATGATGATCGACTTCGCCATGGAGGCGGAGCGCCGCGGGATCGCCGGGCGCCGGGTGACGCCGCGCGAAGCGATCGAACAGGCCTGCTTGCTGCGGTTCCGGCCGATCATGATGACGACCATGGCCGCGCTCCTCGGGGCGGTGCCGCTGGCGTTTGGCACCGGCGTCGGCTCGGAGCTGCGGCGCCCGTTGGGGATCACGATCATCGGCGGCCTGCTCGTCAGCCAGCTCCTCACGCTCTACACGACGCCGGTGATCTATCTGTGGTTCGACGCCGTCGGGCGGTGGGTTCGTGGGGGGAGCGCCGGCGGGCCGGTCGACGCGGGCAGGGTTTTCGAGGAGGCCGCGCGATGAACGTCTCGACCTGGTTCATCCGCCACCCGATCGGGACGTCGCTGTTGGCGGTGGCGATCACGCTCGTGGGATCGATCTGCTATTTCCTCCTCCCGGTGTCGCCGCTGCCGCAGGTGGAATATCCGACGATCAACGTCAACGCGGGGCTCCCGGGGGCGAGCTCCGAGACGATGGCTTCGGCGGTGGCGACGCCCCTGGAGCGTCAATTCGGGCTCATCGCCGGCGTCACGGAGATGACGTCGCAGAGCACCCTCGGGCAGACGTCGATCACGCTCCAGTTCGACCTCGATCGAAACATCGACGCCGCCACGCGCGACGTTCAGGCGGCGATCAACGCCGCCCGCGGCCGCCTCCCCTCGAACCTCCCGCGCAATCCCGACCTGCGGAAGGTCAACCCCGCCGACGCCCCGATCCTCATCCTGGCGATGACGTCCGATCTCCACGACAAGCCCCGGCTCCAGGACGTCGCCGGCACGCTCCTCCAGCAGAAGCTCTCGCAGGTCCAGGGCGTGGGGCAGGTGGTCGTGAGCGGCGGCTCCCCGCCGGCCGTCCGCGTCGCCGTCAACCCGACGGTTCTCGAGCGCTATGACCTCGGCCTCGACGACGTCCGCACCTGCCTCCAGCAGGCCAACACCAACCGCCCCAAGGGCTCCGTCGATGACGGTGTGACCACCTGGTCGATCGCCACGACCGACCAGCTCTTTACCGCGGCGGAATACCGGCAGTTGATCGTCGCCTGGCGGCGCGGCGCCGCGATCCGGCTGGGAGACGTGGCGAGCGTCACCGATTCCGTTGAGGATGTCCGCGTCGCCGGGGTCTACAACGCTCAGCCGACGATCATGCTCATCCTCTACCGGCAGCCCAATGCCAACATCATCCGCACCGTCGACAACGTGCTGTCGATCCTCCCGCAGCTGCGCGCCCAGATTCCGGCGGGGATTCGCCTCGATCTCGCCATGGACCGGACGGCGACGATCCGGGCGAGCATCGTCGACGTTCAGCACACGCTCCTCCTTTCGGTGGGTCTCGTCGTCGGGGTGGTGTTTCTGTTTCTGCGGGACTGGCGGGCGACGCTCATTCCCAGTGTTGTCGTGCCGGTGTCGCTGGTGAGCACGTTCTCGGCGATGTATGCCCTCGGCTACAGTCTCGACAACCTCTCGCTCATGGCCCTCACGATCGCGACGGGATTCGTCGTCGACGACGCGATCGTCGTCCTCGAGAACATCGCCCGCCACCGTGAGGAGGGGATGAGCCCGATGGCGGCGGCTTTTCTGGGGGCCCGTGAGATCGGCTTCACCGTGCTCTCGATCAGCATCTCGCTCGTGGCCGTCTTCATCCCCATCCTCCTCATGGGCGGGATCGTGGGGCGGTTGTTCCGCGAGTTCGCCGTCACCCTCTCGGTGGCGATCCTCGTGTCGATGGTCGTGTCGCTGACGCTCACGCCGATGATGTGTGCCTGGTTGCTCCTTCCCGCGGGGCATGCCCGGCAGGGGCTTGTCAGCCGGCTCACGGAGCGTTTTCTCGACGGCGTCACCGCGGGCTACGGCCGGCTCCTCGGCGTCGTCATGCGCCATCCGCGGATCACGATGGCGGCGAACCTGGCGACGATTGCGCTAACGGTGTGGATGTATGTGATCGTGCCGAAGGGATTCTTCCCGCAGCAAGACACCGGCCGGATCACCGGCACCCTCGACGCCGATCAGGACACGTCCTTCCAGACGATGAGCGGGCTGCTGACGAAGTTTTCGCTCGCCATCAAGGAGGATCCGGCGGTGGCGGGGATCACTGGATCGACCGGCGGGGCCGCGGGGGGGAGCCCGAACGCGGCCCGGATGTTCATCAGCCTCGTGCCGAAGGAAGAGCGCGACGGGATGACGGCCGACCAGGTCATCGGTCGGCTGCGAGGGAAGCTCTCGCAGCTCTCCGGCGCGACGATGATCATGCAGCCGGTGCAGGATCTGCGGATCGGCGGCCGCCCGAGCAGCTCGCAGTATCAGTTCACCCTCCGCGGCGACAACCTCGCCGATCTGAATGAATGGGGCCCGAAGCTCGTGCGGGCGATGCGCGCGATGCCGGAGCTGGCCGACATCCGCTCCGACCAGCAAAACCGTGGACTCCAGGTGGGGCTGACGATCGACCGCGACGCCGCGGCCCGGTTCGGGATCTCCCCCCGTCAGATCGACGATGCCCTCTACGACGCCTTCGGCCAGCGGCAGGTGTCGGTGATGTACCGGCCTCTCGGCCAGTACCGGGTCGTGATGGGGCTAGAGTCAGGATTCCTCCAGGGGCCCGACGGCCTCTCGAGCCTCCATGTCACCGGCTCGAACGGCCTGCAAGTGCCGCTGGAATCGCTGGCGTCGCTGACCACCGGCAACGCGCCGCTGATGGTCAATCACACCGCGCAGTTTCCCTCGGCGACGGTGTCGTTCAATCTCGCCCCGGGGGTGTCGCTCGGGGCTGCGGTCGAGGCGGTGGAGACGAAGACGGCGGAGCTGGGGATGCCGGCCACCGTCCGCGGGAGTTTCTCAGGCACCGCGCAGGTGTTCCGCGAGGCGCTCGCCAACCAGCCGCTCCTGATCCTTGCGGCGGTCGTCACCGTGTACCTCGTCCTCGGCATGCTCTATGAGAGCATCATCCATCCGCTCACGATCATCTCCACGCTCCCCAGCGCCGGTCTGGGGGCGCTGCTGGCGCTTCAGTGGACCGGGAGCCAGCTCGACGTGATGGCGATGATCGGCATCATCCTCCTCATCGGGATCGTCAAAAAGAACGCGATCATGATGATCGACTTCGCCCTCGAGGCGGAGCGGACCAGGGGGCTTGCACCGCGTGAGGCGATCGTCGAAGCCTGCATCCTCCGGTTTCGGCCGATTACGATGACGACGCTCGCGGCGCTTCTCGGCGGATTGCCGCTGGCGCTGGGAACGGGCCCCGGGGCCGAGCTCCGCTGGCCGCTGGGGATCGCGATTGTCGGCGGGCTGATCGTCAGCCAGATGCTGACGCTGTTCACGACGCCGGTCGTCTATCTCTACCTCGACAGCCTCGTCCACTGGATCTCGCGGCGGCGTGCCCCGGCGGCCGTTCCACCGCCGGCCGTTGTTCCCACCTCCTGACGCCGGCAGGGATTGAGCGGTCGGGGGCCGCAACATGCCGTCAGCCAGTCGCGTCGATCGGACAAGTCGATCAGGGGCGGACGGAGAGATTTGTCTTCGGCTTGGTGGGATCGAAGGTGACGGCCGCGGCCATGAGCGTCGGCGAGACCGTCGGCTTTGGCTGCGGGAAGGAGCCCCAGTTGCCCCCCACCGGGATCGCCGTGGCGCTGGCGGGGAGGGTGTAGGTGCGGACGTCGGTGATCGAGCCGTCGATGCGATTGTTGAGGTAGACCGTCCGGGCGACGGGATCGTAGAGGCCCACCGTGTCCTTCTTGTCGCCGTTCCAGTCGCCGGCCAGTGGCACCCACGTGGCGGGGAGCCTCGGCGTTTTGAAGATCGTGAGGGCGGAGATCGAGCCGTCGATCTTGTCGTTGAGGTAGAAGGTGTTGCCGAGCGGATCGTAGAGCCCGACGGTGTCCTTGCCGTCGCCGTTCCAGTCGCCGGCCAGTGCGAGCCATGTTGTGGGGAGTGCGGGGGTGACAAACGGGGCCGAGGCCTGTGTGCCCTGGAGCGTGTAGAAGCGGAAGGTGTGGCTGACGGGGTCGTAGAGGCCGAGCTCGTCCCCCCCCTTGCCGTCCCAGTTGCCGGCCAGCGGCTTCCACCACGACTTCGCCCCGGTGATCGGCACGATCGAATCGGCGACGCCGTCGTTGTCGAAATCGAGGCGAAACGTCCCGGCAGCGCCGTCATAGACACCGGTCGATGCCACGCCGTCACCGTCGAAATCGCCCGCCAGCGGCAGCGAGGCAGCGCTCACCGCCACCTGCGGGGCGATCCCCGGCTTGACCTGCGTGACGGCCGTCGACGTGCCGTCGGCGTGATGATTCAGCGTCCAGGTCCGGGTGGCCGGGTCGTAAAAGCCGGCGGTGGCGAAGAACGTCGGATACTTCTCGACGAGCTTGCCCGGCGTGAGCGTCCGGCCGGCAAGGGCCGGCGATGACGCGGTGTACTTCAGCGCCCGGAAGGTGAGGTTCGTGAACACGCCGGGGGTGCCGCTGACGTTGAGCGGGGGGGCGGTTGCCCCCTGGGTGAGCGTGTTTCCGCCGGCGATGTCGGGATTGACGTACCGCCACACGACTTTGCCGGCCGGCGTGACCTCGAAGACGTTCCCCTTCACTCCCTCGCAGATCAGCGTGTTGCCGTTGGGCTGCCGCTGTGCTCCAGAGATGATCGGCGAGAAGAACCCGGCCTTCGGGCTGCCGTAGCTCCACACCGTCGTCGCCTTCCCGTAGGTCGTTGGCTTGATCTCCATCACCGACGACCAGCTGCTGCCGTCGGGGCGTCCCCAGCCGTTGTTGAAGACGAGGAGATTCCCGGCCCCGGGCAGCCCGTCGGCGATCCACTGGATGTTGTGCTGCCACTCGAGCGTCTGGCTGGCGACACTCCCGGCGTTCCAGGTCTGCGGATTGCCGTAGCGCCAAAGGAGATCCCCTCCCTTGCCCGACTTACCGCCGGTCTTCCCGGCGGCCTGCGCCGTGGTGGTGCTGTGGTCGATCATCCACACCTCGCTGAACTCCCGGCTCGAGACCATGATCTGGTCGGTCTTGGCGTTGTAGGCGATGGCGTTGAAGTGGGCCCAGTCGGCGATGTGGGCATCGGCGCCGGTGCCTGAGGGGACGAAGTTGAGGTTGATCCGCTGCGGATTCTTGACGATGTCCTGGGCCTTGACGTAGTTCGCCTTGCCGGCGTCGTACGACTGGACGAGATGGTCCTTCATGTGCCATTCCCACACGATCGAGCCCCCGGAGCCTGCCACCAGGTCGGGCTTGATCTCGAGGATCGACTCGGGCCACAGCTCGCTGTTGGTCGCCGGATTGAGTTTGGCGGGATCGCGTCCCAGCGCGATCGCCTCGGCCCGCGATAGCCGCTCCCAGGCGATCGCCAGGATGTTGCCGTTGGGGAGGAGGATCGAGTCGTGATGGAGCTGGTACTTGGAGTTGGCGAGTGTGTAGGACCAGACCGGTGTGTTGTTCCAGTCGATGATCTCGATCTTTCCGGTCGATCCGTTGCTGCCGAAGGCCCGCTGCGGCGGCGCGAGGATCGTGTTGCGGAGGATCGATCCGTTGTCCTGGAGATAGACCGACGTCGCCCCCCCGGTGCCGGTCCAGGCGTGGACCTCCTGGCCGTTGTTGTCGATGAGGTGGGTGGTGGGATTGAGCGTCGCGTTGAAGAGCGTGTAGCCGTCCTGGACCCCCGGGGCATTGACGAACAGGCCCACCGTTTGTGCCAGCGCCAGGCGCGTCTCGAGCGTTTCGATGCCGGCGAGCGTCCCCCGTGCCCGGCGGCGTGACGGCTTCGAACGGAGATTTCGGGGGGCGCGGGGCGTGGCCATGATCGACCTCTGGCGGACGGGGAGAAGGATGGAGCGACCAGCTGGAGACTGCTCCGGCTGGGAAAGCAGGGTAATCCAGGAATTGTGGGTAATCCAGCTTTCGGTTTCCCCGGTTTATCGCGGGTCCCAGTGGCCGGCGCGGGAAAACGGCAGACACCGTCCGCTGGCGCCGCGGGGCTTCACCCGCATGGGGGGTCAGGCGAGGATTTCACGGACGACCCGGCCGGAGACGTCGGTGAGGCGGTGGTCGCGGCCGGCGTGGCGGAAGGTGAGCCGCTCGTGGTCGAGCCCCAGCAGCGCGAGGATCGTGGCGTGGAAATCGGGCATCGTCACCTTCCCCTCGGCCACGTAATAGCCGAACTCGTCGGTCAGGCCGTGGGCCATCCCCCCCTTCACGCCGCCACCGGCCATCCAGACGCTGAAGGCATGGGGGTGATGGTCGCGGCCGTCGGGCCCTTGAGCGGCTGGCGTCCGTCCGAACTCGGTGCCGAAGATCACGAGCGTGTCGTCCAAGAGCCCGCGGGCCTTGAGGTCGGCAAGGAGGGCAGCGATCGGCTGATCGACCTTCTTGGCGTTGGTGGTGTGGTTGTTGCGCAGGTCGCCGTGGGCGTCCCAGTAGTTGCGCGGGTAGCTGAAGTTGACCTGCACGAACCGCACCCCCGCCTCGAGGCAGCGCCTGGCGAGGAGGCACTGCCGGGCGTATTCGTCGGTCGGCTCGGTGCCGACGCCGTAGCAGGCGAGCGTGGCGGCCGTCTCCCGCTCGATCTCGAACACCCCCGGCGCCTCCGCCTGCATCCGCCAGGCCATCTCGAACGACTCGATCCGGGCCTCGAGCCGCGGGTCGCCCCCCGCCAATCCCGCGTGGCGTCGGTTGCGAGCGGCGAGGAGATCGAGCTGGAGCCGTTCGAGAGCCTGATCCTCCGCCGAGACGAGGTTCGAGAGGCGCGTCGACTTGAAGTCGGTGCTGCCGTCCCCGATCCGCGTTCCCTGGAAGCTCGCCGGGAGGAACGCCGCGCCGTAGTTCTGCGTGCCGCCGTGGTAGAGCGAGGGGGAGAGGCTGATGAATCCGGGGAGGTTGTCGTTCTCTGATCCGAGGCCGTAGAGCGTCCAGGCGCCGAGGCTCGGCCGAGCGAAGACGCCGGAGCCGGTGTTCATGGCGAGCAGGGCGGGGCCGTGCGACACCTGATCGCCGCCGTGCATCGAGCGGATCACGCACAGATCGTCGGCACGGCTGCCGATCAGCGGGAAAAGATCACTGATCTCGAGCCCCGATTGGCCGTAGCGGCGAAACTCCCACGGCGAGGCGAGGAGATTGCCGGTGGGGGCAAACTCGAACTTCGGTTTCGGCAGCGGCAGCGGCTGGCCGTTGAGCGCCGCGAGCTTTGGCTTGGGGTCGAAGGAGTCGACATGCGAGATTCCGCCATGCATGAAGAGGAAGACGACGCGCTTCGCCCGCGCCGGGCAGTGGGGGGCCTTGGCCGCAAGCGCCGAGCCGGTCGCCCCCGCGGCCCGAGCCTCCCCGGGCATCTGCTCGCCGGCGAGGAGGCCGAGGAGCGCCGTGTGGCCGAAGCCACAGGCGCTTTGCAGGAGCCATTCCCGGCGCGAGAGGGGAACCATAGAGTGACTCCGGTCAGTCGAGGTAGGCAAACTCGTTCGAACAAAGCAGGGCCTGGCACCAGCTCTGCCAGGCTTCCTCGCGGCGCGACTCGGCGGGGCGGGCCTGCCCGGCGGTCGATTCGGTCCAGGCAGCGACGTAGTCAAGCGCTTCGGCAATCTCCTCCGGGCGCGCCTGGCGGCCGAGGGCCCGGGCATGGGCTCGGTCGATCCGGCCGGCATCGTCGAGGCTCGTGTCGGCGAGGAGCGAGCGGGCGAAGGCGAGGGCTTGGCCCCGCACGAACGGGCTGTTGACGAGGAACAGCGCCTGCGACGGCACCGTCGTCTCGTTGCGGAGGGTGGTGACGCCGTTGGGATCGGCGGCGTCGAAGAGCGCGAGGACGTCGGGGAGCATGTTCCGCACCGCCGGCAGATAGAGGCTCCGCTTCGTGAATGTCGTGTAGACGGGATCGTCGACGGCGAGCCGGTTCGGCTTGATCATCGCCCCGATGTCCTCGGCCTTCTCCAGGAGCACCTTCGCGCTCTCGTCGCTCCCGGGCACCCGGTCGAGGGCGCCGCTGGTCGCGAGGATCGCGTCGCGGAGTTGCTCGGCGGAGAGCCGGCGCCGCGGCGCGACGGCGACCTTCCGCCCGTCGGGATCGGCCGCGCGGAGAGCCTGAGGCGCTGCGGCCCGGCGGTAGGCGGCGGAATTGAGGATCAGGCGGTGGAGGGCCTTGACGCTCCATCCCGATTCGATGAATCGGCAGGCGAGCCAATCGAGGAGCTCGGGGTGCGAAGGCGTCTCGCCGCGGGTGCCGAAGTTGTCGCTCGTCGCCACGAGACCGCGGCCAAAATGCTGCTGCCAGATCCGGTTGACCATGACCCGCGCCGTGAGCGGGTTTTTATCGTCGGCGATCCAGCGGGCGAGTTCCAGCCGGCCGCTCCCGCCGGAGGTGATGAACGGCTGCTGGTGTTCCACGCCGCTGCCGCCCGCCGCACCGACGGCGGGCGCCATGAAAAAGCCGGGGATGTTGCGGGGGGCGATTGCCCCGAGCTGAAACCGATTGCCGCGGAGGTGGACCCGAAGGTTGCGGGGGAGGGTTTCTTTCGGGGCCATGACCAGGATCGGGTCGCGGCCGTCGCCGGCCGGCAGCAAAAATTCCCACCACATCGAGGCGTTGCGAGCCTCGTTCTGGAACGGCTCGGTGCTACGGAAGATCCCGGCCAGGGCGTAGTAGTCGGTCGTGCGAATCGCGTCAAACTTGTGGTCATGACAGCGGGCGCAGGCGAGCGTGAGGCCGAGGAAGGCCCGGCCGGTGACGTCGATCTGGTCGTCGACGATGTCGAGCCGCGACTGCTCCTTGTCGGTCTCGGCCAGCGCCTTTGGGCCGATCATGAGAAAGCCTGTGGCAATCGTCCGGGCGGCATCGGTGGCGGCGTCGCCGGAGGAGGGGAGGAGATCGCCGGCGAGTTGTTCGACGAGGAAACGGTCGTAGGGGAGATCGCGGTTCCAGGCGTCGACAACCCAGGTGCGGTAGCGCCAGGCCTGCGTCATCACGGCGTTGGCGTCGTTGGCGGTGGTCTCGGCGAAGCGGACGACGTCGAGCCAGTGGCGCGCCTGCTGCTCGCCGTAATGCGGGGAGGCGAGAAGCCGGTTGACGACTCCGCTCCAGGCATCGGGCCCGGTGTCGGCGCGGAAGGCCGCCGTCTCCTCCGGCGTCGGCGGGAGGCCGGTGAGGTCGAAGGTCACCCGCCGCAGCAGCGTGGCCCGATCGGCCTCGGCCACCGGGGGCGCTCCCAGAGCCGCGATCTGCGGTTCGAGGAAGCGATCGATCGCTGTCGGGGCGGCGGCGAGGGACGTCGGCGGCGACGGATCGACAAGCGGTTGATAGGCCCAGTGGGCCCGTTCGGCGGCGGTGTAGATGGCGGTCGGCGCCCGGTGGGGGCCACCGAGATCAAGGGCGTACTTGTCGCCGAGCCAGGCTTCGAGGCCCTCGCGGGTGGCATCGTCGAGGGCAGAAGAAAACACGAGCGCCTCGCCGACATCCCCCTCGATCGATCCGCACCACGACACCGCCTTCCCGAGGAAGGCGCCGATGTCAGCGCGGTGGCGGAGGTCGGGAATGCCATCGCGCCCTTCAAGTTCGCCAGAGGGGGGGCGGAGTTCGCGGCCGTCGATGAACAGCCGTGTCGTCGTGCGGATCGGGCCCGGCTGCTTGACGCCGATGATCAGCGTCGGCCGGCCGAAGGAAGGCTTGAACGAGCCGTTGCCGGCCGAGGCATCGTTCATCCAGCCGCCGGCGAAGCGGAGGGCATGCTCCTCGGCGCGGTTGATCTGGAGGACGGCCGCAAGGGGGCGACCGGGATCGACGCCGGGATTGGCAGGGTCGCCGATCCCCAGGATCCCTTCGAAGGGCGGCCCAGTTTCGTGGGGGCGGAGATTGACGACGACGGCGAGCGTCAGGCTCGCGTCGCCGGCCACAGGGATGGGGAGGGCGGGGGAGGAGGCGTAGCCGGTGGCGGTGGTGAAGCGAACGGCCGCGCGGCGCGCGAGCGTGCTCTCGCGCACGAAACTCCCGGGAAGCCCTTGGCCGTCGGGGCGGATCCCCTTGGTGGCGCTTGCATCGCGGCCGTGGCCGCTGGAATCGGGCCAGACCGGCACCGGGGCGCCGTCGTCGAGGGCGAGGCCATCGGCCCGCAGCCAAAGCTGCAGGGCGCCGGAAAGCCCCGGGCTGTCGGGCGCGATCGGTTCGATGGCGGGCTGGCGTGGGGCCAGCGGCGCGGCCGGGGTGTCGGGGCTCTCGGGGCTGTCTGGCCATGGAGCGCCAGCGGCTACCCAGGCAACGAGGGCCTCGATCTGCGGCTGTGGGAGCCGGCCGTCGGGGGGCATCTCGAGGCCGTCGGTGTGGCTCACCGCCCGGATGAGGAGGCTTTCAAGCGCCGGCTGCCCCGGATCGATCGCCGCGCCAGAGTCGCCCCCGCGGACCAAGCCCGCGCGCGAGTCGAGCCGCAATCCCCCCTTCGCCTCGGCGCCCGCATGGCAGGCATGGCAGCGCTCGATGAGGAGCGGACGGATGACAGCCTCGAAGTGATCCTCGGCGGAGTCGGCGCGGGCCGGGGTGGCACCGACAGTCACGGCGGCCAACAGCATGAGCCCGATGGTGGCCCAGAGGCCGCTGACGCGGATCATCCCCGCGCCGCCGTCGATCGCGCCGCCACGTCGCTTGGAGCCTGCAGCCATCGCCCACTCTCCCCCGCTGAAAGATGGAGGAAGTGTACCTTGCCGAGAGGCGTTGCAGCCAACCGCCCCGCGGTGGCAAGAGATGCCTGTCACGGACTGCTTGCGAGCGCTTCGCCGATGATGCCCGCATCGGGGGCTTGAATGACGACGTAGGTGTTGCGCCCATCGGCCACTGTCACGCTCCGGGGCACGGTCTTCCCCACCGGCATTCCCTGTCGATCGACCGCTTGGAGGGCGAGTGTGTGTTGCCCCGCCGGCAATTCCATTCGCACGACCTGGATGGAATCGGGGAGGAGCCCCCAGCAGCGCGTATCGGCGTTCTCCGCGGCTTCCCAAGCGACGCCAGCGACATCGAAGGCGAGTGCCGCCGGTCCGAAACGCTCGATGCCGAGCCCCTCCTTGACGCCAAACACCGTTCCCTTCTTGAGCGCCCGCCGCGCCACCGCGCGGGCCACAGTCTGGTCGTGGAGCGCTGCCTCCTGCTCGACGGCCATCCGTGAGATGTCGGTGATGGTCGTCGTTCGCCCCTGCCAGGCCACGCCTCCGCCAGCGCTCGTCCGCCCCACCGCCACGGCGCTGACAAGCCCCGGCGCCGCCACGACGCGCGGCACCTTGATCGGGGCGACGGTTGGCGGGAGCGACTGCGCGAGGACACCCGAAAGAATTTGGTCGGCGACGAGAAGCGCCGCGCTCGACGGGATCTCCGCGACGACGACCTTGCAGGGACCATGGCCGACGAGCGCGAAGACATGGACAACCCCATGACCGCGCGGCGAGTGAACGCCGCCTGACGCGCGGACGACATCCGCCTGCCCTGGTGCAAACTCCGGTTGCCAGCTGACGACCGTGGCGAAGTGCCGGGCGGCGTCGTCGTAGTCGCGGTGGGTCTCCTCGCGGAGGACGCCGCGCAGATAGGGAGCCAGCGCGATCTGCCGGTACGACGCCTTGGGATTCGTGCCATCTTCTTGCGTGGCCGCGGCGATGATCTCCGCCTGCTTCTCGGCCGCTTGATAGCTGAAGGCGTCGGCGTCACCGCCGTCGCTGGTGAGATTCGTGATCGCGAGCAGCGCCCGCAGCAGCACCTTTTCGTAATCCTCGCCGGTGTACGACCGCTGTTGGTCGTCGGAGAGCATCGACCAGGCGTCCTCAGCGGGGCTCTCCTGCTCGAGGTGATCGAAGCGATCGCGAACCTCCTTGAGGAGATCCTCCGCTTCCATCGGTCGGCCGTCGGCCAGGGCCACCAGCGCCCGGTCGAGCGTGAGCACGTCGGCATCCCCCGGATGCTTTTCCAAATCGGCCGCGATCAGCCGCTCGGCCTCGGCGAGATCGCCCCGATGGAATGCCCCCCGCACCGGCTCCAGCCGCGTGAAATGCGTGGCGCAGCCGCACAGCAGTGCGAGGCAGGGGACGACGATGGCGAGCAGGCCGGGCCGTGTCATGGCAGCACCAGACGGCCTAGCGTGAGAGCGGATTGGTCGCGCGCCACCGGCTCAGGCGGCTGTGGTGATAGCCCTTGACGAGATCGGCCGACTGCTTGTCGTAGTCGCCGGTGCGAACGTCGATCAACTCCATCGTCAGCCGGTAGGAGCGTTCGTAGTCTTTGTTCTCGCGCGTTGTGCCCGAGGTGAGCGTGGCATAGAGGAGGTAATCGATCGGCTCCCCTTCGCGCTCGAGGTGCGCGGCGAACTGCCGCATGTGTTCCGGGATACAGAGCTGGTCCGGCCGCAGCCGGGTCTCGAGGAGACCGGCGTCGACGACGCGCCGATTGAGCGGCTGGAAGACAGGGGTCTGGAGAAGCCGGGTGTCGATCACCTGGTAAAGCTCATCCTTGAAATCGCCGATGTCCTCGGCGCTCTTGTTCTCGACGCCAACGAAGCAGATCCGCTTTGGCGGGCAGGGGATCGGCTCGCCGGCGTCGTCGTACGACACCTGCTGCACCGGCGCCTCGGCATTCCGGGCGAGGAGCTTGGCAACCGCCTCGTCGACAAGCGGCCCAAACGTCTCGGCGCCCGCCTGATGGCTCCCCATCAGCGCCTTGTCGCCAGGGTTGACGATCCTCGCAAACTGCCGCTGCCCGCGGCAGCCGGCCAGCGCGAGGATCGCAGGGGCGCCAGCATGGACGAGGAACGCGCGACGCAGCATGGCACGGCTCCGACGGAGGAGAGAGTCGACCGGGCAGCCCTCGGCGGGGGGCGACGGTAGCGGGGAGAGCCCGGCGGCGGAAGGGGAAAAGGTGCCAGCCACCAAATCTGGGTAGGTTGTAGGCTTCTCCAATTTTGGTGGCTGGCACCTTTTCTTCCCCGAGAAGCCTTAAACTGCCAGTTATGGAGACCATGCCCCCGGCGACCGACCCGACAAACGACACCGCCGCCGAGGCGGAGGCCGTCCAGCTGGAATGCATTCGGCGGATGTCGCCGCTGGAGCGCCTCCGGGCAGCCTGTCGGTTGTCAGACCGCGGCCGCCGCCTTGCCTTCGACGCGATCCGTGCCCGGCATCCGGAAGCTGACGAGACGGAAGTCCGCCTTCGTTTCATCGAGCTCGCCTACGGTGCTGATCTCGCCGCCGACGTGCGGCGCTGGCTGCGGGATCGGGGGCGATGAGCGACACCGCCGACCTTCTCGCCGCCCTGACGCCGGTCGCGGCGGTGCTCGAGCGACTCGGCGTGCGGCATTATGTCGGTGGGAGCGTGGCGAGCTCCGTCCACGGGGCGATCCGATCGACGATGGACGTCGATCTCGTCTGTGAGCTTCGATCTGACCAGATCGAGCCCTTTCTCGCGGCGTTTGGCGTCGACTTCTACGTCAGCCGGCAAGCGGTTCAGCAGGCCGTCGAGCGGAAGTCGTGCTTCAACCTCATCCACCTTCCCACGGCGTACAAGGTGGACGTGTTCGTCAGCCGGGGCCGACCCTTCGATCTCGCCGCGATGACGCGGGCCGTTCCCCGGGCACTTGGTGGAGAGGAATCGTTGCTCGTACCGGTGGCCACCGCCGAGGACTCGATTGTCGCCAAGCTCGAGTGGTTTCGGCTCGGCGACGAGTCGTCGCAGCGGCAATGGGACGACGTCACGAGGCTCATGTCCCTCCGCGGTGAAACGCTCGATGTCGCTCACATGCATCGAATGGCAGAGTCGGTCGGCGTCTCGGATCTTCTCGCCCGGCTGCTTGGGTTGCGTGGCAGTTGATCCCTCATGTGAGGATCGAAGGTGCCAGTTACCAAATCTGGGCCAAGGATTCAAACGGCCATGCGATCCCCTCCGGGATCCACCTCCGGCCGTTCCAGGAGGGGAGCTGGTATCACCACTTCTGCTTCCACGCCCACCGCTGGGTGAAGTGAGCGGAGGGAATGGATGACTGGCACGGGATCTGCGTAGCGTTTCTGCATCGGTCAGGGGGAAAGGGGATCGTGGCCCGGGGTGTGCGGACGATTCCGCACGTGCGTCTGGCTTGATCCCGCGCTGCTGACCAAACCTGGAGACGCTCATGGACATCGCTGAGAGCTTCGGCCGACTGTTCGATTCTGCACCGGTGGGTGGTGCAAAACGCCCCGCGCGACTCGGGCGCCGGCGGCGGGCGGTCTGTCGGGGGGAAGCTTGGCAGGGGGGCGAGCGGCTCGAAGCGCGGGCGATGTTCGCCGCCGCGCCGATGCAGGTGGGGATGAATGTCGAGAATGTCGTCGACTGGTCGCCCGCCTGGACCTTCACCGACGCCTTTCAAAGCTCGCGGCCGTGGATCGCTCAGGCGGTCGATGTGGCGAGTAACGCGGGCCGCTGGGATGTCGGTGACACCCATCCGCTCCCGGTGAATGCCAAGGGGGAGATCACCCGCTTCGAGACCTGGACGGAAAACGGCCGGCAGTTCCGCCACCAGGCTGCCACGCTCCTCTTTCGCGACGTCGGCAGCTACGCCAGCGGCACCTACCACGCCCAGTGGGAGGGGAAGGGCACGGTGAGCTTCGGCTTCGACGCCCGCGTCCTCTCGACAACCAACGGCCCCGATGGGATCCACCGCGCGGAGCTCGCTGTCACGCCGACGAGCGCCGGAATCCTCGTCCGCATCGAGTCAACCGATCCGGCCGATCCGGTCCGTGGGATCCATGTGTGGATGCCCGATTGGAAGGGGAAGAGCTTTGCAGGAGAGGTGTGGAAGCCAGGGGCGCCGTTCTCGCCGTTTCATCCGCTCTTCCTCGAGCGCCTCGATCCCTTCTCGACGATCCGTTTCATGGCCTGGCAGGAGACCAATAGCTCTGACGTCCGCACCGTTGCCGACGCCCGCCCCGCCGATGCTGCCCGTCAGAGCTCCGGCCCTGGCGGCTCGGCGAGCGAGCCGAAGGTCAACGGCGTCTCGATCGAGCAGATGGTGCAATTGGCCAACGACCTCGACGCCGATCCGTGGTTCAACATGCCGCCGCGGGCCGACGATGCGTATGTTCGCGCTTTCGCCCAGACCGTCCGCGACCGGCTCGAGCCGGGGCGGAAGGTGTATGTCGAATGGTCAAATGAGATCTGGAACTACGGCTGGGGGTTTGACGGGGCGCGGGTCGTCGACGAAGTCGCCGGGCGTCCCGAATACTCGGGCCTCGACCACTGGCAGATCGCCGGCCGTGAGGCGAAGCGCGATCTCGACATCTGGAGCAGCGTCTTCGCCGGGCAGACGTCGCGGCTGGTCCGCGTCGCCGCCGGCCAGGCGGCCAACGAATGGATCGTCAACCGGGTCGCGTCGGCGATGGGGGGCTCGTTCGACGTCCTCGCCATCGCCCCCTACATCCTCCCCACCGACGAGCAGCGCGCGGCCTACACCGCCGCGACGACCGTCGACACGATCCTCGCCGACTGCCGCACCGCCGTCGACACGGCGATCGACTGGACGCGACGCCACAAGGTCCTTGCCGACACCTGGTCGGCGACGCTCGGCCGCCCCGTCGGGCTGGTGGCCTACGAGGGGGGCATCCATCTCGACAGCCGTGGCAGCCCGGCCCAGCAGGCCTTCTACGATGCCACGAACGACCGGCGGATGGGAGACATCTACCGGCAGTATCTCGCGGGCCTGGCTGCCGCGGGGATGAGCCTCTACGTCGATTTCCAATTCACCGGCCAGTCTGGCGCTTCCCCCTGGGGGGATTTCGCCAAGCTCCACGCGATGGATGAGCCGGTGGCTTTCGCGTGGCGCTATGCTGCGGTCGTGGCGGCGGCCGATAACGCGCTCGTTCGGGCGGCGCCGCGCCCCCCAATCGACTTCAACGGCGACGGCGTCGGCGATGTCGTGTGGCGCGATGCGAAGACCGGGGCCTGCGTCGCCTGGCTCCTCGATGCCGGCGGGGCGACGAAGGGAACGCGCGCCCTCGGCGGCGGCGGGGGGGTGAACACGCTCGCCACGATCGGTGACTTCGACGGCGACGGCGTTTCCGATCTCGTCTGGCGCAACAAGACGAGCGGCGTGAGCATCCTCAAGCTCCTCCGGGCCGATGGCACGGCGAAGGGGACGGCTTCCCTCGGCGGGAGCGCGGCCTGGCAGATCGAGACGTCGGACGATTTCGATGGCGACGGTCGCGACGATCTCGTCTGGCGCCACGGCCGCAGCGGTTCGACCGTGATCTGGCTCATGAACGGCGGCCGCGCCGTGGCCAGCGCAGCGATCGGCGGTGACTCCGTCTGGCGGCTCGTTTCGACCTCGGGGCGGTATGACGCCGACGGCGACGGCCGGGCCGATCTCCTCTGGCGGAATGCCTCGAGCGGCGTCACGGTCCTGTGGCTCATGAACGGCCTCACGAAGCGCTCCGCGACGGCGCTCGGCGGCGATGCCCGCTTTGAGGTGGTGGCCAGCGGCGACTTCAATCGCGACGGCCGAGGGGATCTGGTGTGGCGCGACCGGATCAGCGGGACGGCGGCGGTCTGGCTCATGAACGGAGCGACGGCGCTGTCGAGCCGGGCCCTTCTGCCGGCGGGCCTGTCGTCTCCCACGACGTCTTGGTCGATCGTCGCCACGCTCTCAGCCGGAAGCAACGGCCGCCCGGGGATCGTCGTCCGCGAGACGACCAGCGGCCGGACCATGGTGTGGTGGATGGACGGGGTGGCGATCGACGCCGCGGCGCCCCTCGGCGGCGATGGACGGGTTGCGCTCCTCCGCCGCCCCGGCCGGCTCATCGGCTGACACGTTTCCACCCTGTGGCAGTAAGCTCTTGTCGAGCGGCGCGGGGGAGGGGAATGTCTGCCGGGGAGAGAACCATGCGTGAAGCAAGGCGAATGATGTTGAAGTCGGGGGCCGCGGCAGTAGCGTTGCCGCTGGTGACGGCGGTCGCGCGGGGGGCCGAGCCCGTCGCGCCGCTCCCGGTGGCCGTCATCGGCCCCGGCGGGATGGGGCGATCGCATCTCGAGCATCTCGCTCGGCGGGACGACGTCCGCGTGGCGTGGGTGTGTGATGTCGATGCCGACAGGCTCGCGGCCGCCAAGTCGCTCGTTGTCGAGGCCGGGCACGATGAGCCGCAGGGGAGCGCGGATCTCCGCGACGTGCTTGCCGACAAGGACGTGAAGGCTGTCTGGATCGCCACCCCCGACCATTGGCACGGACCCGCCGCGATCCTCGCCGCCGACGCCGGGAAGCATGTCTATGTCGAGAAGCCCGCCTGCCACAACTTCCGTGAGGGGCGGCTGATGGTCGAGGCGGCCCGGCGCAACCGCATCGCCATGCAGGTTGGGACGCAAGCCCGCAGTGCCCCGATGATCCGCCGGGCGATCGACAAGCTCCGCGCCGGAGCGATCGGTGAGGTGATCGTCGCCAAGGCCTGGAACAGCCAGCGCCGCGGATCGATCGGCAAGGAGAAGCCTTCGGATCCGCCCGCGAGCCTCGCCTACGATCAGTGGGTCGGTCCGGCCGCCTGGCAGCCCTATCAGAAGAACCTCCTTCCGGGAGTGTGGCGGTTCTGGCGCAACTTCGGCTGCGGCGACATCGGCAACGACGGCGTTCATGAGATCGACATCGCGCGCTTTGGCCTCGGCGTCGACGAGCATCCCGATCGGGTGGCGGGGCTGGGCGGAAAGTACTTCTTTGACGACGATCAGGAGTTCCCCGACACGCAAGTTTGCGTCTGGGAATGGCCCGGGGCAGGGGGCTCGACCAAGCGCCGGCAACTCGTCTTCGAGCAGCGCGATTGGTCGCCGTATGTTCAGGAGGGGCATGAGAATGGCAATGCCTTCTATGGCACGAAGGGGATGCTCACCTTGGGCAAGCGAACCGGCTGGCAGCTCTATTCAGAGCGCAACAAGCTCATCGACGAAGAAGTTGGCAGCGTCGATCTCATCGCCCACCACGACGATTTTCTCGATTCCGTGCGGACAGCGATCGCCGGCGGGGAGCCGCGCCGGACCCACGCCGACATCGAGGAGGGGCATCGCTCGGCGGCGCTTGTGCACCTGGGCAACATCGCTTGCCGGCTGGCGCGGACGCTTCATTTCGACGCCGCCGCCGAGCGGATCATCGGCGACGACGAGGCCCAGGCTCTCCTCACGCGGGCGTATCGGGCCGGGCATTGGGCCGTGCCGCGGGGCGTGTGACGATTTCGTCGCGGCTGGTATCGCGGGAGCCTTGCAGTCCGCCCGCCCTCCGGTGCCACCATGACGAAGATCGTTGTTCTCGACGGCCACACAGCCAACCCCGGCGACGTCTCCTGGGAGCCGCTGGAGCGCCTCGGTGAAATCACCGTCCACGATCGGACGAAGCCGGGCGATGTCGTCGCCTGCGCTGCCGATGCGGATGTCGTGCTCACGAACAAGACGGTGCTCACGGCCGAGGCGATCGCGGCGCTGCCGCGGCTCAAGCTGATCTGTGTCCTCGCCACCGGCTACAACGTCGTCGATGTTGCCGCCGCGAAGGCACGCGGGATCCCGGTTTGCAATGTCCCGGAGTACAGCACGCCGAACGTCGCCCAGGCTGTCTTCGCGATGCTGCTCGGCCCGCGCGGGGGGCGCTGGTCAACGAGGCCGATCTGGCGGCGGCGCTCCACGCCGGGCGGATCGCCGGGGCAGGCCTCGACGTCCTTTCGGTCGTGCCGCCGTCGCCGTCGAATCCCTTGCTCACGGCGCCGCGCTGCGTGATCACCCCCCACATCGCCTGGGCGACGCGCGACGCCCGCCGCCGGCTCTTCGAGACGACGGCCGGCAACGTCGCGGCGTTTCTGGCCTGCTCGCCCCGGCATGTCGTCAACGGCTGACGGGGCGTTGACGGCATTTGCGATGTTGGAACGAAAGTTCTCGGCGTTTCCGGTTTATCTTCCCCATGGCGCCTGAGACGATGTGGGATTGCGGTGCGGGATTCTGCCGGAGCTTCTGCCGGATGATTTTCTGGGTCGGCTTTTGCCCAGCGGCTTGACATCGATCTATCGCCGCATGAAACTCCCCGCCAAAAAGCGACGAAACGACTCCTCCGAGGGGCTGCGTGGCGGTTTCTATCGGTCGGGATTCTCCGGCCCGTTCGTGGTGGCTTTTCCAAAGTGAGACGGACTCATGCTCAATCGTCGGGATGTGCTCAAGGCAGGTGTCGGGTCGCTGGGGCTGACGGGTGCGGCCGCGGCCGAGGATGGCACCGGGCCCTTCGACCAGCCGACGGCGAAGTTCGACGTCAAGAAGACAACGCTGGTTCCGAATTGGGCCTTTCGGAAGTTGCTCCCCATCCCGCCGGTCCCGCGGCCGACAGCCGTCGGCACCTACGAGGAGTTGACCCGACAGGGAGCGATGCCGTTCGGGGCGACCGATCCGGTTCCGATTGGCGGCTGTTTCCATGGCGTTGCTCGGGAATGGGGGGAGACACCCGAGCATTGGCGGGCCTACGGGCTTGACCCTGTGCTCAGCGGCGTCGACTCGTGGAACGACAAGAAACGCTGCTTCGGCAAGTTCTACAGCCACGAGAATCCCGCGGATCGTTCGAAGGACATCGCGAATTGGGGCCACTTCCCCATCAAGTGCTACAAGGTGCCGATGGTCGAGTTGGAGAAGTGCCTCGCGAATCATGACCTGCCCGCACGTCTCTACGGCTACGCGGGCATCGTTCCTGGGCCGATGCATGCCTTCCGGCTCGGTCAGCCGGTTGTCATCCGCTACGAGAATCATCTCGAGACGGAGGTCTCGATCCACCTCCACGGCGGACATTCGCCTTCCCACAGCGACGGTTTCCCGACGTTTTACGTCCTTCAGGGGAAAGCTCGAGACTACTTCTACCCCAATATTATTCCCCTCAAAAAAGTGACTTCCGAGCCTCGCGGGACGTCCGCGCCCGTGACCGATGCGGCCGCTCAGGAGTTTCTCAAACAGGAACAGCAGTGGTTTCGCGAAATCGCGCAGGAGGCGACTCGCCAGGGGCATGCTGTGACTCACCAAGTCGATATGGGGGAGGCCCAGTCGTCGGTCTGGTATCACGATCATGCCACGGATGCCACCGGCTACAACGTCGCGAAGGGGCTGGCTGGGGTGGCTCGATACTTCGGTGAGCGGGAATTGCGACTCATCCACGACGGTGTTCTCCCCGGTCTGCGGGAGAAATCGTGCTTCGATCCTGATCTCCATCAGTTGGTGGAGCGCGAAGAGGTCGAAGACCCCGACAATCCCGGCTACTACAAGCCTGGCAAGGAGCCGTATCACAACCCATACGACATCTACATGGTCCTCCAAGACCGTGTCATCGATCCGGCGACCGGGCAGGTGTCCTACAATTCCGACGCCCACAACGGCTATCTCGGCGACATCGTGTTGGTCAACGGCGAGGCGTATCCCTTTCTGAATGTCGAGAATCGAAAGTACCGCTTCCGGTTCCTCGATGGCTCGAACTCCAGGATTTATCGACTTCGGCTCCTCTCAGAAGAAAACTACCTCCGGGCGCAGCGTTTCGGTGTTGGCACGGCGGCGGCAGGCGTGGTTGGAGATGGCGAATCCGCCGCTTCAGTTCTTTCCGACTACGACCTGATCTCCGAGCCGTTCCTGCGGATCGGAAAGGATTCCTGGCTGTGGTCGAAGCCGCTACCACGGAGGAGCGTGACGATCGCCATGGCTAACCGGGCTGATCTGATCGTTGACTTCCCCGCCCTGGCGTCTGATCTCGGTGCCGGGGAGGAGCGGGTCTTCTATGTCGTCAACACGATGCCTCAGACCGATGGCCGCGGTCCGAAGCAACCTCTGGCGGACGGCGGTGATCCTCGGGTGTTGCCATTGCCCTTCGACACTGTCGCCAGCCCCGATGGTGCGATCCCGGCCACCAGCGTTGCCGAGCTCCCCCGACCGATGCCGCTGATGAAAATCATCGTTCGTGGCCGGCCTGTGCCGAAGGAGCAGGATGCGAGCATCAACGTCGACACCTGCCTCAATCCTCATGATGCGATCCTCGATGACGAGGTCCAGGTGGTTCGGGAGTTTGTGTTTCAGCGGGGGCGTGGAGCCTGGATGATCAATTCCAGGTTCTATGATCCGACGATTTCCAACGTGAATCCGACCCTCGGCACCGTCGAAGAGTGGGTCTTGAAGAACGGCGGTGGTGGCTGGTGGCACCCCATCCACATCCACCTCGAGAGTCATCAGTTGGTGCGATACGAGAAGAGCTTCGACGCCGATGCGATTGTCGATGCTGCAGATCCGCCCGCGCAACTGCCGGTGGGAGGGTTCGTCGATGTGACGGGGGAGATTCCGGGAGAGGAGGTGCGCGGGCTCCACGACACGCAGATTCTCGGGCCGAACACGGTTGCCAGGATCCGAATGCGTTTCCGCACCTGGAATGGTCCTTTCGTGTTCCACTGCCACAACGTGGAGCATGAGGACATGCGGATGATGTTCAATTTCGAGCCGGTGCCGCGGCGCGAGATTCTCAATCGAGCCACCGAAGAGCTGGAGCGCTCGCGAGGCGAGGATCGCCGTGACGCCAATGGCTACCCCGATGCCCGCACGCACGGCGACGACGTCACCCTGCAGCCCAGCGGGACCGATTCTGACGAGCCACGCAAGATCGGGGAGCTTCCCTGGGAGATGCATCCAGTGCCAAGGACGCCGGCGGCGGAGGCGCCCGGGCCGTTCATTCCCAAGCGTTCCGCTGGCGACACCGACGTGAAAGAGGGGGCCAAGCAGTGACCGAGTCGACATTCGCCCGAAAGGGCAGCCGCTTATTGATCTCGGATCGTTTTGCCAACGTTCCGCTGATCAATCATTTTGGTCAGGCCGTCCGATTCCGGGACGATCTGGTCAACGGTCGGGCGATGATCATCAACACGATGTACACCAACTGCGACGGCACCTGTCCCGGAACGTCGGCGCGCCTGCAGCAATTGCGAGACGATCTTTCCCCGCTCTTCGGCCGGAAACTGGTGATCGTTTCGATCTCGATCGACCCCGCCGAGGATTCGCCGCGTGTTCTCCGGGAGTATGCCGCGGGCTTCGACGCTGACATGCCCCGGGCCGACCGTTGCGAGTGGCATTTCCTCACCGGTGCGGTGGCGGCAATCGAGGAGCTGCGTCGGAGTCTCGGCTTCTACGATCTCGATCCAAAGGTCGATGCCGATCGCACCCGCCACGCGGCGATGCTTCAGTTCGGCAATCCGAACGCGGATCGCTGGGCAGCGCTGCCGTCGGCGTTGCGAAAGCCATTGCTTCTGGAGGCAATTCGTCGGGTATGCGGCTTCACGTTCGAACAGCGGTACGGGATCCCCGGCTGATTCGCCGGCAGGCATTTTTCATTTGTGAGGGGCAAGTCGATGCGTGCATCCCGTGGTTGGGCTGTGTGGAGTCGGTGCTGGCGGCGCCGCGTGGCGATTGTCCTCGTGGCTGTCATGGGGAAGGGGCTCATGATGCCGCCCGGTGGTGTGGCCGCACCGCCGCAGCGGGATCCACCGGCAGCTTTTCACCTAGTCGGCGAGGAGGACTTACAACTCCTTGACCGGGTCCAGCAGGTGATCGACGACTGGAATTCCAGGCGGCTGGTCGATCCCTACGTCCGTCATGTGGAGTCGGTGGATCAAGACGGCAAGCCGACGGTGCAACGGCTAGGAGCCAGGGAGGATCTCAACGAGTTCATCGCCGATTACGCGGCCGCCGAGGCCCTCGGAAAAGCCTTTTTCTGGGAGATGCAGGCCGGGAGCGACTTCCGACGTGAACAGGGAAAGTTTATTGGAACGGCCTGCGCCTCGTGTCACTACCGCCACGGGGCCGATGCGCGCGACACCCACACCACCCGGATCCCATTGGTCGCCTGGGACAATTATCCGCTCGACGGCGGACATCCGCTGACGTTCGGCGAGTCTCAGCTGCCCTATGATCCTCTTGTTTCGGCGACGACAACGATCACGTCGCTTGACCAGCTCTACGATACCCGGTCTGAGCAACGTCGCCAGCTTCCCGTTCCCCGCCCAGGCCTACCGGGTGATGGGGAGGCCTTCGACGCGAATGAGGAAGACGAAGCCCCGAGGACTCCCTTGTCGCTGATCGTCGGATCACAGGGCGTCGAGCGCCGGACGTATCAAGAACTCAAGGTGCTCCCTGACGGATCGTCTACCGAGGATTGGTACTCCGAAGCGTCGAGTCCCATCTCTCCCGATCCTGCGGAAGCCCCGCGAATGCCAGACGAATGGGAGATGTTCTCTAAGGAAACAAGATCGTTCCGGCAGATCACGCCCCGTAATTCGCCGTCGGTATTCAATGCAACCTTCTCCGACCGGCTCTTCCATGACGGGCGGGCGTCCTCGACGTTTAATGGCTTCAGTATCTTCGGCGACTCAGATAGCCGGAAAGTAATTCACATCCGGCGTGAGCGGCGCGGCAGAGGTGGATCGGTGGAGGTGACGCTCGAACCGGTGCGGATTGCCTTGACTAACGCGGCGCTCGCCTCGCAGGCGCTCGGTCCGATCGTCAATGAAGTGGAGATGTCCTACCAGGGCAGAACCTTCCACGATCTGGGGCGGAAGCTTCTCGACGCCACCCCCCTTGGCTATCAGAGCGTGAATGCCGCCGACAGTCACATGGGCTGGTTGATCGCCGAAGCCGAGCAACGCGAGCCAGGCACAGCGGTGGTGGGGCTCGGGACGAAGTACCGCAAGCTCATTCAGCGTGCCTTCCGGCGCGAGTGGTGGGATGGGGCTGTCACGACAGGAAGGGACGGGCAGATTCCTGTACCACTGCGTCTTGCACGGCCTCAATCGGGTGCCAACGAAGAGGCGTGCCCCACTGGCCCCCTCATGGAGGCGAACTTCTCGCTCTACTGGGGGTTGAGCATCATGCTCTACGAGGCGAGCCTTGTTTCCAACGACTCGCCCTTTGACCGGATGATGTCCGGCGACCCGAGTGCTGTCGAGGACCGCTGGACGGCGCTCAAAATGAAGCCCTCGGTGTTGATCGATCGGGTGGAGACGAAGTATCCCCCTCCGCAGGGCACTCCCCCCTTCGAGTTCTCCGGTGGTGCCGAGGTGTTTCAGCGAGGATTCCGCGTGTTTCTCAGCCGCGGCTGTCATGACTGCCATGCCGGGCCGCTGTTCAGTGAGACCTATTCCCGTGAGCGCAATTCGAGCCCCGGTCAACCGATCGCCCATGCCATCGAGCAGACGCTCCTGCCGACGTCGCGTGGCGACGCGATCGCCCTGGCGCTGCGACCAGGCAAACAGACGCTTCTCGCCGCGGTCGCCGAGCAACTCCTCGACAGATGCGGTGGTGATCGACAGAGGGCTGTAACGCTCGCCGGGCAGCTCGATCTGCTCCGGGAGGAGGCAGGGGGCCACACGTCGCGTATGGAATCGCTGGTGAAGGATCGGCTCTTGGATGTGATCGGGCCGGCGGATCCCGATGTCAAGCCGAATGATGGAGCGATCGCCAAGCTTTTCATGGACTACGAGCGCAACCTGGCCAAGGGCGCCGGGAATCGGACTTTCTTCACCGAAGATGAGCGGGTGGCGTATGCCCACTCCCTCGGGCTTCCGCTCCTCGTCGAGAAGACCCCGCTTCCCCCTGGAATTGCGGAGATGAGGGCCCGACTGCCTCTGTCGGGGCCGCCTGCTTCGGCCCCATACGCTTTCTACGATTCGGGCTTCTACAACCTCGGGGTCGCACCGCCTCGATACGACCGCGGAATTGGTGACTTCGCCCATCAGCTCGACGAGCTTGAAGATGGCTCAGTCGAGCTCGGCAACCGATTGCAGGGAAAAGCAGCGAATTCCAGACAGGGGCATCACCATGTCGCAGGCGGTTCGGCCTACTCCCTCCCGTCTCCTGCACGCCTTTCAAAAAGAGGGGTCACGAAGCGCCCTTCCGACGACGAGGGTTCCCGTCCTGACACCTCTTGGTACCGGAATGTGCCAATGTGGCCCGGGGACGACCCTGCTGCCGCGGCGATGACGACTCAGCGGCGATCCGAAGTTCATCTCTACTCGCGGGCGCGTCAGCTTGTCCTCACGGAAGTACCGTGGGGACACCGCAAGCCGTTGCTCCATGACAACGAGTTATTGTTCTGGGGCAGCTTCAAGACACCGTCCCTGCGAAATGTCGAATTGACCGGGCCGTATATGCACAACGGACGGCTCCTCACGATTATGGATGTGCTCGACTTCTATGATCGGGGAGGCGATATCCCCTTCGACGGCGTTACGAACCCCGACAAGCACCCGGCGATGCGGTCGCTGTCGATGTCGATCGACGACAAATATGCTGTTGCCTTCTTCCTTGCCTGCCTTACCGACGATCGTGTCCGGTATGAGCAAGGGCCCTTCGATCATCCGTCGCTGCGGATTGCGAATGGCTACGCAGCTGATCCGGGTGGCACGCCCATCAGCCAGGCCTTTGATCTGCCGGCGGTGGGTATCGAAGGGTCACCCGACAGTCGGCCATCGTTTCCTTCCTCGAAGTGAGAAGTCGGTACGCCACGCCAGTGATTCAGGTCAGTCCACAACTCCCGGGAAGTCGTTCCCACGGGCCAACACTTTCTGTCATCGGGAAAAGTCATCATGCCACGCTTCGCGGTCGTCCTTGAGGGAGAGATTGAGTCGATTCAGGCCGGAGTGTTCAACGGTCGGAATTGTGTGCTCCTCGCGATGCTGAATCAGGAAGTGATCATCTACGACACCGCCATCCTGAATGGGCGGATCGTAAAGCCCGAAACCTGGGCTGCCCTCTCCATTTCCCAGATCACGTCGCCTGACCCGCTTCCCGGGAACGCCGCCGCGATCCGCGGGTTCGTCGGTTGCACCGCGATCGTGTCGGGCAATTACGACAGCGACACAAAGCGAATCGAAGTTGATCACTTCGTCAATCCCGTCGGCAGCGCAGGCGATGTCGGAGAGCCATTTCCCAAGGTGATCCTCGGTCCCCCGGAGACAGTGATCGGCGGGGCGATTACCCCCCCTCCGGCAACAGATCAACTGATCAATGTCAATGATCTCCCGGTCACGGTCATCCAGCAGACTGAGGATCTTCGGCTGCCGCAACTGCCGCCGCGGAACGAGTTTGGGTTTCTCGTCAAGCTTCCCGCCGTGGGCACGAGCGTCGGGCCACAGCGAAACGACCCATCGGGTCGACCTCTTCCCCCGCCCATCGCGGTCGTCAATGGCTACTTCGGGAAGGACGACTCCGGCAAGCCAACCGTCGCGTACGGGTATGACGTTGTCGTCGACAGTCCCGACCGGAGCATCCTGGTCGATCCGGGACATCAGATTTCGGTGACGAAAGCCCAGGCCCGCGATCGGAAGAATATTTCTTACGATATCAATCTTCAGGGCGGAATCACCCTCGAGGTCGGTGACCCGGCAACTCCGAGAAGGGTGGGCGTGACGCAGCGTGTTGCCGTCTACCGCAACGACGGCAACGATGGCCAATTGCATCGCATCGGTCCGATCATCGATGTTCCCGATGTCCGCGGGAAGCCGTTTGCCCGCTGGCGACTCGCGACAACGATTCCCTATGGTGCGACGCCGTTCAATCAGCCACCGCAGCAGATCATCGTCCGGAACGAGACGCCCGCGGTGAAACTCGAGGTTGGCGGGCCCGTTGAGGCTGCCATGGGTGAGCGATTGGTCGAGATCATCAAAGGCTGAGGAAACTCGGCGTCGCGCTCGGTGGAGGAATGACTGGCTTGGAGTTTCTGCAAGAGGCGATAGCGGTCCGGGTTGGGTCTGACCGGGGCAGACAACCGCGTGTGCGATTGAGTCGAGGCCTTGGCCCAGACGGCATCCGCAGTCAACCGGCGACCTGCACGGAAACCTGACAGGTGATCGCCGACTTGAGTCTGCCGTCCCAGACGCTGATTGCGAAGGCCGACGCCGCCGCCGAGCGGATCATCGGTGACGACGAGGCCCAATCGCTCCTCACGCGCGCCTACCGGGCCGGGCACTGGGCCGTACCGCGGGGCGTGTGACGATTTCGTCGCGGCTGGTATCGTGGGGGCCTTCCATTCCGCCCGCCCTCCGGTGCCACCATGACGAAGATCGTTGTCCTCGACGGCCATACCGCCAACCCCGGCGACCTCTCCTGGGAGCCGCTTGAGCGCCTCGGGGAACTGACCGTCCACGATCGGACGAAGCCGGGCGAGATCGTCGCCCGCGCTGCCGATGCGGATGTCGTTCTCACGAACAAGACGGTGCTCACGGCCGAGGCGATCGCAACGCTGCCGCGGCTCAAGCTGATCTGTGTCCTCGCCACCGGCTACAACGTCGTCGATGTTGCCGCCGCGAAGGCGCGCGGGATCCCGGTTTGCAACGTCCCCGAGTACAGCACGCCGAACGTCGCCCAGGCTGTCTTCGCGCTCCTTCTCGAGCTCACCAACCGCACCGGCCATCACGACCGATCCGTCCACGACGGGCGCTGGGCCGCTGGCCCCGACTTCTGCTACTGGGACGGCGACCTCGTCGAGCTATCCGGGCTGACGTTCGGGATCGTCGGGCATGGGCGGATCGGCCGGGCGGTGGGGCATGTCGCCCGTGCCTTCGAAATGAAGGTCCTCTACCACCGTCGCAACCCCGACGGCGACGCGTGCTGCGTCGATCTCGAAACGCTTTTTGCACAGAGCGACGTCGTCAGCCTCCACTGCCCGCTCACTCCCGAGACCAACGCGTTTGTCAACGCCCGGCGGATCGAGCAGATGAAGCCGACGGCGTTTCTTCTCAACACCGCGCGGGGGGCGCTGGTCAACGAGGCCGATCTGGCGGCAGCGCTCCACGCCGGGCGGATCGCCGGGGCGGGCCTCGACGTCCTCTCGGTCGAGCCGCCGTCGCCGTTGAATCCCTTGCTCACGGCGCCGCGCTGCGTGATCACGCCCCACATCGCCTGGGCAACGCGCGACGCCCGCCGCCGGCTCCTCGAGACAACGGCCGGCAACGTCGCGGCGTTTCTGGCCAGCTCGCCCCGGCATGTCGTCAACGGCTGACTGGACGTTAAGGCCGGAGTGAATGTTTCTTTTGCCCTGTCCGATTGCCAATCCCCTTCAGTACGCCGTTGGTCGCGACTGGAAATTGAAGAGCCTATTTGTTTCGAAGCAGTCCCGAAGTCATTGGCCCGTTCCGGAGAACCTTTCCCATGCCGATCATCGCACGGATTCCCATTACGAATTTCTACGCCAACGGTGACTACACGGCCCAGATCGCCGTCGGGAGTGAACGGACGATCGTCAATGTGATTCTCGACACCGGGAGCAGCACGCTCGCGGTCAAGTCGTCGAAGTACAACCCCTCGAAGGATCGTGCCCTTCGGTCCACGTCCTACGCTCAGGACGTAAGGTATGGAACAGGCGGTTGGGCCGGGCCTCTCGTAACGACACGGGTGTCGCTGGGCGTGGGCGACAAGGCTGTCTCGCTTGAAGAAGCCTATCTTGCGATCACGGATGCGTCGCTGCCGGATAACTTTGGGAACGCTGATGGCATCCTCGGGATCGCCTACAAAGGGCTCAATCAGGCGTACAACCTGGCTACGTATTTTCAGCAGCAGGAAGTGCAGCCGCCGGTGAGCTATCCATGGCCGTTTTCCGTGGCTAATTCCTCGACGGGGTTGAATCAGTTGATGTCGCTTTTTCAGACCCTTCAGTTCGAGGACATTCCCCCTTATATTGAACAGCTGAAGCAGCACGGTGGGATCGCAAACAAGTTTGCTTTTTATACCCTCCGTTCAACCCCGAGCGTCGCCTCCGAAAACCCGGAGACGGCTCCGATCAACCAAGGCATCTTCGTGCTCGGTGGGGGGGAAGAGCAGGCCGATCTCTACACCGGTCCGTTTCTCAATGTCGCTGTGCTCGACGACTTGTACTACAATGTCAATCTGAAAGCCGTTCAAGTCGGTTCGTCGGCGATCAAGGCCGTCGCTCCGCTCCCGGTTCGGCTCAAGCAGACTGCGATCACCAATGCGATCGTGGATAGCGGCACGAATTCGCTCGCCTTGGCTCCCGACGTGTGGAAATCGGTGCTTGCCGGCTTCGCAGCCATTGATCCTGGCTTTGTGACGTTGATTCAGCAGGCCGCAGCGACCGGCATTGGGAATGCCTCGATCGAGCTGGCGAAATGGCCCGACGTCGAGTTTCTTCTTGCTGGAGCGCATGGCGAAGACGTGCGTCTTCGGGTTGCGCCCCAGACCTACTGGCAGTTGGATGCGATCGCTCCCGGCCAGGCCCTGTTCGCGATGGAGAACGGCAACATGCCGCAGTCGATCCTCGGCCTTCCGTTGATGAACAACTACTACACCGTCTTCGACCGCTCCCAAGACGCGTACGGGATCATTCGATTTGCGGCAATAAAAGCCCTTTGATGCGTCGTCATCGTCGGGCGACGGAGGCCGGAAGGAGACCCCCGCCGTGATGGTTGAGGCGGGCGAGGGACGATGACCACGAGTGGACGGTCCGCGCGCGGCTACGGCGTCGCATCGTCGTCGGCGGCCACCTGGTCCGCGCGGCGGATCTGGATCGCGATCGATCCGGTGACCGGGATGACCTGCTGCCCGGTCGCGAGTTCGGCGGTGAGGTTGAGATTGCAGGCAACGTTCGGCAGGCCCCCTTCGTTCTGGGTCGTGGCGAGGTGATCGATGTACGGTTTGATGGCGCCGCGGAGCGTCTTGTCGGTGGCGGGGCGCGAGGTGTCGCCGATGAAGTTCCGCAAGTCGGCCCCTGTGAAGACGTAGTCGTGCGAGGCTGACTGGAAGGCAGGCGTCGGTACGGAGAAGGTTGCGATCGTGTTCCCTGTCTCCTCGTCACGGAGCGTGCAACGCAACTCCGCGCCTTGCGGCGCCGCGAACGACGTTGGGGCGTCAATCGCGATCCGGTCGCTGCTTCCCTGGTAATACTCGTTGATCTTCCAGGCCCCGGACTTCGTCTTCGTTGTCGTCATCGCGAGCGACGCCCCAGGGGCAAATGCCAGGTCGCAGGCAATCGGCTGTGCGGACGCTTGGCCCGGATCATAGATCGGGATGAAGAGATGATCGCTGACGCCGTAGGGAGTCGCCATGTGGATGTCGACATACTGCTCGACATCGCAGCATTCGGCGCACGGGTCATCGTCGCTGCAGATCGCGGGGGCCGGTGCCGGTGCCGGCGCCGGGAGTGGGAATTGCAGGGACTTCCGCGGCAGCACCGAGCGGGGCTCGTTGTCATTGGCCGAAGGCGAGTTGTCGTCGCTGTCGGATGGCGTTGCGCTGTCGGAGCCGTCGCCCTTTTCGGAACGATCGCTGCTGCCCGAGGGGGCCTTGCCGCCGGAGGAAGACTTGCTGCCGGAAGAGCTGTCGCCGCCGGAGGGAGACTTGCTGCCGGAGGGATCACGGCCACCGGAGGGGCCGTTGCTGCCGGAAGGGGACTTGCTTCCGGAGGGATCACGGCCGCCGGAGGGGGACTTGCTGCCGGAGGGGCCGTTGCCGCCGGAAGGGGACTTGCTTCCGGAGGGATCACGGCCACCGGAGGGGCCTTCGCTCCCGGAGGGGGACTTGCCGCCGGAGGGGCCGTTGCCGCCGGAAGGATCTTCGTCCCGCAGTGGATTCTGCGGAGCGCCGGCCGGAGTGGGGATCCTCTCGGTGCCGCTGACGAGCATCACCCCCGTCGATGAGCGTTGGGCGACGAGCCGCTGCGTGTGCCTCGCGCGACGCGCCGTCGTGGCGGGGGCCGTCGGTCCCTTCGAGGGAACGCGGATCGTTTGGACGCCCGAAGGAATCTCGGCCCGGAGGACCTGACGGCTGATGATGGTGATCGGCACCGACTTCCCGCCGGCGATGACGCTCGTGTCGTGGAGGTTGAAGCCCTTCCCGACCAAGAACACGACCGTCGTGCCGTTCGGATTGACCCCCTCGGCGCCGTAGTAGCCGACGAGCTCCGGGGCGAGGTCGGTGACGCCGGTGTTGAACAGCTCGAAGCCGCCGCTGGTGTTCTCGTAGGGGATCTGCGCGATCATCGTTTGCAGCGGCAGCTCGCGGTCGAGCTGATCGACGCGCCGCATCAGCCGGGCCACTTCGCCGTCGCGGTAGGCGCCGGCATTCTGCGCGCACATCGCGGCCGACTGCTGCATCGATTTGACGCTCCGGGAAAGCTTCACCGCCTGCCGCATGCTCTGGTCGGTCGACTTCGGGTTGGTCAGGGAAAACCAGTTTGTGCGGATGTCGAACGTCACGTAGGGGACAAACGACGGCATCACGATCATCGCCGTGCACTCGCGCATCCCCGGCTCGAGGCAGCGCTGGGAGAGATCCTGCTTCCGCGAATTGGTGCCGATGAGCGTGTCGCGGAAGGCGGTGAGGTTGTTTTGCGTCGGGGGGGCCTGGACGCGGGGGTAGAAGCGCCAGCCGAAGGTGTCGGCGCCGTGGGTGAAGCCGACGGCGGTCTGGTTCAGGCCGATCGTCGCCATGTTTGTCTGCAGGGCGCGGTCGTAGCGGGACATCGTCTGCCGGTTGGATTTGCCATGGGCCACCGACATCGCCAGGGCCAGCTGCATCTCGCGGCGCTGGGAAAACATCTCTTCCACGTTCTGCTCGTCGGAGACCGGGTCGAGGGCGAAGATCCGGATCGGCCAGCGGCGGCGGACGTAGTCGTTGAAGCTGTCGCGGGCCTCCGGGGGGGGATTGGGGCCGTAGTACGGGCCGGCGAAGCCGCAGTTCCCGGCGAAGCCCTTGGAGGCAGAGATGTTTCGCATGTCCTCGATGAGCCGTTCGTTGAGGAGCGCCGATTCGACGAGGATCGTCCACGCCAGGACTGCCGTCGTCGTCCGGCAGATCCGGCAGGGGCCGACGTCGTTCTCGCATGTTCCCCGGCAGACACAGCCCAGGCAGGGCTCGGTGGCCGCCTGGGTGAGCGGTGCCGCGTCGTCCAAGCCGAGCGATTCGAAGAACGCCCGGCGCCGCAGCTCGACCTCCCCCATCCGATGGCTGCGGATCAGCTCGGCGAGGTTCCAGCCCGGCATCTCCTCCCAAACCGCTGACTGGCGCGGCTGGGAGAGGAAGTCGTAGGCTGCCTGGAGCTCCTCCCCGAGGAAGCCGCGGACGTCGTTGTATTCGATGCAGGGGCGGTTGGCGGGATTGGCCCCGAGGGCCTCGAATGTCGCCCGCAGCATCATCGCCACCTGGACCTCGCCGACGACGTCGACGAGCTCTTCGGGGGGGAGCGGCATCCGCGCCCGGCGCATCTTCGCAGTCGGCACCGACACCGAGATGGTGTGGGAGCGCATCGCTTTGCGCACCTTCGCCACGAGCTGCCGCCGTTGGTCGTCACGAACGGGATCGAGGGCTTCCCCTCCGGGAACCAGCCGGCCGTTGGGGAGGATCCGGGCCTCGAAGGCGTTGACATCCTGCGCCAGCGCCGTCATGCACAGCGCGGTGCGGACCTCGCCATTGTTGACGGCGAACGTCAGCCCCGGGGCGAGGAGATCGATTAAATCGTTGATCACCATGCTGCGGTACGTGGTGGGGAGGAGATCGTCCCCCAGCTGCGCCTCGCCGATCACGGTCACCTCCGCGCCGTGCCCTTGCTGCGTGCTCTTGCCGGGGAGGATCGAGATCGGGATGCGGACGAGGTTGAGCGCATAGCCGGGGGAATCGACGGTGTCGTCCCCCTCGTTGATCCGGCGCAGCTCATCCAGATGCCCGATGTACTGCGAGAGATGATCGAGGTGGATCGACGGCTCGAGACTGACGGCGTTGTTGTCCGACAAGCCGTAGCTCGCGAACGGCTGCTGCGTCCCCGTCGTGAACGGGGCAGTCCGGTCGATGACGCCGCTGGAGGGATTGGTGGGATCCGAGATCATGTTCTGGACGTTGGTGGTGCTCTGGGGGGTCGCCCCGCCACTTCCCTGGCTCATCGCCATCGCCATGCCGACGAACGACTGATCGCTGCGGCTGATGCTCGCGTTGTTGAGGTCCTGGAAGTTCCCCAGCTGCGCCTTCATCTGCGATTCGTATTCGTAGCGGTGGCGCGTCAGCCGGCTCTGGCCCCACACGTCGGGCTGCTTGGCGACGATCGAGCCGTAGGTGTCGATGTGGTGCTCCAGCCAGTCGATCTCGCTGGCGAGCTGCTCAACGGAGTCGTCCTTGCAGGTCTCCGGCTTCTCCCGGTGGAGGGTCTTCGCCGCGGCCTTCAGCCCGTGCCACAAGCGGGTGCCGGTTTGAGCCTCCGCCGTGGAAGTCGGCAGGGCGATGGCGATCGCTAGGAGGAAGCCCGACACGTGGAGTGCCCGTTTGTCGCCGTGGACCATGCGTCGTCCCCTCGTTGCTTGTCGATGACCGTCGCCGGGCGGATAATCCGCACGATCGACAGACTCTTCTTCGATCGACACGCTCCGGAGCCCGCCCGCAGAACAACCCGTGCCATCGGGATGCCTCCCGTAGCCTCTCCATGTACCCTCGTCTTCGGGGCTTCCTAAATGCCCCAGCCCTCCACGCCCGGTCGGCGGCGGGCGGTGGGTTGTTTGCGGGATTTCCACGGCTGGCTCTGGGGACCTATGCTTGAAGGGCAACGCGGTGCTTCCCCCATCGTTTTGCCTCGCTTTCTCCGAAGGGCTGGCGGCATGGAACCTGAAGCGTCATTTCCGCGCCGGCGGCCGAGTGCCAGCCATGCGGCTTCGCTGAGGGCGGAGATCGAGCGGATGCGGCGGATGACGATCGAGGAGCGGATCAAGGCAGCCCTGGGAATGTCCGCGCGATTCGCGGAGCTTCGCCCAGCGCCCCGCAAGGCCTAACCCATGGCCGACCCCGATGGCGTCATCGCGGCCGCTGAAAAAGTCAGCGCCATTCTCGCCGCGGAGGGCGTCGACGCGCTGGTGATCGGAGCGATCGCCCTGGCAGCGCATGGCTACGTTCGGTTTACGGACGATCTCGATCTCGGTGTGAATACCGATCTGCGCACGCTTCACCGGGTTGCCCTGGCCCTGCGGACTGCTGGCTTTGAAGTCGAGCTGCGGGAGCCGGATGGCGCGGATCCCCTCGGCGGCGTCGTTGATGTTCGCGGTTCATTTGGGCTTGTCCAGATCGTGAACTAGGGCGGACGGTTTCCGGCGGTGATCGATGGCGGCATCGCGGTGGCCGACACCGTCGTCCGCCCCGGCAGCCCGCTTCGAATCGTGCCGCTCCCGCATTTGGTCGCGCTCAAGCTCTATGCGGGGGGAGCGAAGTCGCGCGCCGACATCGTGGAGCTCCTGTCCCGTAATCCCGAAGCCGACACGGCCGCGATCCGCACGCTCTGTCGGGGATGGCGGCTGGGTGGGCTCGATCCGCTCATCGACGAAGCCGCGGGTAGCTGACGGGGCCGGGGGATGCCATTGCCCGTCCGCCGGACGTTCGCTCCGGTGACCCCGGGCCTGCCGTTGACTGCCGGAACGAGAAGGGGCACAAAAAGGAGTACCCCAGCCGAGTTTCTCGGAGATCCCGCACATGAGCCGTAACCCTATCCTCGATGAGATTCATGCCGTCAGGGAGAAGCTCCTCGCAGCGTTTCAGGGCGACCTCCACGCCTACATCGCTGCGGCCCGTCGGCGGACGCTCGAATCTGGCCGACCAGTCTTCGAGCCCCGCCCCGAAAGTAGGAAGTCTGCCGCCTTGGTCGGTGACAAGGCCTCCTGAACGCGGAAGTGAAGCGGGAAGAGGACTTCCCACGCGCGATCGGGCCTGCGTGGGCTTTCCGGGCGCACGCCGCGCCCCGTCACTCCCCGATGATCTTCACAAGGACGCGCTTCGGCCGGCGGCCGTCGAACTCGCCGTAGAAGATCTGCTCCCAGGGGCCGAAGTCGAGCTTCCCCTCGGTGATCGCCACGACGACCTCGCGCCCCATGATCTGCCGCTTCATGTGGGCATCGGCGTTGTCCTCGCCGGTGCGGTTGTGGGCGTAGGCCTGCGGGGAGGCGTTGAAGGGGGCGAGGGTCTCGAGCCACTTCTTGTAATCGGCGTGGAGTCCCGGTTCGTCGTCGTTGATAAACACGCTCGCCGTGATGTGCATGGCGTTGACGAGGCAGAGCCCTTCGCGAACGCCGCTCGCGGCCACGATCTTCGTGACGTCCGGCGTGATGTTGCGAAAGGCCATCCGCTCGGGGAGCGTGAAGGTCAGGTGGGTGGTGTGGGATTTCATGATGGAGAGTATTCTAGCCCCTTCGGCAGCGGGGGACGCCTGCGTTCGCCAGCCTCCGGGCTCTTTTTCCGGCCCGTGCCCAGGAGAGCCCCGTCCCCGGTCCGTTTCCTCTTCGAGCTCCCACCATGGCCGACCCGAATCTTTCGTCCTTCATCTGGTCGGTCGCCGACCTCCTCCGGGGCGACTACAAGCAGTCCGAGTACGGCAAGGTGATCCTCCCCTTCACCGTCCTCCGCCGCCTCGACTGCGTCCTGGAGAAGTCGAAGCCCGCCGTCCTCGCCGAGTTCGAGAAGCGGAAGGCCACGAAGATCAACCCCGAGCCGTTCCTCCTCAAGAAGACCGGCCACCTCTTCTTCAACACGTCGCCCCTCGACATGAAGAAGTTGATGGGCGACCAGGACCACATCAAGGAAAACCTCTACGCCTACACCCAGGGCTTCTCCCCGAACGTCCGGGACATCTTCGAGGCCTTCGAGTTCCACACCCAGATCGACCGGCTCGCCAAGGCCGGGCTCCTCTACCTCGTCACCGAGAAGTTCGCCGGGATCGACCTCCACCCCGACACGGTCAGCAATGCCCAGATGGGGGTCGTGTTCGAGGAGCTGATCCGCAAGTTCGCCGAAATCTCCAATGAGACCGCCGGAGAACACTTCACCCCCCGTGAGGTGATCCGGCTGATGGTGAATCTCCTCTTCATCGAGGACGACGACGCCCTCACCAAGCCCGGCGTCGTCCGCTCCCTCTACGACCCCACCGCTGGCACCGGCGGCATGCTCTCGGTCGGCGAGGAGCACCTGGCCGCCCTCAACCCCGATGCCCGCCTGGTCATGTATGGCCAGGAGCTCAACCCCGAGAGCTACGCCATCTGCAAGGCGGACATGCTCATCAAGGGGCAGGATATCGGCAACATCATCCAGGGCAACACGCTCTCCGACGACGGCCACCCTGGAAAAACCTTCGACTACCAGCTCTCCAATCCACCCTTCGGCGTGGAGTGGAAGAAGATCGAGAAGGAGGTCCGCAAGGAAGCCGAGCAGATGGGTTTTGAGGGCCGCTTTGGCCCCGGTCTGCCGAGGGTCAGCGACGGCTCGCTCCTCTTCCTCCTCCATCTGATCTCGAAGATGGCCCCCGCCAAGGACGGCGGCAGCAAGTTCGGCATCGTGCTCAACGGCTCGCCCCTGTTCACCGGCGGCGCTGGCTCTGGGGAAAGCGAGATCCGCCGCTACGTCCTGGAGAATGACCTCGTCGAGGCGATCATCGCGCTCCCGACCGACATGTTCTACAACACCGGCATCAGCACCTACGTCTGGATCGTCACCAACCGCAAGCCCGCCCGCCGCAAGGGGAAGGTGCAGCTCATCGACGCCAGTTCCTTCTGGCAGAAGATGCGGAAGAGCCTCGGCAGCAAGCGGAAGGAACTCTCCCCAGAGCACATCGAGGAGATCACCCGCCTCTTTGGGAAGTTCAAGGAAGTCACCAAGGACGGTGTCCCCATCAGCCGGATCTTCAAGAACGAAGACTTTGGGTATCGGACGATCACTGTCGAGCGGCCCCTGCGGGACGAGGCCGGGAAGGTCGTGCTTGCCGCCAAGGGAAAACAAAAGGGGAAGCCGCAGCCCGATGCCGACCTGCGCGACACCGAGAACGTGCCCCTCTCCGAGGACGTCGTGGAGTACTTCACGCGGGAGGTGCTGCCCCATGCCGCCGATGCCTGGATCGATGACGAGAAGACGAAGATCGGCTACGAGATCCCCTTCAATCGCCATTTTTATGTGTTCAAGCCGCCCAGGGCCTTGGCCGAGATCGACGCCGAGCTGAAGACCGTCACCGACCGGATCCTCGGCATGATCGGGGGGCTGACGAAGTGAGCTTCAAGCCGTACCCGAAATACAAGGAGAGTGGCGTCGAGTGGCTCGGGCGGGTGCCGGAGCATTGGGAGGTACGCCGCTTGCGGCAGATCGGGCCGCTGCTCAAGGGAAGCGGCGGGACCAAGGAAGACATCGTCGAGAGTGGCGTGCCGTGCGTTCGGTACGGCGACCTCTACACGACCCACTCCTATTTCATTCGGCAGGCGAGGACGTTTGTCACCGCCGAGCGGGCGGCAGACTACTTCCCGATTCGCCTGGGTGACGTGCTGTTCGCAGCTTCCGGAGAAGACTTGGCCGAGATCGGCCGGTCGGCAGTGAATCTCATCGAAGCGGTGGCAGTTTGCGGCGGCGACACCGTAGTCCTTCGCCCCGATGGCCGGGCTGTCCCTGCCTTCCTCGGATACGCCTGCGATAGCTGGGTAGCTAAGGCCCAGAAGGCTTCGATGGGGCGAGGCACGACCGTCAAGCACATCTACCCAGATGAACTCAAGCGACTTGTCATTTTCGTGCCTTCGCCCGATGAGCAGGCAATGATCGCCGATTTCCTTGACGCAGAGACCGCCAAGATCGACGCCCTGATCGCCGAGCAGCAGCGGCTCATCGAACTGCTCCAGGAGAAGCGGCAGGCCGTCATCTCCCACGCCGTCACGAAGGGGCTGAATCCCGATGCCCCGATGAAGGACTCCGGCATCGAGTGGCTGGGGGAAGTGCCGGAGCATTGGGCCGTGATCCGGTTGGGTCATCGTGGTCGGCTACAGAACGGACTCAGCATTGGCGGTGAAGCCTTCGGAGCAGGTGATCCATTTGTGAGCTACGGTGACGTCTACAAGAACACAGTTGTCCCCAACACCCCTTCTGGTCTGGTGCAAAGCACGGCAGACGATCAGCACAAGTATGGCCTTGAGGTCGGCGATGTGCTCTTCACACGCACGTCTGAATCGGCCGACGACATCGGTGTTGCGGCAACCTGCCTACGGGTGATTCCGCGATCTACGTTCGCTGGTTTCCTCATTCGATTCCGACCAGATCCAGGGATTCTCGATCCGGGGTACTCTAAGTACCTTTTTCGGAACCAGGGCGTGCAGGGCCATTTTGCGGGAACCATGAATCTTGTGACTCGGGCGTCTCTCAGTCAGGGGGAGTTGAGGTCGCTACCGATTTGTATCCCGCCGATTCCTGAGCAGGTTCTGATTTCAGCAGCTCTTGACGAAAGGTTGGAACAGCTTCGCGTTTTGACAGCTGATACGGAGAGCGCAATCGCCCTCCTCCAAGAACGCCGCTCCGCCCTCATCTCCGCCGCCGTGACGGGCCAGATCGACGTCCGGGGCTTCGCCGGATCGGAGGCCGCATGACGCCCACTCCCAAAACCATTCAGATCTTCCTCCCCGGTGGCGATCCCCGTGGGCTTCGGGTCGCCGAGATCACGACCCGGATCGTCCAGGTGATCGAGGTTCCCCGCACCCGGCTGGACGAGTTTTCCCGGATGCCGGAAAGCGGGCAGGTCGGTGTCTACTTTTTGTTCGGTGCCGACGAAAGCGGAGCAGACCTGCAGGTCTACATCGGCCAGACCGGCGACCTCCGGGCTCGACTCGCGAGCCACGGCACGAAGAAAGTGTTCTGGCAGCGGGCGCTCGTTCTCATCTCGCGCACCAACAGCTTGACGCAAACCCACGCGCTGTTCCTCGAATGGCACTGCCTCAAGCTCGCCACCGAGGCCGGCCGCTACCGGGTGGAAAACGGCAACGCAGGCTCCAAGCCGCATACGCCCGCTCCCCTCGAAGCCGACTGCCTGGAAATCTTCGAGACTGGCGGGATTCTGCTGGCGACGCTCGGCTTCCCCGTCTTCGATCCGCTCGCCCGCGGCGCCAGTCGTGCAGACGAGGTGTTTCAGTGCACCGCCGCCGGGGCCAACGGGCGCGGCGTGCTCACCGACGATGGCTTCGTCGTGCTCAAGGGCTCGGTCGGCCGTCGGGCCAACGTCCCTTCGATCCAAGGCACTCCCAGCGAACGGTTCCGGGCCAGTCTTGTCGAAGCGGGTGTGATGCGGGAAGAAGGTGAGAAGGTGATCTTCGAGAAAGATCACCTCTTCGGCTCCCCGAGCATGGCCGCCGTGGCTCTGCTCGGCCGGTCGGCCAACGGCTGGGAATCATGGAAGGCGAAAGACGGCCGGACGCTCGATGAGGTGAAGCGACGAGCGGCACCATCATGAGCACCCTCGGGAGCCATAGCTGCCGCTGTGTATGCCAATGTGTTGCATCGGACAACAGCGCGGGCGACGTTGCGACGAGGGCCGTGCCCGGGTACCAGGAACAAACCATGGCCTATCGTAACCACATCGTCTGCCGGGGGGCCGCACCCCCAAGCGGCTACTTCTGACCCGGTGATTTCAAGGGGCTATCTTGGGAAAGACTGGCCATTGGCGGTCGTCGCCGCGCACGGATGATCATAAGAATGACAAATACAAGAATGCCATTCAGCAGCAAAAGGCCGAATCTCCAAGTCAATGCTGAGCCAATCCGCAAGGAGTGAGTGAGCCCCGGCTCTGGACCAGCGTCATGCTCCAAAGATTTCTTGGCGATCGCTTTGATCTCATCTGGAAAGCTTCCGTCCCGAACTCGAGCCACAACGGCCTTAGATTTCTCTTCATCACCGACCTGGGAGTACAGCACGGAAAGTCTCAATAATTGCTGTCCGAGTCTCGGGGATTTCGGATGCTCGTTCGCCAATCGCTCGAGCACGGCGATCGCACGCGGCAGGTTCCCGGAAGCTTCTTCCGAAAACGCGAGATTCGACAGAAAACGTTCGGTAGCGCCAAAGGGGCCACTGTTCTTCTCAAGCCAGTGATCTGCCTTGAGGCCCGAGGTCATATCGCCCCGTAGAGCTGCATCGCCGCCCAAAGTCTCAAGATACTGGTACGCGAGTTTGCTGGGGCGGCTCTTCGCGGCTTCGATGCCGAGTGTTATCCCCTCGTCGAATTTACCCGATATGATCAGTTCTCGACCCGCTGCATACGTCAGTTCGGCATATTCATCGTCAGTTACACCTGCCCCTTCGCGGAAGGCTAATGCGCGTTCAATGACATCGGTTGTCTTACCAGTCTCGATCAACATGTCGATAAAACGCCCCCGCGAAATAGCATCAAAACCGCTGGATGCAGTTTCCTGAGACTTCGGCACACCAGCCTTCTCAAAATGTATGAGAGACTGTTCGGTGTCTCCAAGCTTTGCAAGCAATTCAGCAATCGACAGATGCACCCGCCTCTTCGTTACTTCGCCCTTGAACTCAGCCACATTCTCCAAAAGAATCTTTACACCCTGCTCTTCCCGTGATTCCTCTGGAAGTGCCATCACCTGTTCCTGCAATCGCGACATCAGCGCCGTGTCTTCGTCAGGAGGGGGCGATTGTGCTTCCGCAGCAGTCCCTGCCAGCAGCGTTATGACACAAAGCAATGCTTCGCCTAAGACGACGAAATAACAACGACGCGGGCTGAACGCTTGAAAAACGCAACAGCTGACAATCACTTGCGCCTCCTAGACTTATACGCCACTACGCTACAGGCAACACAACCAAAGTGGACACTGCGGCAGGAATACTCCGCTGCTGGAAGCATCCAACAGCGTGCGCGTTAGAGGCATCTGTCGCTGCAAAAGCTCGGCATTCGAGCACGATCTCAAAAACATTGTCACGCCCCTGCTGCTAGCCGAGCGGCCCGAAGATCATGGGCCAATAATACCGCAATAATCTTTTATCGTGAGCAACGGTGGGTAATATGGCATAGGCATTCGAGCTACCTGCGATACCGACAGCAACTCCGGCCCCGGGTCTGAGCAAAGAACCGAAAAACGTCTCGTCTGATCATTGCAGTCTCTGCACCCAGACCACGCCGTGTAAGTAAAAGATTGGGGTTCGCCGGGTATGTAGTAATATTGAGTAGCAATTTGCCTCAATGAGACCTTTTGCGTGTAGCTAGACCTACGAAAGGCCTTAAATGGTATAAGGCAGCTTTTGCCGATTTCGCAAGTATTGGTTCGCTTTATCCTGTCGGTCGTAATCGTTGTTTCGCTTATCGTGGCTGCAAGCCCAAAGTCTTTCCATTCGCCTAGCTTGAGGTCGTATTTCTTTTGAGTCCCGATCTCAAGATAAACGTCTTCCGTCGGCTTAGGCTGTTCGAAATCCTGGCACGCGGCGCTTCCCTTATCTCCTATCCCTATTCGACTCCAGCCACTCTGCACCTCAAAGGGGCTGCCCCAGCGACAAGCGGGACTCCACGGCCAATAATACCCACATCCCGTGCAGTCGTCTCCTGTAAAGCCGGTGGAATACTGCGTTTGATACTGAGATTCCGCCGAAGTCACCATCAGTGCAATCAAGCAGGCGGCAGCTAAGCGACTAACACACCTAACCATTTTAGGATGCTCCTCGCGCGACGTTACAAAAAGATTACTATTTCCCCGATGAGCTTCGGCGTGCCGAGGTATTTTCGAGCAGTTGCGTTTGAAAGCCCCAAGCATTGCCGAAGCACTACCTTCCCTGAAAGGGTAGTCTACTTGGTGGGAATCGGGGGCGTCAACGTTTGGGTCACCTCCCTCTCGAGGCGTTTTTCGGTGGGCCCGCGGCGCCAGTCGCGCAGCGGAGGTACTTCATCGCATCTCCGCTAAGGCCACCCGCCGTGGCCTGCTCTCCGACGATGGCCTCGGCGCGCTCAAAGGAGGGGGCGGCTGTCGGGCCAATGTTCCTCCAATCCAATCAACAACGATCGAGCGGTTCCGGGCCAGTCCTGTGGAAGCGGGAGTGATGCGAGAAGAGGGAGAGAAGGTTATTTCCGAGAGAGTCCGCCTTTTCGTGTCGCCGAGCACGGCGGCCGTGGCGCTCCTCGGACGGTCTTCCAACGGCTGGGAATCTTGGAAGGCCAAGGACGGCCGGACGCTCGACGAGGTCAAACGGCGGCGGGTGGGTCAATGAATATTCCCCGGTTCGCAAGAGGTATGATTTCCCAAAGCGATTCCGATGGCCCGCACGGCGGGCCGTGCGGTCCTCCGATCGAAGGAGCCCACCATGAACTGGCGTGACCACATCAACCGCACCCCCGGGATCATCGGTGGCAAACCGAAGATTCGCGGCACCCGCATCGGCGTAGGGCTGATCCTCGAACGACTCGGCGATGGGTGGTCGGTCAAGCAATTGATCGAGGCCTTCCCAGCCGTCACCGCTGAGCAGATTCACGCCTGCCAGGCCTATGCGGCCGACATGCTCGCCACCGATGACGTCGTGGACATCCCCTGCGGCGATGACAGATCAACGATCCTCGGGGCCACTCCATGAACATCCACAAGGATATCGCCTTCGAGGAGGAAATCTGCGAGCACTCGGGGCGCACGGCTGGATTCCCGACGGGGATCGACGCCTTCGCTCTGCCTTTCCCGGCAACGTCGCGCAGCGGTAGACTTCTACCATGAGCACTGTCAGCCCTCAAGAACTCGCCCATGACGCTGCGGCGCTCCTCGCCCGAGTCGAGGCTGGGGAGCACATCGTCGTCGTCCGAGGGGGCCGCCCGGTCGCGGAAATCCGTCCCGTAGCGCCGCCCCCGCCGGCGTCCCGGCCGTTCGGGCTTGCCGCAGGCACGTTCACCGTTCCCGACGATTTCGACGGCCCTCTCCCCCCCGACATCCTTCGAGACTTCGAGGGGCATTGATGCTGTTGCTCGATACCCGGATATCGCCGCGTACCCGGTGACGCTGCTGCCGGCGGCGTGACGGCCGCGGGATTTCGATGGCAGCGTCTCGGGACAGCATGAATCCTTCCTCCCAATGAGCATCCACAAAGAACTCGCCTTCGAGGAGGAGATCTGCGAGCACCTCGGTGCCCACGGCTGGATCTACGTCGAAGGGGATTCGAGCCGCTACGACCGGGCTCGGGCCCTCTTCCCCGACGACGTCCTCGCCTGGGTCCAGGGGACTCAAGCCCAGGCCTGGGAAGCGCTCGTCAAGAACCATGGCACACACGCTGCCGAGACGCTCCTCAACCGGCTCCGGGAGTCGATCAACCAGCGGGGCACGCTCGATGTGCTCCGGCAGGGGATCGAGATGCTTGGGGTCAAAGGCAAGCTCCCCGTTGCCCAGTTCAAGCCCGCCCTCGCCCTCAACCCCGAGATCCAGGCCCGCTACCAGGCCAATCGGCTCCGGGTCGTTCGCCAGGTGCGCTACTCGTCGCACAACGAGAACAGCATCGATCTCGTGCTGTTTTTGAACGGCATCCCCGTTGCCACCGTCGAACTGAAGACCGACTTCACGCAGCGCGTGCAAGACGCGATCGACCAATACCGCTTCGATCGCGACCCGAAGCCGAAACAGAAAACGCCGGAGCTGCTGCTCGGCTGGCCGAGCGGGGCGCTGGTCCACTTCGCCGTCAGTAACAGCGAAGTCGCCATGACAACCATGCTTTCCGGAGCGAAAACCCATTTCCTCCCCTTCAACAAAGGAGACCATGGCGCCAGCGGCAACCCGGTGAATCCAGCCGGGGGCCATCGCACGGCCTACCTGTGGGAAGAAGTGTGGGAGCGGGAGAGCTGGCTCGAGATCCTCGGCCGGTATTTCGTGGCCGAGAAGGGGGAGAATCGGCAGCTGAAGACCTATCTCTTTCCGCGCTACCACCAGCTCGACGCCACGCGAAAGCTCCAAGCAGCAGTGCTCGCCGATGGCCCTGGCTCGAAGTACCTGATCCAGCATTCGGCTGGCTCCGGGAAAACCAAGACGATTGCCTGGACGGCCCACTTCTTCGCCGACCTCCACGATGCGAACCAAAAAAAGATCTTCGACACGGTCCTCGTCGTGTCGGATCGGACGGTGATCGATGGGCAGCTTCAAGACGCCCTCTTCGACTTCGAGCGGACCACCGGCGTGGTCGCCAAGGTGACCGGGGAGAGCGCCAGCAAGAGCGGCGAACTGGCCGAGGCCCTCTCCGGCGACAAGAAGATCGTCGTCTGCACGATCCAGACCTTCCCCTTCGCGCTCCAGGCCGTGCGCGAGATGTCGGCCACGAAGGGCAAACGGTTTGCCGTCATCGCCGACGAGGCCCATAGCTCGCAGGCCGGAGAAGCCGCCGCCAAGCTCAAGGCTGTCCTCTCGCCGGAGGAGCTCAAGGAGATCGGCGACGGGGGGGAGGTGAGCATGGACGACATCCTCGCTTCACAGATGGCGGCGCGGGCGGCCGACTCCGGGATCACGTTCGTGGCGTTCACGGCCACGCCGAAGGCGAAGACGATGGAGCTGTTCGGCACTCGGCCCGATCGAGCGAAACCGGCCAGCACGAAAAACGTGCCGGCCCCGTTCCATGTCTATTCGATGCGGCAGGCGATCGAGGAAGATTTCATCCTCGATGTCTTGAAAAACTACACGACCTACAAGCTCGCCTTCCGCCTCGCCCACGACGGCCGAGAGTGGGACGACAAGGAGGTCGAGCGCAGCGCCGCCATGAAGAAGATCATGGGCTGGGTGCGGCTCCATCCCTACAACATCGCCCAGAAGGTGGAGATCGTCGTCGAGCACTTCCGGGAGCGGGTGGCGCCGCTCCTCGAAGGGAAGGCGAAGGCGATGGTGGTCGTCTCCAGCCGGCAGGAGGCGGTCCGCTGGAAGCTCGCCATCGACAAATACATCGCCAGCAAAAAATACCCGCTGCGGTCGGTTGTCGCCTTCTCGGGCGAAGTCACCGACGCCGAATCGGGCCCCGATCCGTTCACAGAAAACAGCGCCACGCTCAATCCGACGCTCAAGGGGCGCGACATCCGCGAGGCATTCAAGACCGACGAGTTTCAGATCCTGCTCGTGGCCAACAAGTTTCAGACCGGGTTCGACCAGCCGCTGCTTTGTGCGATGTATGTCGACAAGCGGCTGGCGGGGATCCAGGCCGTGCAGACCCTCTCCCGGCTCAACCGCTGCTCTCCCGGCAAAGACACGACCTACGTCCTCGACTTCGTCAACGACACAAGCGAAATCCTCGAGGCTTTCCGCACCTACTACGAGACAGCCGAGCTGGCCGATGTCACCGACCCGAACATCGTCTTCAACCTCCGGGCGAAGCTCGACGCCGCTGGGCACTACGACGATTTTGAGGTCGACCGGGTGGTGGCCGTCGAGCTGAAGCCCGGGGCGAAGCAGAGCGAGCTGGCGGCGGCCCTGGAGCCGGTGGTCGATCGGCTCCACCGTCGCTACAAGGCCGCCCATGAAGCGCTGAAGGGGGCGAGAGAATCAAAAAACGCCAGCGCCGAGGAAGCTGCCAAGAACGAGCTCGACGCCCTGCTCCTCTTCAGGAGCGACATGGGGACGTTTGTCCGCCTCTACACCTACCTCTCGCAGATCTTCGACTATCGGAGTACCGACATCGAGAAGCGGGGCATCTTCTTCAAGCACCTCCTCCGGCTTATCGATTTTGGCCGCGAGCGCGACGGCATCGACCTCTCCCGGGTAATCCTCACGCACCACACGCTGCGAAACGAGGGGAAGCGGGCGATGGTGCTCGGCAGCGAAGAGAAGCCAAAGCTCGAACCGCTGACTGAAGCCGGCGGCGGCGGGCTCCATGAGAAGCAGAAGGCGCTGCTGGCGGAGATCATCCAACGAATGAATGACCTCTTCGAGGGGGATCTGACCGACGGCGACCAGCTCGTCTACGCCAACAGCGTGATCAAGGGAAAGCTCCTGGAATCAGACACGCTCCGCAAGCAGGCGACGAACAACTCGAAGGAGCAGTTCGCCAATTCCCCCGACCTGACGACGGCGCTCATGAACGCGATCATGGACGCCTTGGAGGCCCATACCACGATGAGCACCCAGGCCCTGGAGTCGGAGAAAGTCCGCGAGGGATTGAAGGCGATCCTGCTCGGGCCCGCGGGGCTGTATGAGGCGCTGAGGCAGTAGGAAATCACATGATTTTCGGGGTTGAAGGCTCGTATCCGGCTTCAACGGACCTAGAGTGCAGCGATGACTAGTAGTCGCATCAATTAACAAACTTGACGGAGGCCCAGGTATGGAGCGACAAGGACTACTTATTCTCGTTCAGGGGCTGGCCGGCTCGGGAAAGTCATATCTCATAGAACTCCTGCAATACGATTTTCTAATAGAGGAAAACTTCGCGTTAGACGAGTCGCGAAATATAGCGAGCTTGGTAGACAACCTGCGTTGCGGTCGCCGCTGTATCGTATCGGAAAGGAAATATCGCTCTAATGTAGAACGTGACACATTTCTTAGCAGAGTGCGGGCGGGCCTTGGGGGCCATCAAGTTACGGTACGATTCATCTGTTTTGATAATAATAAATGCCTTGCAAACCATAACTGCAAGGTCAGGACCAACAAGCCGGATGACCCCGGAGGGGAAGGCCACGTAAGGCAGAATGACGACGACACCAAAGACTACGAGATTCCCTCAGATGCCATCGTCGTACGCATTCATCGGCTTCCAGGCTAATAAGTTAACTAACGCTTTTCTATTTGACTACCTATGCATCTTGTTTCAAACCTGTTGTGCCCCAGCCTTTGGTCGTGTTAGACGGGCTCGTCCCGTCCCAGCTGTTCCTGTCGGTGCTTGTTTTTTCATTGACTTCCATCGAGCGAGACGAAGCTCGCGTTAATCGATTCCATCGCAAAGGGGCCGCCCGCGCCCTGGGAGCCGGCGTTGTAGGCAAGCACAGCCAGGGATGGCGAAGCGCAGGCGACGCGGAGTGAGCGGAGGCCCGGAGGGCTGTAAGGCCGGAACGAACGTCCGGTGACAGGGCATGGCCGGCTCCGAGCTGCCGCAGCAGCCAAGCCCAGGGCTGCTTCACCCTCTACCGATCACAACAGTCGAGGTGCTTGGGCCCGCGAGGGCCGCTCGAGCCCCGTCCGGCCCTATTTCGCCGAAACGGGCGGATGGGCGTTCGCACTTCTGGCGGGGCGGTCACCAAGTTCCCGCGCGTACCAAACAAGCAAGGCCGGCCGCGCAGCCGTACGGATGTGCTCTTCGCGGATCGTGGAAACGACAGCGTGGCGCCCCGTGACGCCCTGCGCGCACAGGGCATCGATCTGGGAATCGCTCGTCGCAGAGAGGATCACGGAAGTAGCTTCGTACGGGTATGATGAATGGTCGGCCGTACGGTCAGTTAGTTCAAAGGATTCCCTCGCATCCGCGTTCGATAAGACCGCCTCATTCCCATTTAGCACGCCTATAACGAGATAGCCGTCGCCATAAACTGCTTCCGCATCTCGCTGCGGCGGGGCATCTCGCTCGGGTAGGTTTAGTCTGATCCTATTAGGGATAGCCATGTCCGCAATCACGCTCTTTGATGCCCTTCGTGTCTCGGACGACCAGCGGCCAGCGTTCGCTACCGAGGACCAGCATGAGTATTTGACCTGGTCCGGCCGGCCGGAGATCGCCGCGGTGCGGTCGTGTCTCGAGGGCTGGTTTATCGATTACCCGGATGATGCCAAAGCGATGTTGGCGGCCCGGTTCAGGGGTGCGGAACTTACGTCAGCGCTGTTTGAGCTTTACGTCTTCACGCTGCTGAAGAAGCAGGGGCATAACCCCGAAGTCGTCGAGCCCATCCCACAGCGATCCCAGCAGCGGCTTCCGGATTTTCGGATTCAACTACCCGGCGGCGGTGCGCTGTTCGTCGAGGCGACGACGATAGATTGCGATCCGGGGTTGTCCAGGATGGATCGCGATCTCGCTCCGTTGAAGGTTGTGTTGGATCAGATGACAGTACCCCACCGCTTCTCCATCAAAGTGGGGAAGGCAGCGACTGCGCCTTTAGCTTTCGCAAAAATGCGAAACGGAATTGACGCGTGGTTTGGTTCACCCTCGTTTCAACACCGCCGATCATCAGCCTTAGGGGAAGGACTCGATTCGATCGATGAGGAGATTCCCTGCGGAGATTGGGTGATAGAGGTGACCGCGTACGTATCGGGTTGCTTTGGGACTCCTCCACGGGCAGGGGAGTCGCCAATCGTGCTCTGGGGAACGGGAGTGCGTCTCCTGGACTCGATGGAGCGGTTGAAGAAGGGGTTGAAGCGGAAGGCGGAGCACTACGAAGTTGACGGTCCGGTGGTGCTGGCTGTGTCGCCGCTCGGGCTCGGAATCGACCGAGACGACGTCGAGGCGGCGCTGTATGGCCCCACATGTCAGTCCTTCAAACACGATGGCTCAAGTACGATCGTGCGAAAGGGCGAGGGGCTGTGGTTCAAGCCGAATCGAGGGCCGAAGAACGGCTCGTTCCCCGCAGTCCTCATCTGTGAGGATGTCCATCCAACGACCGTGGGATGTCCTGATCCATTCGTCTACCATGCGCCTGAATCGTCGTTTCCGGTGCAGGGGCTGCTCTCGCGTGCCACCCATGCACGGCTGAATGGGATTTCGGTCGCGTACGCAAACGGTGCCAGAGGGTGCGATCTTCTCGGTATTCCGACCGGTTGGCCCCACGTATAGCGGCTTTATGCGGATGAAAAGGAGACAGGAGTGGGCGAGACTGCGAAGCCGCGGGATGCTCTCAATGCCTATCTGCTTGGAGATTTATTGAAAGACGCGGGCCGGGCGTTGGCTTCGGGGGGGCCGACTGCCGAGACTCATTTTGCCGAGGCTCTACGTGAAACCAAGGCACTGATCGAGAGCATGTCTTGGTGCGAGGCTGCAAGCCGCGTGGTCGAGTCTGACGCGGGATCCCGACGGCCTTCCGTTTACCCCGAGATGGAATGGTCGTGGGAGATCATCGATTTGAAAGAGTGCCTCTTTTGGCCAGGCTATCACGGTACGGAATGGGCTCGCGGATCGGTTCCGGAAGTGGCTTCGAAGGTGCAGAAGCCCGGGAGAGAGGGGCATCAAGCCCTGGTAGTCGCGCGATCGTGGTCCAGGGTGCCATTTTCTGAAATGCCATTGGTGGCTGTCCGTCTCAATGGATGCCGTCTGCCGCTTGGGCTCGACGACGGCAACCATCGAGCAGTGGCAAGTTACCTGGTTGGGGCGAATGTTGTTCGGGTTCTTGTCGGAAGCCGACATTCCTACTACGACAGTGAGTTTTCTTGTTATCGGGGTTCGTAATCACAGGTCAAACGTGCCATGCCCGATCCAAAGTTCCTCCGTTTCCCCGTCGTGACCGCCGGAGCCGAGTACCTCGTGATGGGGTCGCTCATGCGGCGAAACATCCTTACCTACAAGGCCCCACCCGGAAACGAGGGCTACGACCTCATTTGTATCCACCCCGACCCGCGGCACGCGCCGCGGAAGGAGGAGAAGCCGCAGGTGCGGGTGCAGGTCAAGAGTCGATACCAAAGTGATTGCGATCGAGGGTTCCCGGTGAAAGAAGTCAGCCTCGACGCCTTCGACTTTCTCGTCGTGGTGTTCCTCAATATCGGCAACTTCTATCACGGACGCGATGGCAGCGACGGGATCAAACCAGTCGAGTGTTTTACGTTCTCGAAGGACTTTATCCGCGACCATCACGATCCGCGATATTCTTGGGAGAAGGTTAACCTGCGAGGGATCGCCGATGAGATCGCCCCCTTTCAGGACGAAGCCGGCTTTGAGCAGATTGCCCAGGCACTCGGCATTCCGAAGCCCACACGAACTCTGGCCAAGTGAAGAGAGGAGCCGAATACCATGCCCATCCGTCAATCAATCTGGAAAGTTGGTGAGAGTCCGCAGCCGCTCGCGGAGTCTCGACTGGCCAGTGAGCAGCAACTCGAGCAGATGATCGTGGCCAACCCGAGTCTGCTCTCTGATGACGTCATGCTCATCGGACGGCAGGAGGACACGGGGCTCGGCGGCCGGATTGACCTGCTCGCCGTCAATCCCGACGGCACGCTCGTCCTCGTCGAGCTCAAACGCGATCGGACGCCGCGCGAGGTCGTAGCCCAGGCGCTCGACTATGCCAGCTGGGTTGAGAATCTCAGCGCGGGGGAGATCGCGGCGATCTATGGCCGCTTCAAGCCGGGAAGTGATCTGGCAGCCGATTTCAAGGGCCGCTTCGGAGTTGCGCTCGATGAGGAGGCGCTCAACGCCAACCATGAGATCGTGCTCGTGGCCGCGGCACTCGACGATAGCACGGAGCGGATCATTCGTTACCTCGGCGACCGCGGCATCGCCATCAACGCGATGTTTTTCCAGGTCTTCGCGCACGGCGAAGACAAGTTCGTCAGCCGTGCATGGCTGATTGATCCTGCAAAAGCACCAGTTGCAGCCATTCCGCAGCGAGGTGAAGACGAGCCTTGGAACGGGGAGGTGTACGTCTCGTTCGGGGCAGGTCCTCATCGGTCGTGGGAGGATGCCGTTGACTACGGATTCGTCTCCGGCGGAGGAGGGGTGTGGTACAGCCGCACGCTGGAGTTGCTCGCTCCGGGGGACAGGGTGTGGGTGAAGGCTCCGGGGAGTGGGTACGTGGGTGTCGGGCGCGTCGTCGGGCCGCGCGAGTCGGTGGCGGAGTTTCGCGTGAAGACCCCGGAGGGAGACCGGCGGCTCGTCGATGTCTCGAAGCGTGCGGATTACGGCCGTGGGGAGATCGACGATCCGGACCGCTGCGAATACTTCGTGCCGGTGAAATGGCTCGAAACCCGGCTGATCGATGCGGCCGTGCAGGAAATCGGTTTCTTCGGAAACCAGAACACCGTCTGCAAACCGCGGAGCAAAAAGTGGCGAACCACCGTTGATCGACTGAAGCAAATGTTTCCGACGTTCGACAAGTCATAGGTCTGAGGCATTGACGAATCGGCGGCGGTCTCCTCGCTGGCGGCGCCGTGCAGCCCGCTACCGGCGCGTTGCGATTGATCCTCCGCGGCTCAACATCGACTCCATTGCGAACGGGCCGCCCGTGCCCTGGGAGCCGGCGTGGCAGGCAAGCGCAGCCATGAGCCGTGAGCGCCGCCGGCACCCGAGTGCGGCTTTGGCCTGGAGGGCCTCTAGCTAGTCCGGCGACAGGGCATGGGCGGCCCCGAGCCCGCAGCGGACCGGGCCCAAATTAGCCGGCCCCGGCCGCTTCATGGTCGCCGCAGCGCTCAAAGACCGCTTCCAGAATTGAGAGCCGCACGGACGCAGAGAGATTCACAAGCCGCAGGTGCTCGCGAAACCATGCTTCGCCCCGTTCGGCGACGATCACGGCGAACGCCTCGTCAGCGAACGACTCGCTCAGCGAGCGGACACCGGCAAAGTCGAGCGTCAGGGGCTCGATGCCGGCGTCGTTCTGCGTCAGGACTCCACGACGGAGTTCCGCCGCTCGGTGCCGACTGGAAAGATCGGTGCCGTATGCCGTCGCGATCTTAATGATAGGCGTCATAGACCGAGCCTCTTGGTTGAGCCGTCTTTCATTGGTGCCCCATACTTGCAGTCGCCGAAACAAGAGTGTACGTCTATGCACGTGCATGTGCGAGGAGATCATGAGGCCTGACATCAGCATGAACTACGACATCCGCTTTCGGCCGTGGCGGTCGGTGCTCTTCGGGGTGCTCGCGATGATCGCGGGCGTCGTCGGCGCGAGCGTCTCCTCGCCTTGGTGGCTGCTGTTGTTGCCGATCGGCGCGACGTCGATCTTCCGCCTCGAACGCAGCGTCGCCCTGGCGACGCTCGCTGACATGAAACGCTCTGGTACGCCCGTCTTGGTGCTCGGGCCCCGCTTCTACGGCGTCCTCCACGGCCGCTTCTGCCGGGGGACGACGACCCTGCCCCAGGTGTCGTGCTTCGCGGAGGGGAGGGAGGCGCCGGTGGAGAACGCGACCGGCGCCGCGCCCGGCAAGCCGGGGATACGGAAGAAGCCGTGGAGCCCAGGTTTCAGCGTGGCGATCGACGACATCGCTTCGGTCCACTCAACCTCCGGCGAGAAGACGATCCGACTCGGGCTCCGGGACCGGGTCGAAGAAATCGACTGCACGATGCCCTTCGAGCGCGACGAGGTGCTGAAGTTGCTCCGGCCGGCCTGCGCGTGGTCGGTCGAGACGACCCGACGAAAGGTCTTCAAGATCGACCTGCGGTCGTGGATCTTCTGCCTGCCGCTGACGCTGTTCGCGGCGACGATCGCCCTCACGGCGGTCGGGCTCGTCCAGCCGCAACAGATGCCGCTGGCCGACTGGAATGACATCGGCGGGATTCGGGGGAAGGGAAGGGGGCCGGCGGTGCTTTGGGTGCTGGCGAGCCAGGCCTACCAGTTCGTCGTCGAACAGTGCCCGCCAGTGGTGGCCGGGATCGTCGGCCTCGTCGGCACGATCGCCTTCGGCGCCCTCCTCGCCACCCTCCAGTGGCCCTGGCTCACCGATGAAACCTGGACCAACCCCCGCCCGCCCAGCGCCGGCGACTGAAGCCTCCGGTGGGGAGACTGGCGGAGACTTGACCAGGGCGGTGTTCGGCCGTGCACTTCGCCGCATCCAGGCGGGAGGATCACTCCATGACGACAATCCAGGAAATCGAGAAGGCGATCGAGGCATTGCCTCTCGCTGACCAAATCCGGCTCTATCGTGACCTCCCCCACCTCATGGGGCGTACGGCGGAGGATCTCGATTGGCAGCAAGCGGCCCTGAAGAAGTTCTTCGAGGACGAATCTCCGGACGACGTTGCCTATGACCATCTTTAGGCCGGGCGAAGTGATCGTCGTCGAGTTACCCGTTGAGCGACTTGCTTTCGGGCAAGCGTCGGCCGGGAGTCATCTTGGCTGCTGATGATGTCGATCTTCTTGTCGCTCGCGTGACAACACGTGATCCGCGGGATGATTTTGATGGTTCGCTCGGTGACTGATCGGTCGTCGGGCTCCCGCTCAAGTCGACCGTTCGGATCGCCAAACTCTTGGTGATCGATTCGCGTCTTGTGCAACGATCGCTCGGGCGATTGACGAGTGATGATCGGCGAGCAGTCTCCGCTGCGGACCGGCGACTTGGCGAGTCGATCGCCCGCAATCTCGCATCGTGATGGATTCGGTTCAGCCCAAGAGCCTCGCCCACCTCACTTCTTCCAGACCGTCTTCCCCTCCTTGATCGTTTCCAGCACCTCGATGGTCTCGATCTCAGCCGCGGGCACCGCCGTCGGATCGGCCGAGAGGATGACGAGGTCGGCGAGCTTGCCTGGCTCGATCGAGCCCTTTGTATTCTCCTCGCCGTACATCCGGGCGCCGTCGAGCGTGATCGCGCGGAGCGCCTCGAGCGGCCCGATCCGCTCGGCTTCGCCGAGGATCACGCCCGAGCGGGTCTGCCGGTTCACCGCGGTGTGGATCGTGAACAGCTGGTCGAGGGGCGAGACGTTGAAGTCGGTGTGGTTTGTCGGATGAAGGCCGAGGGCGAGGGCCGACTTCATCGGGCTTATGGGGCCCGCCTGAGCGGCGCCACGGTTGGCGACATGCGTGTCGCCGAAATAGAAGCAGTGGAGGGTGAAAAAGGAGGGGGTGATGTGCCAGGCGGCATACTTCTCCAGTTGGTCGGGGCGGATGAACTGGGAATGGATACCGACGGTGCCCCGCGGCTTCGTCGGATCGCCCGCCGAAGCGAAGCGATGGGCCTCGAGGAGGCTGTCGATCGCCGCGTCGCCGTTGCAGTGGACGAAGAGCGTGGCGCCTCCGTCGTAGACCTGCTTCACCCAGTCGTTGATCTGCGCTTGGGGAAAGGAGAGCTCTCCACGCCAGCCCTTCTGCCCCGCTGGGCCGCCGGTGAGGTAGGGCGTGGTGAAGGCGGCTGTCTTTCCCTGCGGCGAGCCGTCGGTGACGATCTTCACGCCCCCGATCCGGAGGCGATTGCGGTAGTCGGGCTCGTTGGCCGGCAGCTTTCCGGCGAAGACGGCGTCGATCTCGGTGATGAACGGGAGCGCGACGAGGTCGAGCTTCAGGCTGCCGCGATCGGCAAAGACGCGGAGGAGATCGATCTGGTGCTTCATCGTCGCCCCCTCTTGGGCCGTCGTGATCCCGGCGCGGAGGTAGAGATCCTGGCCCGATTCGAGGATTGCGATCAGCTCATCGTCGCCGGGGGAGGGGAGCTTCGCGAAGATCGGCATAAAGGCCGTCTCGAAAAGGAGGCCATCGGGCTCTTGTGTCCCGGCTTCGCGGCCGATCACGCCGCCGACGGGCGTGGGCGTGGCGGCGGTGACGGAGTAGGCCGCGAGGGCCTTCGAATTGAGCTTCGCCCCATGCCCCGAGACATGAACGATGAAGACCGGATTGTCGGGGAAGGCCCGATCGAGCTCGGCCTTCGTCGGAAAGCGCTTCTCCGCGAGGAGATCGGGGTCGCATCCAAACCCCATCACGAACTCGCCGGGGCCGATCTTGCGGCGTTCCTTGATGCGCTCGAGCGCCGTGATCACGTCGGCCACGCTCCGGCAGGGACCAGCCGGCGGGGAAGCGCACAGGGCCTGCGTCTGCACGTCAATCAGCGAGAAGAAGTGGCTGTGGCCATCGATGAACCCGGGCACGAGCGTGCGACCGGCAAGATCGACGACCTCCGTCTGCTCGCCGCGGCGGGCGAGGACGTCGGCCTTCTTTCCCACGGCGATGATCCGGCCGCCAGCCACGGCCACGGCTTCGGCGCGAGGCTGGGCGTCGTTCACCGTGAGGATCGTGCCGCCGACATAGAGGCGATCGGCGGGGGGCCTTTCGACAGCCGGCTCGGCGGTCAGACCGACGAGGCTTGTGATGAAGATCCAACCGAGGATGGGAAGGAGAAGACGATGCCTGCCAAACGACGTCACGCGAACAGCTCCATGAGAGGATGGCCCGAAGGGCGCACCTATTCAACCGGCGCCGTCACGACACGACGACGCCCCGTCATATCCTCCGGAAGATCTGCTCGGCCTGCAAGGATTCCGCAGGTGCGAAGGCGCAAGCAGCTCCGCGAACGTCGCCCGTCAAACGTTGAGCGGGAGGCGAGCCGGGCGGCGGCGCGGGCGGAGCACGGCCCGCTCCTCGGGGAGGGCGAAGCCGTGGGGGAGTTCAATCCACAGGGCATTGAGCGAGTGATTGACGTCGAGGAGAAAGAGGCCGAGTGAGAGAAGGAGAGTAAGGAGGCAGGCGATCAGGAGGCCGACTGCCGCCGGGGCGACGTCGACGTTCGCGACCGATCCCATCACGAGCACGACCATCAGCAGAACCGCCAGCAACACGCTCCCCGCCGCCGTGCCGACACATCCCCGCAAAAACCTGGCCCGCTGGGAGAGCACGTAAAGCTGGCGGCGGGCATCGGCCCGGCCGGAGCCGGAAATCGCCGAGGTCGAGAGGGCAATGCTCCGGGCCCGTTCCACTACCGTGGCAAACCGCTGCGACATGCACAAAAGCAGCAGTCCGACCCCCGAAACAAGCGTCGCCGGGGCGATCGCCATCTGCAGGATCGGGAAAAGTTCGGCGAGCGTCATCGCATTGCCCGCCCGACGAAGCGGACGGCCCTGGGATGGAGGAACTCTAGGCTGACCACGCGGAGGGACCAGCCGATGGGGGAGCCGATCTTTGACTGGATCACCCAAGAAGATGACCGTATGGCGCGCGTCGCCGTAACAGCCAGGGAGCCGGAGGGGGGGGAGCCAGGCGGCCCCGGGCCCTCCCCCGATCGCCCTCAGAACCGCCAGATCGGCGTCAAAACAGCCAGTCGGTGGAGAGAAACGACGAGCGGTGGGAGAGAACGATGTCGCCGAGGATCGCCCGGTTTTCCGGTGTGTCCTTCGCTGCCGCCATGCTCCGGATTGAGAAAGCCCGCAGGGCGTCGCTCACCGAGAGGGTCCCCTCGGCGCTGTCTTTCCGCCCGGTGAAGGGGAAGACGTCCGGCCCGCTCTGGCACTGGCTGTTGAGGTTCACCCGGCAGACCTGATTGGCCAGGCCGTCGACGAGGACCGCCACCTCCTCCGGATCGAGCGAGAAGATCGAGGCCTGCTGGCCATGATCGGCATCGCGGATCCACTGCAGCGGCTCTTCAATGTCGTCGTAGACCGCGATCGGCACCACCGGCCCGAACTGCTCCTCCTGCCACAGCCGCATCCCCGGCGTGACCGGCCCCACGACGGCCGGGAAGAACGTCGTGGCATCGAGCCTGCCGGCGCGGGTGTTGAGCACCCGGGCCCCCTTCGCCGCCGCATCGGCGACGAGCGCCGCCATCCGCTCTGGAGCGTCGGGCTCCGGCAGTGGCGTCACGCCGACCCCCTTCGTCCACGGGGAGCCGACGACGAGCCGGTCGACGGCGGCGGCAAACGACTGGCTGAACGGGGCGAACACCGACCGGGCGACGGCGAGGAGCTTGAGCGCCGTGCAGCGCTGGCCGTTGAAGGCAAGGCTCCCGGCGAGGCATTCGCGGACGGCCGCGTCGAGATCGGCCGAAGGGGTCACGATGGCGACGTTCTTCGCCTCGAGCCCCAGCACGCAGCGCATCCGATGGGGCTTGGGATGATCGCGGCGGATCGTGTCGGCCGCCTTGCTTGTGCCAATGAAGGCGAGAACGTCGATGCCGCCGGACGCGACCAGCGGGCTGACGACCGTTCGCCCCTGGCCGTAGATCGTGTTGACGACGCCGGCGGGAAAGGCCGCGGCAAAGGGGGCGAGGAGCGGCTCGAGGAGGAGGATGCCGTACTTCGCCGGTTTGATGATCACCGGGTTACCCATGACGAGCGCGGGGATGAGCGTCGTGAAAGTCTCGTTGAGGGGGTAGTTGTAGGGGCCCATGCAGAGCGTGACGCCCAAGGGGGCGCGGCGCACCTGGGCCACGATCCCCTCCACCTGCTGGAAGCGCGAGCCGGCCCGGTCGAGCTCCTTGACCGCCGCGAGCGTGTCGCTGACATAGGCGACGGTGCGGTCAAATTCTTTCTCGCTGTCGGGGCGGCTCTTGCCGATCTCCCAGACAAGCGTCTCGACGACGCGCTCGCGGACGGCGATCATCAGGCTGAGAAACCGCTCTACGCAGCCGATCCGCGCTGCCACCGTCATCGTCGGCCAGACCCCACGCCCCTTCCCCCAAGCGGCCGCGGCAGCCGCAAGCGCTTCGAGGGCTTCAGGCTCCCCCAGCAGCGGAAACGACCCCAGCGGCGTCGGCGCCCCGGCGGTAAGCACCGGCGAAACGACCTCGCGCACTGGCCCGTCCCAGCGCCGCAGTTTCCCGCCGACGAGCCACTGCCGCTGGTGGATGGGAGACGGGACGGGCGGGAGGGCCAGATCAGTCATGAAGTGCTCCTGATGTCAAGTGTGAGCCGCGCCATGACACCTACGGCGCCCGCTCCCGGCCGCTCACCAGGGGAGCTCCTTCAGGAAGATGTTTTTGAAAAAAAGCTCGCTGCCGTGGTGCTGGAGCTCGATCTGGTCAGCGCGGGGGAGGGGCTTGGTCCCCTTCGACCAGTAATCCTCGAGCTTGACCCGGTCGACGACGAGCGTGTCGTTGAGCCACACCGACACCTTCTCCCCCACCATGCGGATGAAGAACGTGTTCCACTCCCCCGGCTTCCGGTCGGCAAGGGCCAGCGGCATGTTGCGCCACTGGCGGTTGTTCCACAGGCCCCCCGAACCGAGATTGCGGCCGTTGGAGAACTGGGCCACCCACCCCTCGGGCGTGGAGGGGGCGGGCTTCCCCGGCTCGACGCGTGGATCCCACGGGTCCCAGATCTGGATCTGCGGCGTGCCGCGCAGATAGATCCCCGAATCGGCCCCCGGCGGGATCTTCCAATCGACAAACAGCTCGAAGTCGCCGTAGTCCCGCGCCGTGCAGAGGCTGTCCCCCTGACCGTCGTAATGGAGGACGCCGTCGACAACGCTCCAATGCGCCTTCATCGTCGCATCGGCCGTGGACTGCGCTGCTTCAAGGGCTGCGCCGGTACCTGCCCGGCGGGTGGGCGCCTCGCCATGGCTGAGCCCCTTCCAGCCGGCGAGATCGCGGCCGTTGAAGAGCGCCTCGAATCCGGGGGGAGGGGCGTTGTCCTGCGCGACACGGAGGCTTGCAGGCGCCCGAGAATAGTCGGCAACCTTGAGCTTGCGGAACTCGACCCGGTCGTCGTGGCCGGCGAGAACGATGTGGCCGCGCCGATTCGCCTTGCCGGGGTGTGGGGAGCCGTCGATCACCGGCATGTCGTCAAGGTACGCATCGACGATCACCGTGCCATTGAGGATCACGCAGACGTGATCTTCGATAGCGATGATCGTTTCGGTATTCCATTCGCCGACCGGCTTCGAAGCGCCGGTGCGCGCCGGGGCGATGCCGTAGACCGAGCCGTGCACCTGCCAGGGCTTGAGCCAGGTCAGCCGCTGTTTGCCGGCGCCGGGGATCTCCGCCTCCTGGCCGTAGAGCGGGCCGTCATGGTCGAGGATCTGGATCTCGAGGCCGTCGCGCGACGGATAGCCATCCTTCGGCACGCGGATCCCGATGCCGTTGTTGCCGCTGGCTTCGAGACGAAACTCAAAGGAGAGCGCGAAGTCGCCGTACTCGCTCTCGGTCTCGAGCGTCTTCCCCCCCTTCTTGCAGACGAGGACGCCATCCTCGATGGAATAGCCGGCGGTGTCGCCGCGCCAGCCGGCGAGATCGCGGCCATTGAAGATCGGCTGCCAGGTGGCCTCGGCGAGGATCCCCTCGGCATGTTCGGCGGCCGCCACGAAGGGATCGGCCTGGCCCGCCTGGGGCGCCTGGGCAGGGGCAACGCCCAAGGGGAGACACGCGAGCAGCAACACTGCAGCAAGAGCAGGCAGCGTGGTCGGCCGACGGCGCGCCGGCGGCAGAAGCGAGGCCATGAAAAACCCTCCCGGAGAGATTTGACTTTCGAAGCCATCGTAAGTCTCGGGCTGCACGGTTCGCAACGATCGTCATCGATCGCGTACGATCTTCGCCGCCGGGGCCGAAGGGTGTGGTGGGGAAGACCGGCCAACAGAGAACGGGGGAGCGATGATCGACGGACCGCGAAAGAAGAAGCCGAGGCCCCCGGAAGACGACACGGACGAAGGGGGAGACGACCGCCGCGCGAAATCGCTCCGCCCCTTCGGTGAGGTGGCCAGTGGGAAGCGGCACCCCGACCTGGTCTATGAGCGGGATGCCGAGATCGACCGGATCGTCGACCAGATCGAACGGGTGGGGCGGTCGTTCCTCCTGGTCGGTCGATCGGGCGTGGGGAAGACAGTGATCCTGCGTCAGGCCACCCACCTCCTCGCGTCGCGCGAGGAGAATGCCTGGCGCTTCGTCGAGACGACGACCGGCATGCTCGTCGCCGGGCAGGTCTACTTCGGTCAATGGCAGGAGAAGATCAAGGGGCTTCTGGAAGTGGCCCAGCGACGGATGCGGATCGGGATCTGGCTTGGTGACACCGGCCACCTGTTCACGACCGGTCGGACGATGCAGTCCGAGGACAACATCGGATCCTTCATGTTCCCCGCGCTCGAACGGGGACGCGTGCTCCTGTTCGGCGAGGCGACGCCCGAGGTCCACGCGGCGCTGGTCGCCGCCAATCCGTCGGTGACCCGCCTCTTCGACACGATCCCCATCGAACCGCAGAGCCCGGAGGCCGCGGCGGAGACGATCCGCCGCGTGGCCCACGCGCGCGCCCACCATGCCGGCACGCGCCGGGGCGTGCTCCTGAATTTCGCCCCCGAGGCGGTGGAGCGCTGCGTCACGCTCGGCCAGGCCTACTTCCCCTCCACGAGCCCGCCGGCCGGGGCCATTCGGCTCGTCGAGGGGGTGCTCGAAGATCGTGTTCTTGGGGCCCTCCTGCCGCCGGGCTTCAGTGGAGAGGGGAAGCGGACGATCATCTATCGGAAGGGATCACCTCCCGAATCGGTCGCGGCGGGCATCTCCTCGGTCGGCGGGCCCGTGCCGGCGCCGCGGGTGGCGATCCCGCCGGCGGCGGTGATCGAGGCGCTCTGCCAACTCACCGGCGCTCCCCGCGCCCTCCTCGACGATGCCGTGGCGCTCCCCGCTGCCGATGTCCGCCGGTTTTTCGAGAGCCGGCTTGTCGGTCAGGCGAAGGCGATCGATGCGATCGTCGATCTCGTGGTGATGATCAAGGCGGGGCTTGTCGATCCGGCCAGGCCCGCCGGCGTGCTCCTCTTCGTGGGCCCAACAGGGGTGGGGAAGACGGAGTTGGCTCGGGCGCTGGCGGAGTTCGTCTTCGGCAGCACGGATCGGCTCGTCCGCCTCGACATGTCGGAATACGCTCGGGCCGATGGCGCGGCCATGCTCCTCGGCAGCCCCGACGACGGCAAGGGGTTGCTTGCGCGGGTCCGGCAGCAGCCGTTCTCCGTGATCCTCCTCGATGAGATTGAGAAGGCCCATCCGGTCGTCTTCGACCTCCTCCTCCAGCTCTTCGACGCCGGCCGACTTTCGGCGCCGGACGGGGAGACGTTCAATTTCAAGCAATCAGTGATCATCCTCACGAGCAATCTGGGGGCGGGGGAACCGCCGCCGGGGGGATTCGGGTTCGTCGGGGCCGAGCCGCCGACGGCGGAGGACTGGATCAGGCAGTCGGTAGGGGAGTTCTTCCGGCCGGAGTTCGTCAACCGGCTCGGCCGGATCGTCGTCTTCGATCCGCTCGATCGGGCCGACGTCCGGAAGCTGGCGCAGCGCGAAATTGGCGCCGTCCTCCTCCGCAGCGGGATCACGAGGCGTCGCCTCCAGGTCGACATCGATCGGGGCGTCGTCGATCTCCTTGCCCGCGTCGGCTACGACCCGCGCTTCGGCGCCCGCCCCCTGAAACGCGCCGTCGAACGGGTCGTCCTCGGGCCGCTCGCGCACGTCCTCTCCGAGACGCCCGCGGCCGCGGGCACGGGGGTGATCCAGATTCTCCCCGCTGGCGACCGCGTCCGGGTCGTGCCGATTCGCGACGACCGAGCCGGTCGGCAGCAGGAGCTGGCGGCGGTGCGGCTGGCCGATCCCTTCGATGGCACGGCGACGAAAGCCACGGTCGAGACGCTGAAGCGCTGGCTCGACGAGCTGGCCGCCGAGGTCGATCAGACCCGCGCCGAGCACGACCGGCGGGGCGTGGCGGCCCGCCGGTCGGCGATCGTGGCCGCGACCGCCGCGCCTGACTTCTGGGACGATCCGGTGCGGGCCCGGGGAGCGCTCGCTGAGCTCTATCAGGCCGAGCGGACAGGCGAGGCGCTCGCGGCCGTTGGTGAGGAGGCGGCGCGGATCGCCGCGGAGACTCGCCGTGCCGGCCGGGCGACAAGCTCTGCGGAGATCGCCAGACTCGCCGGGGAGATCGAGCGCTGCCGACGCCAGGCGACGATCCTGCGGTTTGCCATCCTCTGCGATTCGCCATTGCAGCGTGCCGACGCTTTTCTCGTTCACGATGCTCTCGACAGTCAGGCCAGCGAACAGGTGCGGAGGCTGGCCGACAGCCACTCGGCCTGGGCGCGGCGGCTCGGCTTCGAGGTGGTGGAGGTCCATGAGGAGGGGGCCGGCAAAGGAGGAGCCAGGCAGATCGTCCTCCAGATCAATGGCGCCGCGGTCTACGGGATGCTCGAGGGGGAGGACGGGCTCCACGAGATCCTCCCCGATGCGAAGTCGCCCAGTCGGCTCGTGCGCGTCACGGTCATGCCGGTGCCCGGCGCCGGGCCCGACGAGGAGAAGATGGAGGTGGTGGTCGGCGCGGGAAAGCGGCCGGAGGTGCGGGCCACACACCGGCAGACCGGTCAGACGATCACGATCCACCCGGCCGCCGGCACTGCCGACATCAGGATGCTCGCCCGCGAGCTCCTCGCCGCCGAGATGGCCCGGCAGGACCGGCTCGGCGCCGGTGCCGCGCCGCAGGAGGTGGTGCGGCGGTGGTGGCTCGGTTCGAAGCCGAGCGTGCGCGATCCGCGGACGGGTGTGGCGGTCACGCGGATCAAGGATGTCCTCCAAGGGGACATCGACCGCTTCCTCCTGGCGTATCTCCAGCAGCGGGGCGCGGCGGGGGGCAACGCCCCGTCAACCAGCGGCTGAAAACGCCTCCTTGAGTCGGGTGAGGCTCGCCGGCACGGCGACGTTCGGATCGGCCTTCCCCTCAAACTCAAGCGACACCCAGCCCTCGTAACGGTGACGCCGCAGCATCGCGGCGACGGCTTTGTAGTCGATGTCGAGGGAATACCACTTGCCGCCGCCGTCGTACGTCTTCGCCTGCACGAGGCAGCAGCGTGGAGCGAGTTTCTCCATCTGCGCCGGGGAGTCATCGAGGAAGTTGCCGGTGTCGAGCGTCACCTGGAGCCAGGGAGACTTGATCGCCTCGACGATCCGCATCACGCCGTCCGCCGTCCGCCCCAGCCCCCAATGGTTTTCCAGGCCGAGCACGACGCCGCACTCCTCGGCCCGCGGCAGGAGTCGCTCGATCGAGGCGATCACCCAGCCGAAGCCCTCTTCATCGGTGTGACCGGGCAGATTCGGCTCGATTCCCTTGTTGGCCATCAGTTCGTCGAAGTTCTTCGATGTCCCCCAGCGGCCGGTGTTGATCCGCATCGTGGGGATGCCGAGCCGGTAGGCGGTGTCGATCGAGTTGAGCGTCTTGGCAATGTTGTCGTCGCGAACCGCCTTGTCGGGGTTCACGAAGCCCTGGTGCGTCGAAAATCCCATGAGGGCGAGGCCGTGGGCGTGGGCCTGGCGTTTGAGCCGCTGGAGGCGGGCATTGGACTGGTCGTCCCCCATTTGCACCTGGAGGATCTCGACGCCGTCGAATCCCATCCGCGCCGCCCGGTCGATGCAGTCTTCGATCGGCGCCGGCTCCGCGCGGAACTGCCAGAAGGAGTAGGTCGAGACACCGAACCGTACCGGGCGGAGGGGGGCGGCCGGAGGGGTGTCGTCGGCGGCGAAGGCACGCCCCGTGGCGGCCAGCGAGAGGGACGCGACGGCGGCGGCAAGGAAGGTGCGGCGATCGGGGCGGGCGAGCATGGGGTTTCCTTGTGGTGAATAGACGAAAGCGTAGGGCTGTGGGAGAACGGACGTCAACGGTTTCCTCGCTTTTCTCTCGCGCCTCCGGAGTTTCCATGATCGTTGAACGGGTGAAGTATGTGATTTGGGCCGCCGACATGGACCGGGCGGTGCGCTTCTACTGCACGCTCTGCGGCGGCCGCCTTCTGAAGCAAAACTCCGTCATCGCCGAGGTGGAGATTCTCGGGAGCGTCCTCGGGATCCATTCCGGCGGCGAGGGGAAACGAACCTGGACGGGGCTCTCCTTCCAGGTGCCCGACGTCATCGTTGCAGCCCATGAGGTGGTCGCTGCCGGCGGGAGCCTAACGAAGGAGCCGGAGCCGGAGGATGGCCAGCCTCCCCATCTGGCGATGTGCATCGACCCGGAGGGGAACGAGTTCATGCTGTCGCGGAAGCGGGGCGGCTGAGGACGGCGCGGGTGCTCGGTCGCTGGTGTGGCGAAGCCGTGGGTGGCAGGCCTGTGGGTGGCAGGCCTGTGGGTGGTTCGTCGGCGGGGCCGGCAAAAGTTTCGTCGTTTCTCGGAGGCACCTCGTCACTCCTCAAGCGTTCGCCGATCCCCGCCTCGCCTGTGCGCTGGCAACAAGAAACCAAACTTGACGTCGCCAGCGAGGGGTCGCCCGTGCTCCGAGAGCCGGCGTAGCCGACAAGCGGAGCCATGGATGGCGAAGCGCAGGCGGGTACGAGCGAGCGGAGGGCAGGGATGCCCGGAGCGAGCTCGGCTGGGGGCACGGGCGACCCCGAAGCAACGTTGGAGTCAGGACTCCGGGTGGCCAGCCTAGAGGTGATCCGTCGGCGGGGCCGGCAAAAGTTTCGTCGTTTCTCGGAGGCACCTCGTCACTCCTCAAGCGTTCGCCGATCCCCGCCTCGCCTCCGCGCTGGAAGGAAGCAAAGTGCGCAGTGCCTGACGCTGACAGCGACCCCGAAGCCACGCTCGGGCCCCGCCATCACTCAAAGAGAAACCCGTCACTCACCCCGGAGATACGCGAGGAGATCGCGAATCTCCTCGCGCGTGAGGGTGTCGAGGAGCCCCTCGGGCATAAAGGAGACCTTCGACGGCGCCGATGATTCGAGGTCGTGGATGTCAAACCGCACCTCGCTCCCGCCGGGATCGTTGGGGTCGGTGGCGACCATCACCGTGTCGCCGGCCATGTTCACCGTCCGGCCGGTGAAGGTCGTGCCATCGGACATCGAATAGTGCTGGAGGGCGTACTGTTCGTTGATCACTCGGCTCGGCTCGAGGATGTTTTCGAGAAGATCTCGCGTCGAATAGCGGCGGGCGGCCGTCGTCAGATCGGGGCCCGCCCGTCCCCCTTCCCCCTGGAAGCTGTGGCAGACGATGCAGGCGGCCGCGGCGTAGAGTTTGCGGCCGTTGGCGTCATCGCCGTGCTTCTCCGCGCCGGGTTCGGTTGCCTGATCCGTCTCTGCTACGAGGTCTTCGAGTGTCCACTTCTGGACAAACGCCCGCGATGTCGTCGGGAGGACAGCGGCCGGCTTCCGCGCTGCCTCGATCCGCGCCTCATGGAGCGATTGCTCCTCTGCAAGGAGCATCGCGATCACCTGATGGAGGAGCGAGTCGCGGACGGCCCGGGCCGTAAAACCACCCTTCCAGTGCGGCACCCGATCGAGCACGAGATTCAGGAACCGCTCGCGGAGGGCGGGCGTCCAGGCGGCAAAGGGCGCCGAGGCGACGAGGGCCCTGAGGTAGATCACCTGCTCTTCCTGGGCGCGGGCGGCCGCGAGGAGATCGAGCGTGGGGGGAATGAATGACGGGCTCTTGAGGGCTGCGCAGAGAGCCACGATCCCTTCGTTGACGCGCCGGTCGGGGGAGGGGAGTGCGGGCTCGAGGGTTGCGATGAGCTTCGCTGCTGCCTCCGGCGAGAACATTCCGTGGCGCGAGGCGGAGATCGTGAGGATCCGCAGATACCAGGTCTGCTCGTCGGGAGCGAGCGCGGGAAAATTGAAGCGGGAGAGGCTGCTGAGGATCTCCGGCTGGATGCCCTTGTCGCCGGCTGTGGCGCGGGCCAGGGAAAGGAGCGCTTGGAGCGCAGTCCGCGGCGCTGTCTCGGCGAGGGCCCGCGTTTTCCAGCTCTCGACCGGCTGCCATTCCAGCGCCGCGCGGGCGGCGGCCCGGATCGCCCGATCGGCATGGCCGATGTTTGGCCACGCGGCGGCGACGGCGGCGGGATCGGCCTGTCCATGAAAGCGCTCGAGGCTGATCCGCAGATCGCGAAGCGCCGTCGCGGAGTCGTCGGGGGGAGAGGAACTCGTGGCCGCCGCGGGGACGCCAGTGGCTGTAACCCGATAGAGCCCCGACTGCGTGCCGCGGCCGCCGGTGAGGAAGTAGAGGGCGTGGTCGGTGGGAGAGACGGCGACATCGGCGATCGGGAGCCCCTGCGCGCTCAAGAAGGGCTCGGCCTCGGCAGTGTGGGTGGCACCCTGGGGCTCGAGGTGAACCGCGAACATCCGCCCGTAGCTCCAATCGCAGGCGAAGAGGGCCTCGCGGTAGCGCGGCGGGAAGGCGGCGTCGTGGCCGAAGCAGATTCCGGTGGGGGAGCCGGGGCCGATGTCGAGGATCGGCGGCTGGATCTCCTCCCAGTCGGGCTTCCAACTCCAGAGCATCTCACCGGCCCGTCCTCCCCAGCCGCTGTCGCTGCCACTGAGGATCTGTCGAATCGCAGTGGGGCGGTAGTTGGGGAGCCCGAAGTCGTTTTCGAGATCGCTGTCGAAGGTGAACAGATCGCCGTTGCGATTGAAGGCGAGGTCGTAGCCGTTGCGGAGGCCGATGGAGATGACCTCGAGATTCCGGCCGTCGAGATCGGCCCGGGCCACCCAGCCGCCGCAGTAGGGACTCTCCGTGAAGGGATATTCCCAGCTGTCGCGGTTCCAGAGCTTTGGGGTGAGGGTACGGTCGCCGGGGAGGCCGTTGCGGTCGCCGCTGACGAGATAGATCGATTGGCCGTCAGGTGCGGGGATGACGGCGTGGTAGCTGTGTTCGTACCAATTGGCTGCGTCGCCGGTGGCCCGGGGAAACTCGATGAGCGTCTCGGCGGCGTCGAGCCGATCGTCGCCATTGCTATCGCGGATCCGCAGGAGGACGTCGGGGCGGAAGCGTTCGGGGTGGTGGTCGCCGTGCTGGATGGAATAGAGGGCTCCATGGATGAAGGCCATCCCCTGGGAATGCCCCCACACCTCGGAGACGATCTCCACGACCGGCTCGGCCGCCGAGCCGATCGGTGGCGGCGTGATCCTAAACAGCCGCGGCCCCTGATCGGAAGCGTAGATCCGGCCACGATCATCAAAACAAAACGCCACCCACGATCCGAGCTCCCGTGGCACCGAGAGGAGCCGCTCGACGGCAAACCCCTCGTGGATCTCGATCTTTTCGGCGGGGGTCGCCTCTTCGGCGACCACAGGCGCCGCGACGGCGAGGCAGGCAATTACCACAAGCAAAAAGCAGGCGCGCGGCATGAAGGAGCTCCCGATGGCTGTCCCCCCAGCGTCCCATCCCGGGGAATTGAGGGCCTTGAGTATACTGCCGCCCCTCGGATGGAGCGGCTGGCGAAGTGCGGAGAATCAAGGATGAAACGCTGGGTCGAAGAACTGGCCGCCACGGAGTTTCCCAAAGGCCGCCATTCCCAGGGGGGGCAGGACGGGGTGCTCGGTGCGATCTTCGCGCAGATCGGCACGGTCAACACGCCGCCGCTGGCGGTGGAGTTTGGGTTTGACAGTGATTCGCTCACCGGTGGCTTCGGGTCGAATGTCGCCAATCTCGTTCTCCATCAGGGTTGGCGGGCGCTGCTCCTCGACGGCGGCCATGAAAACCCCGCCATCAATCTCCACCGTGAGTTTCTCACCGCCGCGAACATCGTCGAGGTGTTGACGCGGCATGGGGTGCCGGCGGAGCCCGATTACGTCTCGATCGATCTCGACTCGACCGATCTGTGGGTGTTTCGATCGCTGTTGAAAAGCTTCCGGGCACGGGTGTTCTCGGTCGAATACAACTCCCACTTTCCGCTCGAAGCGGCGATCACCTTCCCCGACGACCCGGCCGAGCGCTGGCAGGAGGACCGGGGCTATGGTGTGTCGCTGAAATGCCTTGTCATGGCCGCGGAAGAGGCGGGCTATTCGCTGGTCAAGGTGGTGCCGAAGCTCGACGCCTTCTTCGTCCGAAGCGACCTCCTCGACGACGGCTCCGGCCGGCCCGTGCCCGCGCTGGAGACCTGGCGGGCGGCCACATCGCTCCTCTTTCACGCGCCGCTGCGTGACCCATCACGCGTCGGCATCTTCCTCGACTACGAAGTCTTCCAGCGCACCGGCGGCGATTTGGCGGCGAGCCGAGCGGCGGCGCGGGGGGTGAGTGAGCAGTGCCTCCTCGGGGGAGGAGAAAAACGCGGCCCGGTTCGCCGCTTCCTCCGCGCCTGCAAGCAGGCCCTCGGCCGCCTCGTCGGGCGGTCGTGAGGCTAACGGACGCGACGACCGCAGCGCGCCTGGAGAGCCTGTCGTGCTGACCGACTTGCTTCAGCCTGCCACCAGTGGCTTCACCGGTGTGGCCTGTCTTTTGAGATCAGCGAGGCTATCGCAGCCCCCACCGAATCACCGGCCGCGCGAGAATCGGCCGGCACGGGCCACGGAAATCCCCGAAGAACCCTTCAGAGAGGATGCGTCAGTCGTCAGGGGATTTGCTTGCAAACACTTTCTCTAGCCTCTCCTGAAACCACAGGGCAGCCTCTTCATACCCCAGTCCGACCGGCCGCGACTCCCAGACGGCCCGGTATGCGGCGTAGAGCGACAAGAAAGCATCCCGATGCTCCCATTTGTCCAAGCACTCGCGGTGATACGCTGAGTCAGAGTAGGAACTAAAAAAGTGGCCTTTTGGAACGAAGGCAGGGAAGGCCATCGCCTCTCTGTTTGACTCGAGGCTCGTGCCGCAAAGCCTGCACTGTGTCTTTCCTTGGAAAACTATCGCCATCATGGAGATTTGGTGGCTGGCACCTTTTTGCCCTTCAAGAATCTGCAGGAAACCGAGCTACAAAACAAAAAACGCGCTGTGCTCTGACTGCCATGCCCGCTCAAGGAGGGTTGTTGTCAAGACGGTGAACGCTCTCACGTGCGGGTCTTGCGACCTGCTCAGTTGGGCCGCTTGAATCGCGTCACGAATGCGGTTCCATGGTAATTCAACTTCTTCGAAGTCGGAGATGGCAAGCCCACAGGCCTCATTTATCCGCTGAAAAAGTCCGGAGTCCCAGATCAGCTGAAACTGGCCATCCGATGGAATGGGCAGCCACTCAACTAAAATAGGCTGCGTGATGTGGAATGACGATAGTTCATTCGCGGCGGTGTCGTCGATCGGCCTAAGAATTCCGCGGCGAAAAAGTTGGCTCATTTGCATCGGTCACCTCGCCTTGCGAAGAATCTCTTCGATGAAGAAGTGTGTTTCTTGCTGCCACATTCCCTTGTCCAGATCCCTCAGCAACGGATTCTGGATCCCGTTCGGTGTGCGACGAGCCGGACGAACCTCTCGTCCTAACATGTTGAGGTAGGTTCCCTTGCTGCTCCCCACCGCATTTGGCTGAAAAATACGAAAATAGCCTCCCTGGAGGTCCACAACCACCTGTCGACCAGTCTGTGGATTCTCAAAAATTCGCTTTCCAGTGGCAGTCAGCCATGTTGTGCAATTGTTGCTGGCATGTCTTGCAATAGCAGTTTCGACGGAAGCGGCTGGCCAAGCCCTTGTTGCTAGGTTCTTTGCGAGTAGTCCGGCTCCGTCAACAGTGCTCAGGTTTCGCAGGGATGCAAGCCTTGCATACCCCATCGGCCCAAGGACACCGAGGCCGAATCCGCCTGCGGTTTTGCTCGTGATGTGATCGGAGTCGGTCTCAGCCACGAAGCGGCCTCGCGACCAGTCGACCAAGGGGATCATCGGCACGCGAATCCGCTGGTCCTTGGGTGTTCCGACGAAGGCATTGGTGACGTCCGCGACCGTATTGACGTAGGTTAGGAACAGGTTTCCGGTGTGGGTGAAACTGTCCTGCGCTCCATTGAGGCTGTTGGCCACGCCCTGCCCGAGCCCCTTGACGGCGGCCACAGTCATGTCGCCCCAGGTTGAGAGCGAGTCGAGCCATTTCTTGAGCGTTGCCGGCGAGATGAGGCTGTGGGATGCCTTCACCTGCTCGACCTTGATCTCCCCGCCGAGAATGCCCAGGTCGGCGATGATGCCCGTCACTTTGACGTGATAGACCCCGTTGGCCTCGGCCGTGGCGACCATGGAGGTCTTCCGGGCCGGGGCGACGGTCTTCACGGCGGCAAGCTCTGCCCCGGCGACTTCCTTTTTGTAGTCGGCGCCGATCGTTGCGCGCTCGCGGGCATTGAGAGTGACGGCGGATCGTTCGGCTGCCGCGTACGTGCCCCATGCGGACTGGAGATCCTGGGCGAGAACGACGTCGGCCTTCGCGACGGCCTTGCGCTCGACCGTCTCCGCGGCCGTGATCAATTTTGTCGCCTTGACGCTCGCCGCTGTCGCGGCGTCGACAAATCCTGTCTGAACCACATTCAGCGCCCGCGTCAGATCCCCCGCAGCCCTGGAGACCGCCGCGGAGTAGATCG
>CALQRA010000002.1 GCA_943332855.1 Candidatus Kuenenia stuttgartensis
GAATGAGTTCTGGGGGAAGGTCCACTTCTTCCTCACCTTCACCTTCTTGAACGGCACCTTCTTCACGATGCATATTCTCGGCGCGGTCGGCTTCCCCCGGCGCCTCGCCGATGCCTACCACTACGAGACGTTCCACCACCTCCAACCCCTCAACGCCTTCATGACGTGGTGTGCCATCGGGATGGTGGCCTCGCAGATCGTCTTCGCCATCAACTTCTTCTGGAGCATGTTCCGCGGCCCGATCGCCGGTCGGAATCCCTGGAACGCCAACACGCTCGAGTGGACCGCGCCGAGCCCTCCGGGCCACGGCAACTTCGACTTTCAGCCGATCGTCTACCGCGGTCCCTACGAGTACTCCGTGCCGGGCTGCGAGAAGGATTACCTCATGCAGACCGATCCCCCCCATCCCGCGGAAGCGGCGGCCGCTGCGGCCGCCCACGCCTGATCGATTCCCCGACCGAGTTTGACACCGTCCATGGCCAGCGCCCCCATCGGCTCCCCATCCACCGCGCGGTCGACGGTCAACGGACTGGCGATCGTCGCATGGATGCTCGTTGCCACGACGGCGCTGCTGCTCTCCTTCGGTGCCCTCGTGACCACGTACGACGCGGCGATGGCGGTGCCCGACTGGCCGGCGACCTTCGGCCACAACATGTTCCTCTACCCGCTCGGGGAGTGGTTCTGGGGCCCGTGGGACCTGTTCCTCGAGCATGGCCATCGGCTCCTCGGGGCGACCGTCGGGATGCTCTCGCTCCTGTTGGCGGCGATCCTCTTTCGCCGCCCCGCCTCGCCGGCGCTGCGGTGGCTCGTGATCGCGGCGGTCGTTCTGGTCGTCGTGCAGGGGGCCCTCGGTGGCCTCCGCGTCATCCTCGACGACAAGACGGTCGCCAAGGTCCATGCCTGCACTGGCCCCCTGTTCTTCGCCGTCTCCACGGCGATCGCCGTCCTGGCCGGTCGCCGGGGCAGGGGGGACTCGCCGGGGCCGGCGACCGACCGGAGCGATGCGATCGGGCGCGATCCCTTCGTGGCGGTCGGCCCGCTGTCGCTCTCCCTGCCGTCGTGGGCGGTGGGGGCTTCGTTGCCGACGGCCTTGGCGGTGGCGGCCTACCTCCAACTGGTCGCCGGGGCCCAACTGCGGCACGCCGATGCGACCCTGGCTCCCTCGACGTTCCGCTGGATGGTGGCGATTCATCTGGCCGGCGCCGCAGTGGTGACGGTGCTCGCGGCGCTGACAGTCATCGCCTGGCAGCCGCATGAATCGCGAGCGGCCCGGCGCTGGTCTTTGGCAATCCTCGCGATGGTGGCGGGGCAACTTCTCCTCGGGGGCGGCGCGTGGCTTTTCACCTGGGGCCTGCCTGCCTGGCTCCAGGAGGCCTGGGCGCCAGCCGAAGCGGTCCTCGCCCGCAGCCCGCGCGGTGCCGCCGTGATCACCGGGCATGTCATCCTCGGGATGATGATCCTCGGGGCGGCGGTCGTTCTCGCCCTGGAGTGGGGTGGGGCAGAGCGGCTCGAGCAGATCGCCCGAACGGGGCTCAGGGGCCAAGGTGGCCGCCTCGATGGCCGGCAGGCGCGGCTCGTTCCCAGGGCGGTCACCGTTCGCCCCAGGTCCGAGCGAGGTGCCCGATGACCGCCCCTTTCCAGACGATTCCGATGACCGCCGAGCCGTCGCTCTCTCCGTCGGCCGGCGCCGTCGCTTCCACGGCGGCCGACATCTCCCGGCTGATCCGCCCGCGGATCGCCGTCATGGTTCTCGCCACCGTCGCCACGGCGGCGTGGCTGACCGCCGGGCGGGCCCTCGATGGAGCGGGCTTGGTCGTCGTCCTCCTCGGCACCCTCCTCGTGGCGGCCAGCTCGAGCATCGCCAACCAGATCGTCGAGCGGCACACCGACCGGCTCATGCCGCGCACCGCCGCTCGTCCGCTCGTGACCGGAAGGCTGGGAGTCCGCGACGCTTGGATCCTTGCGGCGGGGCTCCTCCTCGCCGGGCTCGTGATCACCGTGGCCGGAGGGGGATGGGCCGCCAGCGCCGCATCGCTTTCGACCTGGCTGCTCTATGTCGTCGTCTACACGCCGCTGAAGCGCGTCACCCCGCTGAACACCGCCGTCGGCGCCGTCGCCGGGGCCCTTCCGGTGGCGATCGGGTGGTTTGCCGCCGGCGGGCCGGGGCGACTCCTGGCCGGCGATGCCGCCGGCGGGATCGCTGCCGGAGCGCTCGCCACGGTGCTCTACCTCTGGCAGTTCCCCCATTTCATGGCGATCGCCTGGCTGTACCGCAAACAGTATTCCGATGCCGGGCTGAAGATGCTCACCGTTGTCGATCCGGGGGGGCTGCGGGCCGCGGGGCAGGCGCTGGCGGCGGCCCTGGCGATGGTGCCGGTGAGCCTCCTCCTGGCCGTGCCGTCGGCAAGCGTCTGGATGTTCCTCGTGGCGGCGGTCGCCTCGGTCGCTTACGTGGCGGCCACGATCCGCTTCGCGGTCGCCCGCGACGACCCCTCCGCCCGCGGTCTCCTCCTCGTATCGCTCGCTTCCCTCCTCGCCATCCTCGTCGCCGCGGTCGTTTGTGGTGGCCCCCTCTCCTGATTCCACGACCACGCCCCCGTCGCGTCGCCGACGTGCCCCCTCAACCTCCAGACACGCCCATGAATGCCTCCGCCCCTTCGATTCCGCATGGCCACGACGATCGCGATGCCCATGGGCACGACGACCACGGGGGTGGTCAAGGGCATATCGTCCTCCAGTACCAGCCGGGGCTGCCCCTCTCGAAGGGAAAGCTCATCATGTGGCTGTTCCTCTCGACCGAGATCATGTTTTTCGCCGCTCTCCTCGGCAGCTACGTCGTGCTCCGGTTCGGTGCCGCCGTCTGGCCGAAGCCCCACCATGTCCACTTGAGTGAACCGATCGGCGCTTTCAATACGTTCGTCCTCATCTGCTCGAGCGTGACGATCGTTCTCGCCTTCGAAGCGGCGAAGGCCAATAAGGTGGCGATGGCGAAGAATTGGATGCTCGCCACGCTCCTCCTCGGCAGCCTGTTTCTGGGCATCAAGGGCTACGAATACTCGGCGAAGTTCTCGCACGGCATCTACCCGTCCCAGCCCCACAGTCGGATCTACGAGAAGCCCGATCTCTACTACGGCTCCGCCGTCCGCGCCCGGCTCGACGAACTGCGGAAGGTTCCCGTTGGCTTGGTGCCGGCGGGATGGCGGGAAGCGGCCGACCGTTCCGCGGAGGCGGGGGGCACCGTCGATCTTCTCAAGCGGCTCGACGAAGCGCCGGCGGAGAAACTTTCGGCGGAGCAGCAGACGGCCCGCGGCCGACTCCAAAAGGTTCAGAAAATGCTGACCAACCCTGGGCAGCAGCCGTTTGATCTGGCGGTCGTCGCCGACCAGGTCATGCCGCTGCCGTCGGAAGGGACGGGGAGCCACGGCGGCCATGCCTCGGGGCTCAACGATGCCTTCCCCTGGCTCCGTCTGCCGGCGGTGATCCCCGGGGGAAACATGTGGGCCAGCACCTACTTCCTCCTCACCGGTTTCCATGCAATCCACGTCGCCGTCGGCCTCCTCGTGTTCGCGATCCTTCTCACCTACCGGCTCGACCGCAAGCGGGCCGGGATGATCGAGAACGCCGGCCTCTACTGGCACTTCGTCGACCTCGTGTGGATCTTCCTCTTCCCGCTCCTCTATCTGTTCTGAAATCTGCCGTCCACGCACCACGCGTCGCGGTTCACCGCCATTCGAGCCCGAGGTTTCCATGTCCGAGCCCACCTCCCCCGCCGACTCCCACGGACCGATCACTCGGGTCGGTGCCCCGTCATCCACCGCGGCCCACGACCCCGACTCCGGCCACGACGACCATGGTGATGACCATGGCTCCCACGGGGGCATCGGCCAGTATCTCGCCGTCTTCGCCGCCCTCTGCGGGCTGACGACGATGTCGTTCCTCACCTACTCGTCGGTCTGGCCATGGCGCGACCAGCCACATGTCGGGTGGGCGTTCATGATGGCGGTGTCGTGCACGAAGGCGATGCTCGTCGTCCTCTTCTTCATGCACGTGCTGTGGGAGGCCAACTGGAAGTTCGTCCTCACGATCCCCGCGGCGATGATGGCGATCTTCCTGGCGCTGATGCTCGTCCCTGACGTCGGCCTGCGGAACCGGATGGTGGCCCAGGAGCGCCTCCTCCACATGGCCCGCCCCAGCGATCTCATCCTTATGGAGCGGGCCGCTGAGGCACAGCTGCTCGCTGATCCGGCCGCCCATTGAACGCCTTCCCCCTCACCCGAAATCCGATGCCGCGTGTCACGGCCCCCGCCATGTCACCCCGCCCCGCCGCGGCCGGCCGCCGCGCCTCCCGACCGCTCCCCCTCGCGCTGGTCGTCCTCGGCGTGGCGTTTCTCTGGGCGGGCTGCGGCCTGGCGGTCTGCGGGCTAGCGGGCTGCGGCTCGCCGCGTCGCCTGCCGACATCGGCCCAGCGGCCCTCTGATGAGCCCGAACCGGTGCCGGGCTTGTTGGAGGAGCCGGGAGAGCAGGCGCGGCCGTTTGTGCTCACCGATCAGACCGGCGAGGCGTTCGACTCCCGATCGCTGGCTGGGAAGGTGTGGGTGGGGAGCGTGTTCTTCGCGAACTGCCCGGGCCCCTGCTTCCGCGAGAACCAGGCGCTGGCCGACATGCTCCGGGAGATCGACTCCCCCGATCTCCTCGTTGTCAGCCTCACGTGCGATCCCGAAAACGACACCCCGGAAGTCCTCCGCCGCTACGCCGAACGCTTCGACGCTGACACGAGTCGGTGGAAGTTTCTCACCGGCGACATGGAGACGATCAAGACGATCGCGAACCAGAGTTTCCGACTGCCGGCCGAAGTCGGTGTCCACTCCGAACGGGGCGTGGTGTTCGACCGGCAGGGACGCCTCCGCGGCGGTTATCACCTCCTCCAGGCCGATCGTGTCGACCTGCTCAAAAAGCTGGTTCGCGAGATCCTCGACGAACCGGCCGACGATCCGCCGTCGGCGACTCCCGCTGCTGTCACGCCGTCGGCCCCCTCGATCCCAGCGGGGGCCGGCCGATGACGCCCACGCTCTTGGCGGTCCATCCGCTCGCCACCACCAACGCCGTTCTCAATGCGCTCTCGACGGTGCTTCTCGTCGTCGGTTGGATCGCCATCCGCCAACGCAACTGGCGGGCCCACCGGGCCGCAATGATGGCGGCGTTCCTGGTCTCGACGGTGTTTCTCATCTGCTACCTCGCCTACCACTGGATCGTCGGGCATGTGCCGTTCACCGGCCAGGGACCGGTGCGGGTGGTCTATTTCGTGATCCTCATCTCCCACATCCTCTTGGCTGCCGCCGTTCCCTTCCTCGCCCTGCGGATGTTTTTCCTCGCCTTCCGCGGTCGTCTCGATGCCCACCGGCGCCTGGGGCGGATCGCCCTGCCGATCTGGCTCTACGTCAGCGTTACCGGTGTCATCATCTACGCCATGCTCTACCACCTTTATCCCCAGAGCTCTTATCCCCAGATCCAGGGATCGGGGGAGGGCACGGACCGGATCACCGCCGGTGGCTAGCAGGCTGTCGATCGAGTGTCCAACCGCCGGATGCGGCGGCTGTCGGCCCAGGAAACCCTGGGCGTTTCCTGCGGGCGACCAAGTCGAAAATGGTCAGAGATGACTTTTCCAAAGGAGAGCTAGAATGGATCGAGGAGAACCGATCATGTCCCAGCGATCCTTGAGTATCGATGCATGCCGGGGCGGGACCATCGACCCGATCCCGCATTTTCCGCGTGTCCGTTCTCGGCTGCTGGCAAGCTTTCGGCCAACGCCGGAATGGGCCGGAATCGTAGCCATCCTCCTGCTCGTCCTCGTCGCCGGAGAGGCGTTGGGGTGCCCAACCTGCAAGGATGGCGTGGCCGAGTCCGATCCCGAGGGGATGAATCTCGCCCGCGGCTACTTCTACAGCATCCTCATCATGCTCGCGATGCCCTTCACGCTCGCCGGTTCCTTCGGGGCCTATGTATGGCGGGAGATGCGTCGTCAGGAGAAGGCCCGTCTCGAAGAGCATGACGCCGCCATCGACGGCGCGCCGACGGATTGAGCGGCGCCGGGCGCCCTCCTTCCTTCGCGAACTTCCGCGAATCGAAAGGGGCTGACCAGCTGTCGTGCGGGAGAACGTCATGGATTTATCCCCCACGGAATCCCCCCCCCGTCGCCGGCCGCGGAACTGGCACTCCAGGACCGAGCAGTTCCGGCTGTTCTGGATCCTCGTTCCGCTTGTGTTTGTGGCGGCCTGGGTGGAACGAACCTGGTGGAGCCCGACGCCAACCGCCCCCCAGGCTCCCATCGACACGATCTTGAGCCGCGGTCCGCTGACCAGGACGATCGAAGACGGGGTGACCATCGAAGGGGAGGCTGGCGGTGGAGCGGCGCCCGCCGAACCCGCCACCCCGGTCCGCGATGCTGCGGAGACGTTGGCCGACGCAACCGACCTGGCCCTTGTCCGCGACGACACCGTCTTCCGCTCGGCCGATCAACAGGCCTGGTTCGCGATCTGGAAACGTCTCCAGGAGGAGGTGGCGGCCGGGTCGCCCCCGCGCGGCCGGGAGGTGACCTTCGCCCAACTCTTCGCGCAGCCGCGGAGCTTCCGTGGCCGACGCGTCCGGGTCGCTGGTACGATCCGGCGCCTCCAGGAGGTCGCGGCACCGGCCAACGCCCTCGGGATCGCCACCTATTGGCAGGCGTGGCTCGAGCCGGCCGAAGGTCCGGCAGCACCGATCGTCGTCTACTTTCTCGATCTCCCCCCCGGCATGCCGGCCGGCATGCGGGTGGAGATTCCGGCGGTCGTCGACGGGGTGTTCTTCAAGCGCTGGGCCTATCAGGCCTCCGACGCCATCCGCCTCGCGCCGCTCCTGATGGCGACGGAGCCACAGCTTCCCCCCCGGATCACGAGCGGACGGGGACAGACCCCGATCGTCGGCTGGGCGCTGGTGTCGATCGGCGGACTCCTTGCCACGACCTGGCTCGTCCTCCGCTGCGCCGCCACCTCGCAAGCTCCCCAGCGCCATCTTCCGCAACGGCTCGATGCCGACTTCCGCGCTGTCACCACCACCGACCCAAGGGAGGCCCTCGGTAGGCTCGCCACGATCGAGGATGGGGCCGGCGACAGGGAGCCCCACCGATGAATCCGCGTCCGTCGATCCGCGTCGCCGTCGCCCTGGCCGTGATCCTCCTATTGGGGGGGGCGAATCCCGCGGACGCGGCCGACCCCGGGGCCCGCGCCACCGGAACGCCCCTGGCCCGGTATCTCGAGACCTTCGCGCTCGATCGGGAGGCCCGCGAGATCCTCGATCCGGGGCACGGATGGGGGGACGACCAGACGGCGCTGGTGATCCGCGTGCTGCTGCGGATCATGCTCGCGCCGCCGGAGTTCCTCGAGGCCTGGCGCGACAAGTCGGTGCCGCCGGCCGCGCTCGCCACGCCGCCGGAGGACCGTTTCGTTCATCTCCGCGGGAGCGCCGTTTTCGTGGCGGAGGTCATGCTCCCTGAAGCGGTCGCGACCCCCACCGGACGGCGCTCGATCGATCTGGTCCGGATCCGCACCGACGGAGGGGAGTTCATCGACGTCGTTACCGACGCCGCCCCGCGGGCCTGGCGGCGCTCCCACGACCTCGACGAGCCAGCGGAGGTGTTCGGCCTGCCGGTGGCCGCTGGGATCGGGCCGATCCCGGCACCGCCGCCCGACGGCGCCCCTTGGCCTTCGGCACCGCCGGCCCGGCTCCTCGTGGCGGCCCGCGTCGCATGGCATCCGGCCAAGCTTCCCGGTTCGGCAGGGATGGACATGGGATTGCTCGACGCGGTGGTCGACGGCCAGAAACTGACGGGCGCCGAGTCCGACGCGTTCTATGCCCTCCTCGCCGCCGCCGGCAGGGCAGGGGAGGGGGCCATCGCTTCGGCTGCCGGCCCCCCGGCCCCGTTGATTCGCCTCATCGATCCGGCCGAGCAGTGGTTCCAACACCATCGCGGCGCGCCGATCGCCGTCGATGGCCTCGCCCTCCGTGCCACCCGGATCGAGATCGACGATCCGCTGCGCCAGAGGGAGACCGGCATCGATCACTACTGGGAAGTTTTCGTGTTCGTGAACACGCCGCTGATCAGCGTCGGGGGAAAGGCGCAGGACCGCTACCCGGTGGTCTGCTGCCTCCGTTCGCTTCCTCCCGGTATGCCGACCGGCCCGACGATCAGCGCGCCGGTCCGCGTGGCTGGATTCGCCCTCAAGTCGTACGCGTATCCGCTCCCCAAAGGGGATGGCACCGAACTCCGCCGCGAAGCGCCGCTGCTGATCGGCGCGGATCTTGAGTGGCGGCGGCAGGCCGCGCCGGCGGCGGGAGGGGTGATGTCGTCGGTGTTGGTCGGGCTGGCGGCCGTGGTCGTAGCCGGCGTGGCCCTGGCCCTGTGGGCCGGCCGACGCGATGCCCGGAAGCGGGCGCAGAACCGGCGGGCGGCGCTTCCTGACCGCTTCACCCCTCCCGGTGCAGCCTAGCCGGCACCGGATCAAGTCAAGGGCCCCGCTGCCCTCCGGCCCGGCCTGGCGCCGGCCCCCTTGTCACCTGGGCCCGCGGCGGGGAAAAAGGTGTTTTCCTCTTTCATCGAACCCCTCCATCGTCCTTCCCCGCCCCCCAGGAATCCCCCCCGCCATGCGACGCGCGAAGATCTCCATCATCGGTGCCGGTAACGTCGGAGCCACCACGGCCCACTGGTGCGCCGCCGCCGAACTCGGAGACGTCGTCCTTCTCGACATCCCGGCAACCGAGGGGATGCCCGCCGGCAAGGCCCTCGATCTTTTCCAGGCCGCGCCGATCATGGGCTTCGACGCCCGGCTGACGGGCACGACCGATTGGGCCGAGACCGCCGGCAGCGATGTCGTCGTCGTCACGGCCGGCATCGCCCGCAAGCCGGGCATGAGCCGCGACGATCTCCTTTCGACGAACGCCAAGATCGTCGGCGATGTCGCCGCGCGGATCCGTGACACCAGTCCCCAGGCCGTCGTGATCGTCGTCAGCAATCCGCTCGACGCCATGGTCCAGCGGACCTTCCAGGTCACCGGCTTCCCGCCGCAGCGGGTGATCGGACAGGCCGGTATCCTCGACACGGCCCGGTTCCGCGCCTTCCTCGCCATGGAGCTCGGCGTCAGCGTCGAGGACATCTCGGCGATGCTCCTCGGCGGTCATGGCGACACAATGGTGCCGATCCCCAGCTGCACCAGCGTCGGTGGAATCCCGGTAACGCAGCTGATCCCAGCCGACCGCCTCGAGGAGATCGTGACACGGACTCGCAACGGCGGTGCCGAGATCGTCGCCCTCCTCAAGACCGGCAGCGCCTACTACGCCCCTGCCGCAGCCACCACCCAGATGGTCGAAGCGATCGTCCGCGACAAGAAACGGCTCGTCCCCTGCGCTGCCTACTGCGACAAGGAGTACGGTGTCGGCGGGTATTTCGTCGGCGTGCCGGTGATCCTCGGATCGGCCGGTATTGAGAAGATCATCGAGTTGGATCTGCTCGCTGGGGAACGCGCCGCGCTCGACAAGAGCATCGCGGCCGTCAAGGAGCTTGTCAGCGTCATGAACCGGCTCTCGGCGTGAGCCGAGCCGGGCGCTGGAGGGGCGCCGGCTGGTGATGACCGGGTGCCTCACCAGGCGACGGGGACTCGGTGCGCGTCGATCCCGTGCCCCCCAACCTGCCGCATCGCCGTATCTCGCCCCGCCCGCGGCGCCGCGCCGTGGGCGGGGCAAGACGGCTGTTGATCGCGATTTAAGGCCCCGAAAGGGCTCCAGCCCCACCTTCGGCTCGGTCCGCCGGAGGGGATGGCGTCCGGCGGCGAGTCTGCCGTTGAAGCGACGGTGGGAGTTCCGCTAGAACCCCCCCGATTCCGCGTTCGCCACGGGGCCTCCCCACCCCGTGAAGACCGGATCTCCCCACCCGAGGTGCTGCATGCGTCCCCCCCTCCCCGCCCGCACGATCCCGGCCGAACCGCAGTTCGACGGGGAGCCGAACTTCGCTCCCACGGACAGCGCAATCCCGGCGACGTCCTCGACGACACGCGTCCGCCCGCGCCCGGCGGCAGCTGGGGAAGGGAGCGCCTCGACACCGACATCGATCGGCACAGAGGGGATGTTCGTCCCCACCGGGTATGAGCCGGGGTACGCCTATCCGCTCCTCGTCTGGCTGCCCGACGCGCATCGGCCTGGATTCGATCTGGGACGGACGATGAGCCGCGTCAGTCTCCGCAATCACGTGGCCGTGGAACCGCGCCGCCCTGACAGCCCGAACGCCGACGGCGAGGCGCTCGTCTGGCAGGCGATCGATCGGGTCCGCGACCGCGTCTCGATTCATCCGCGGCGGATCTTCCTCGTCGGCCAGGGGAGCGGTGGCACGGAGGCATTCCGGATCGCCTGCCGCCATGCCAGCGCATTCGCCGGCGTCGTCTCGATCGGGGGACCCTTCCCGCTCCACGAAGGCCTGTTCGGACGCCTCGAGGAGGTCCGTCGGCTGCCGATGCTGTTGTGCTGCCATCGCCAGGCCCCCGCCGAGGTCGTCGGCCCGACCGATCCGACGCTGCGGTTGTTCCATGCCGCCGGGGCGATGCTCGCGATGCGGATCTATCCGGGTCGCAACGATCTTTCGAAGACGATTCTCGCCGACGTGAACCGCTGGCTGATGGACGAGATCTGCGGCGCCTCCGCTTCCCGACCGGCTCCCTGCGGATCCTGACCGGCCGACAGCGGCGCGTCGGTCCGGTGCGACGCCGACCGGCACTCCCTCGACCCGACTCCCCGGCCACGGCAGGCAGGGAGGGAGGGAGAGGGCAACGATTCGATCGCGACAGGCAGATTTTTCAAACGCGGCCATGAGGTTCGCGGAACCGATCACGGCTGGCACGGATGCCAGGAGGATCCTTCGATGACGAGCCATCCACGCCGCGCCGCCGGTCCCCGGTTCCCTCCCGCCGAGGTGCGGATCCTCCCGTTGACGAGGGGCAGCACGCGGTGCTGCGGCCCGACGGTCTCTCCCCACGACCTCCTTGCCGACCTCGCCGCCGCGGTCGACGTCGTCTCCGGCGGCGGGGAGCCTGCCGCACCGGTCTGCCTCACGCTCGACGTCCCGATCGATCTGGTGATCGCCGCCGAGCGGGGCCCGGTCGGTCGCCTCTTCGCCCCGCTCCTCGAGCGTGCCCTTGCCGCCGCGGGGCGCCGGATCGGAGTGGGGCCATCGCCGCGCGAGGTCCTGGTGACCGCCGTCGGCTTTCCCGATCGGATCGAGATCGAGTTCGCCGATTCTGGCCCCGGATTGACGCATCGGGAGCGCCACTCGCTTCCGCCCCGGGGCACTCCGGCCACCGCTCCACACGAACCGACCGATCCCCTCCTCGATGACCTCCGCCACCTTGTCGTGGCCCTCGGGGGATCGATCTCGGCCATGGATTGTCCCGAAGGGGGCAGCGCCGTGACGCTCTGCCTGCCGACCCGCCCGGCCGCGCTCCGACGGGCGGCGTAGTCCTCCCCCTTCCGTCCCCCAACGAAGAGCACGCATGGACCACCACCTCCCCACCCCGCGCCGCAGTCGCGTCGGAATCGTGACCCCGGCGCAGATCGTCGCGCTCGGACTGGTGGCTGCTTCGGTCGGCTGGGCTGCATGGCTGCTGCAGGAGCGCCCGACCGCCGACGAGGTGGCGCTCCTCGAGGACACCACCCTCACGGCGCCCCAGTTGGCAGCCGTCGAGGCAGCGCTCGACCGAGCCAAGCTCACCGACTACCGCACCGCGGAGGGAACGGTCTGGGTTCCCCGGTCACGCCAGGGGGCCTACAAGCGCGCGGTCGTCGATGCCGACGCGATCCCGAAGCCGTGGGGAACACGGTTTCATGAAGCGATCGCGTCGGGGGGCGTCTGGACCTCCACCTCGGCCCGGACCGTATCGTTGAAAGTCGCTCTCCAGGACGAGCTCTCGCAGGTCCTCTGTTCGATGCCGGGCATCGATCGGGCCGCCGTTCTCTACGACGTCGAGGAGCGTTCCGGATTCCAACAAGAACCACTCAAGACCGCCAGCGTCGGGATCCGCACCAGCCCCGGCACGGAGCTCGACGCCGTCCGCGCCCATGGCATCCGGGTGCTCGTCGCCTCGTCGATCGCCGGACTCGATCCGGACCAGGTGGCCGTCACCGATCTCGCCACAGGGAGGGTGTTCGCCGGCGCACTCGAGGATCCCGTCGCCAGCGCCACGGTGGCCCCGGAGCTGGCCCGTCGGTTCGCCCACGAGACTTGCTTGGCCGGCAAGATCCGCCAGGCACTGGGGTTCGTCCGTGGGGTGATCGTCGATGTCGCCATCGACACCGCTCCCCTCTCCCCCGACACGGTCATCCCCGCGCCCGCCGATCCGTCCGCGCCGCATGTCGCCGCCGCCGCCAACGCCCCCGCCGAGCTCCTCCCGCCAGCACCGCCGGCGGCGCGCACGCCGATCGCACCCGGCCCCCCATCCGGGCAAAATCGTCTCCCGAACACCGGCCTGGAGATCCCGGGCGTCGTCCACGTCACCGTCTCGATCCCCGATAGCTATCTCGCCGCCGCGATCGAGGCCTCGAAGGGACGGCTGCGGCGAACGGCGCCAGCCGCTTCCGACCCCAGCGCCGACCCCAGCGTCGACCCCAGCGCCGACCCCGATACCGAGGCGGAGCGGCGCGAGATCGAGCGACTGCGGGAGATGGTCGGTCGGTCCCTCCTCTCACTCGTCAGCCCCGAACGCCTCCGCGTCCTCGTGACGAGCTACCCGACCACCGCTCCGGACGTGGCCGAGCGCCGCTCCAAGGCTGGCGAAGGGCTTCCCGCGGAGTCGGCCAACCGGGCCCCCGGGGTGGAGGATCCCCTCCTTGTGGACGGAGGCCATCGATCGTCGTCCCCGGTCGTGCCGGCGTTGCCGCGGGAGGTCTGGCTCGCCGCCACGAGCGTTTTGGTCGGCCTGCTGGCCGGTTTCCTGTGGTGGGCCGGAAGCCGGAACGGCGGGATGGCGGAGGCTCCCCACGCCGACTGGAAGGGACTGGCCGCCGACGATCGCGCCGACGACGAGCGGAGGCTGGCTGCATGACGTCGACCACGGCCCGAACATTCCCGGCTCGAACATTCCCGGCTCGAACATTCCCGGCTCGAACATTCCCGGCTCGATCGGCGCCCGGCGCCGCGCCAGCCCCGCTTCTCCGCGCCCTGCCGCTGGCGGCCGGACTGATGGTCTGCCTCGGATCGGCGTGGGGCGTCTTCTGCTGCGCCGCGACCGCGGCCCCTTCCGAGCCGATCGCCACCGCCACGTCGGCGGCCGTGGCGGCCGCTGCCGAAGTGCCCGTCACGCCGGCCCGCCTCCTCGAGCCGGGCGTTCCGGAGGCCATCCCGATCGGAGCGATCGCGATCGGCACCGGGGCCATCGCGGCCGATCCCGCCGGCTCCGCGCGGGGGGCCCCGGCATTTGATCTCCGCATCACTGCCTTCCTCGCCACCCTCCTCGCCGCCGTGCTCTGTCTGAAGTGGAGCGGTCGCAGGCCGGTGCCACGGCCGCCGGCGGAGGTGTTCGCCGTCCTCGGCGAGGCCTCCCTTGGGGGGCAGCATGTGGCCCGGATCGTCCGCTTCGGCCCCAAGACGATCCTCGTCGGCGTCTCCGGCACGACGTGCACGGCGCTGGCAGAGATCGATGATCCCGACATCACCGACTCGATCACTGCCGCCTGCCACCCCCGGGCCGTGTCGGGCGCTGAGCGAGTTCCTCTGCGCCTCGGTCTGCCGCTGCGGATCCGGACTGCTGCCCGGGCATTCGTCGGGATCGCGATCCTCCTGGTGGCCGCTCTTCCGGCAGCGCCAGCCCGCGGGGACGACGCCCCCGCGACTCCCTTCCCCGTCGCGCCGTCATTTGCCCCGGAAGGGCCCTCCCCACCGGCCATCGTCGCGATGGCCGACGCCCGCCCGGCGACCGAGATCGCCGCGCTGCCGGCGTGGAGCGACGTCACCACCCGGGCCCTCGGTCCGCGCTCCGTCGACGGAATCCTCTCGGCGGTGATTCTGTTCGGCGTGGCGAGCATCGCCCCGGCCATCCTCCTCATGACGACGTCGTTCGTGCGGATGTCGGTCGTGCTGTCGCTCGTTCGACAGGGGCTCGGCACCCAGGGCCTTCCCTCGAACCAGATCGTGACCTCGCTAGCGCTGTTCCTCTCCCTCCTCGTGATGTGGCCGGTCTGGACGTCGGCGTACCGCGAGGGGGTCCAACCGCTCCAGGATGGCCAGATCGATCTCAACACCGCCTTCGAACGCGGCTCGATGCCGGTCCGCCGCTGGATGGCAGGACAGATCGAGCATGCCGGCAACCGCCAGACGATGCTCCTCTTCCTCTCCCGTCATCCCTCGGCACCGCGCGAGGTCCGCAGCTACGACGATGTCCCGCTCGAGACCCTCCTGCCGGCTTTCCTCGTCAGCGAATTGAAGACAGCATTCTCGATCGGCGTCCGACTCCTCCTCCCGTTCCTCGTGCTCGATCTCCTCGTCGCCACCCTGCTCGCCTCGACCGGCTTGGGGATGGTGTCGCCGGCAACGGTCTCCCTGCCACTCAAACTCATCGTCTTCGTGATGGCCGACGGCTGGACGCTCGTGGTCCGGTCCCTCCTCGACGGCGTGCGGACGGCCGCCTGAACGGCCGATGACCGAAGGACCCCGCTCCCGTCACAGAGGCCTCCCGTGGTCGACACCGAGTTCGCCGAACTTCTCCGCCACGCCCTCCTGGCCGCGATGCATGTCGGTGCTCCCGTCCTCGTCGTGGCGTTCGTCGTCAGTGCGGTGACCGGGCTGCTCCAGGCGGCAACCGGGATCCACGAGACGGCCGTCGGGCTGTTGCCGCGGCTCCTCGTCGTCGGGTTGACGCTCGTGGCGACCCTCCCTTGGATGCTCGAACGGATGGTCGACCTGTTCCGCGCGGCTGCCGGAGCCCCGTAACGACATGGATGCCCCCACGGCGCTCGCCACCGCCCTCCAGAATCCCACCGGGCCGGCCCTGCTCGTGGCCGCCGGTCTGCTCGCCCGGGTGACCCTGGCCTTCGAGACCTGCGCCCATGGCCTCCTCCCGACCGTCGACTTGAAAACGCGCCTCGCCCTCGGCCTGATCGTCACCCTCGCCGCCCTGCCGACGGCGCTGGTCGCCTCCCCGCTGGCGTCGGCCGGAATCGGGCTCACGTTGGCCCTCGGTGTGATCGCGGGGGAAGCCTGTCTGGGCCTCTGCCTGGGGCTGGCGGTGGCGGCTGCCGTCAGCGCCGTCGCCTGGGCCGGAGACCTGCTCGGCAGCATCGCCGGGCTCGCCTGGGAGGATGGCGAGGAGGATGGAGCGGCCGGTTCGCCGGCGGGGATCGCCCGACTGGCCCGGTGGCTCGCCGTGGGGGGATTCCTGGCGGCGGGGGGGCTCGATGTCGTCCTCGTCTCGCTCACCGACGGGGTCCGCTCGATGCCGATCGGGTTCCTCGCCGGGGGCGCGATGCCCTGGCCAGCGATCGAGGCCTGGGCGCTGCGCACGCCCGCGCTGGCGTTCGGCCTGGCGGTGTCGCTCGCGGTGCCCACCGTAGCCGCGGTGCTCGTCTTCCAACTGGCCGCCGCGATCGCCCTCCGGACGGCCTCGTGCGATCCCGGCCCCGGGTTTCTCCACGCCGCGACGGCGCTGGTCGTGCTGGTGATGATCCTCGTCAATGCCGGCGCATGGTCACGGGCCGCGGGGCCGCGCCTCCTGCCGTCGCTGGCCGCGTCCCTTTCCCCGCCGGCTCATGCCCCGTCCCTCGCGGTGCCGCCGTCCGGATCGGGAGGACGGCAATGAGCGAAGCCTCCGAGCGGACCCTCCCGGCGACGAGCCGGCGGCGGCAACTCGCCGAACGCGAAGGGATGCTCCCGAACGCCGCGCTCCCGGCCTGGGGAGCAGGTATGGCCGTGACGATCCTCCTCCTCCCCGGCTGGTGGCGGGCGACGCTCTCGGCGGCAACCGATGCGATCACCGCAGCCTGTTCCCCAGCCCGGCTTGCCCCCCGGGCCGGGCCGGAACTCTGGTCCTCGCTCGGGTTGCTGCTCCCCACCGTCGCCGTGATCGCGGCAGCGGCCGGCGCGAGCTTGGCGGTGCGACTGCTCGTCGATCGATTCCGCTGGCACCCGGCCTCGATCGCTCCCGACTTCCGTCGGATCGATCCCCTGGCGGGCCTGCGCCGGATCGCCTCCCTGACCACACTTGGCAGCGCCGCAGGGGGAGCCTGTTGGCTCTTCATCCCCTTGTGGATGGCCTCGCGCGCCGGCGACCGGCTGTCCGACATCGTTGCCTCGACCACCGACGCCATCCCGATCGGGGCTCCGCTGCCGGCAGCCATCAGCCTTGCTGCGGGGGTGATCCCGGCGGGGGTCGCACTGCTCGGGCCGACGGTCGCCGCCGCGGTGGCGGTGGCCGTCATCCGCTGGCTCCTCCTCCGGCGCCGGGGCGAGCTGCGCATCCGGATGACCCCCGAGGAGCTCCGCGAAGAGCTCCGCAGCCTCGAAGCGCCACCGGCCGTTCGCTGGGGGAAGCCCACCCCGCCCCGGCCGAGCGCGGGCAGTGGTGACGCGCCCCGACCGGAAGCCGCCGGGGCCGGCGCCCGCCGTGGTGCGGTCACCGTCGGGATCGCCCTCCTGCTCGGCGTCGTCGCCACGGGATCCGGATGTCGGCTCGTCAATCGCCACAGCGCGGTGCCCCAGCAGCAACTCGCCGAGGCGCGTCGGCTTTCGAACGAGGGCCTCTCCGCCGCCGATCAGCAGGACCTCGCCGGCGCCGAGGCGCTCCTCGGCCAAGCGGTGAAGCGGTGTCCGACCGACATCGACGCCCGCCGCCACTACGCCGCGGTGCTCTGGCAGCGGGGGGAGCGGATGAAGGGGGTGGAACAGATCAACGAAGCTCTCCGCCTCGCCCCGGACGACGTACCGCTGTGCCTCGCCGGTGGCCGGATGACGATGGAGCTCGGTCTCCTCGACGATGCCGATCGCCTCGCCTCGGCAGCGCTCCGGGCAGCGCCACAGTCGGCCGATGCGTGGCATCTCCAAGGACAGGTGGCGCTGGCACGGGGGCGCGACGAAGCGGCGCTGGCCGACTTCCACCACGGCCTGGCGATCGCCCCGGACGACCGCGGCCTGCTCCTCGACACGGCCGAGGTCTACCGCCGGCTCGGGCGCCCGCGACGAGCGCTGTCGACACTCGCGGCCCTGGGCGAATCCTATGGGGCGCAACAGACCCCCGGCCTCGTTCTCGCCCTCGAGGGGATGGCGCTGGAGGCTCTTGGCCGCACGGACGACGCCCGTGACAGTTACCAGGCCGCTCTGGCCCGCGGCGGCGCCCCCGCCGACACCGCCGAACGCCTGGCGAGCCTCGATCGTACCGGCGCCGGTCCGGTGGCCGCCGCCACGTCCAGCCCGCCGCCGCGCTGACGACGGTCACTCCCCCGACGTCGTCCGCCCGGTGAGGAGATCGAACGCCCCGATCGCCGGGACGAGGAGAGCGAGCGTGGCGAACCCATAGGCCACGACCGTGACGAACAGCACCTGGAGACTGTTCCCCTGGAGGAACGACGTGATCGCCACGAACGTCAGCGCGGGGAGGAGAGCCGAGGCCCAGCCAATCGCCGGCGAGGGATTGCGCGCCGAGAGAGCGGCGTAGAGTCCGATCGCCCCGCCGACGATGACGGCCAGGAACGGGGCGAGCTGGAGCTCGAAACTCGAGCCGAAGGCGACCATGATCCGCATCGCGGTCGCGACGCCGACGAACAGGAACGTGACGGTGCCGAGGGCCACGGCGATGGCGCGCCGGGACGAGTCGTACGACAGGCCGACGTGGAACCCGAGCACGGCTGCGAAGAACAACAGCAGCGCCATTCCCAGGCCGAGGCACAGCCCCCCCTCGAGACCGGTGATGCCCGCAGCGACCAGCGCCCCACACAGAACCAGTGGCAAGAGAACGATCTCACGGGCGACCGTCAGCACCCCCAACAGCTTTCCCCAGACGAACTCCGCCGGCTCCAAATCGCTGACGAGGAGGAGGTCGAGCGACCCGCGATCGCGCTCCGTGGTCACGCTCGTGACGGCCAGTGCCGTCACGGCCACGAGGCTGGCCAGCACCATTGGCACCACGGCCAGCGCGACGGCGAGCCGGTCGGGCTTGGGCCTCCCCGCCTCGCCGAGAATGCCCGCCACCGCCACCGCGAACAGCAGCAGCCACGCGATGCGGACGACGATGATCATCCTTCCGTAGGCGCGCGTCCGGATCTCCCGCCAGAGGATGGGGTTGTCCCAGACCTCGCGCGACGGGGTGCGGATCGCGGCCGCCTCCGCGGTCGATCCCCCCCGGGCCCGCGACTCACGGGTGACGTTCCAGGCCCGTAAGCGCCACACCGCCACCGAGTTGGCGACGACGATGATCGCCGCGCAGGTGCCGAGGAACGGCAGCAGGGTCGCCCCACCCGAGGGGCGCAGCGCCGCGAACACCGCCCGAGCCGGAGAGACCATGGCCGCCGCCGTTGCCCCCTGCGAGGCTGTCACCGTTTCTCCGACTGCCACCCAGGCGACGATGGCGAAAAGCGTGATCGCGAGGGACTGGAAGGTGGTCTCCTTCCAGAAGGCGACCGTCGTGGCGATGCTCGCGGCGGCCAGGGAGGCCGCCACGGTGACGGCGAACATCCGCGCCAACTGCGGTGGGGTGACGCCGCCGAAGAGGGCGGCGATGGCGAACATCGGCACCGCGGCGAGGAGCAGGAGCAGCACCCTGACGAGACTCGCGGCCAACTTCCCCAACACCAGCTCGCGATCGGTGAGGCGGCTGACGAGGAGGAGCTCAAGCGTGCGGCGATCCTTCTCTGTGCTGACCGCGACCGCCCCGGTCAGCGCCGCGGCCAGCATCGCCAGTGTTAACTGGAGCGGGGCAAGGATCCGCATCAGGGTGGCCCCGAAGCGGGCGGTGTCGCCGGCCGTGGCCACCGCCTGGGTGCCGGTCACCACGAGCCAGCAGGTGGCGACGATCGCCAGGAGGACCGCCGCGTAGACCGCCCGGGCGACATACAGCCCGCGGGCCCGCGGCGCGAAGGCGATCTCCCGTTCGAACACGGCCCCAAGCAGCATTCTCCCACCCCTTTTACCACGGTGGCATTCCACGAAACCGCAGGGTAGAGTACCAAAATCAGCCGCGGAACCCTGCCCGTCTCCACTTTCCCCCGCCGAGGGATGCCCCATGCTCCTGTTCTCCCGCCCCAACCGCGTTCCCTCTGCCTGCCGCCGGGTCGCCGCAGGCACCACGCGTGCCCTCTTGCTGCTCGGCGCGGCCCTGCTCGCCGTTGGAATGCCCGCTTCGGCGCCGGCCCAAGTGACCGTTCAGACCCTCATCGGCCGGGCGGTGACCGACGACGCGCACGCCAATGAGGTCAACGGGGCGATCACCAGGTTCCGCGACCGCGACGTCGACGGCTGCCGGGCGATGCTCGAGCGCGTGCATGCCGATGACCCCAAGGTCCCGCCGCCGGGTGTGATGATGGCGACGCTGTGGTTGAGCGTGAAGCAGGTCGCGGCCGCCCGCGCCGAACTCGATCAGACGGTCACCAAGTTCCCGGACGACCCCGAGCCCTATCTCGTCCTAGGCGATCTCGCCTTCCAGGAGCGGATGGTCACTGATGCTGCGGTGCTCTTCGACCGGGCGGAGGAACTGGCCGCGAAGTTCGACTCCAACGCCAAGCGGAAGCGCGACTTCGAGATCCGCTGCCACGCCGGCAAGGCCGCGGTGCACGAGGCCCGCGGTCAGTGGGAGACGGCCCTCGCCGAGATCCAAAAGTGGGTCGAAATCGATCCCGACAGCGCCAGCGCCAAGCAGCGTCTGGGGAGCGCTTACTTCCAGCTCGAGAAGCCCGACGAGGCGCTCACGGCCTTCGGTGAAGCGCATGATCTCGATGGGAAACTGCCGCGCAAGGAAATGCTCCTGGCGCGTCTCTACGATCAGGGGAAGAAGATCGACAAGGCCCGTGAGCTCGTTGAAGCCGCGGTCCAAGCCGCCCCAGAGGATGCCGGGGTCCGCCTCGGCGCGGCCAACTGGTTTCTCGCCCACGGCGACACCGCTGCCGCCCGGGAGAACGGGGGCAAGGCGCTCGATCTCGATCCGAAGAACCTCGAGGCGCGGATCGTCAATGGCACGATCGCCCGCGTCGCCCGTGACTTCGAATCGGCCTCGAAGCTCTTCGGTGAGGCCCACTCGCAGTCGCCGCGGAACTTCGTCGCCTCCGACTCCCTGGCGCTGGTGCTTGCGGAGCTGCCGGAGAAGGAGAACGTCCAACGCGCCCTGGAAATCGCCGAGACGAACGTCGCGATGGTCAAGGACAACCCCCAGTTGCAGGTCGCCTCGCTGACGACACTCTCCTGGGTGCTCTACAAACTTGGGCGGATGGCCGACGCCGAGAAGATCCTTGCCCAGGTGTCGCAAAACAACTCCCTCTCCGCTGACGGCGCCTACTACATCGCCCAGATCCTCTCCGACAAAGGGGAGAAGGAGCAGGCCCAGCGTCTTCTTGAGCAGCTCATGACCAACGACCCGATCTTCGCCAACCGGGCGGCCGCGGAGGCCCTCCAGGCCGAGCTGAAGGCCGAGGGTTCGGCGAAGGAGTGAGCCTCGTCCCGGTGCGGCGTCGCTGTGCCGCCGGGCTCAGCGCGACTCTCCGGGTGCGGTCGGGCGCGGGCTTGGCCCGTTGGTGCTGGCCCCCGGAAACACCGGTGCGTTGAATCCGGGGAGGGTCTGGCTTCGCCCGGGATCTGTCGTCGGTTGGGGCGGAGCCACCGGCGCCGTCGCGGGGCGCGACCCTGGTACGAGATTCGACCAGTTCGTGTTCGGGGGCGGAACCGGCTGCCCGGGGACGGCCGCTGGGGCGGGCGGCGGGGGGAATCCTGCTGGCGCCCGTGTCACCGGTGTGATGGCAGCGGAGGGTTTCAACTGCGGCGCCATCGGCCTCACGGTGATGCCCCCACCGGGGATGCCCGGCAGGCCGTCGCCGGCAGGCGCGACGCCTGGTTGGCTTGCCGCCGCCTTGCGGAGTTGCTGGGCTCTGGCCCGTGCCCGGAGCCGATCGCTCCGCAGCGGAATGCCGGGATAGGCCTGAACCGGCACCTCGAGGCTCGGCAACCCGATCCGGCTGCCGTCGCCAAAGTACGTGAACATCTCGATCGCCCGTGCCGGCAGCACCAGCGACAACGACAGCAGCATCGTTCCCGCCGACCAACGCGCGACACGCGACCACCGCCGCGGGGTGCAAGTCATGTTCGGCCTCCCTGCCGATGGCTCTCCGGCACGGCGGGCCGCCGTCCCGCCGACGGCCATCCCCCCCTACCACAGGGTTCTTCGGCTCGATCCGCGGCGTCACTCATCGATTCCTCAGCGGGTCGGTCGCCACCGACACGACCGTCAGGACCGTCACCACCCGATCTTCGTCGGCCGTGGCCCCTACCCGGAGGCGATGGCCGGGCTGGTACGACCACCCCGGCGGATGGCATGTCCGCTTCCGCCCAGGCCGGGCGCGGCCGCCGAACCGGGGTAGGATTGTGACCATGGCCTCCGATCCTCGCGCCTTCGATCCCGCCACGGCCTGCTGGGCGATCGCCTCCCTGGCCGCACTGCTGACCGCGGGTGCAGCCATGCGCGCTGCCTTCGCCACGCGCGGCTCGACGGCCGTCCCGGCGACTCTGTGGGCCATCGTCGCCTGCCTCGCGCTGCTGCTCGACACGGCGGCCCGAGCCTCGGGAATCGTCTCCCAACCCGCCGCCGCCGCATCCCTGCGGATGGTGACCGCGAGCTTGTCGCTCTGTCCGGCGATGTCGCTCCTCGGTGCCAAACGCCCGCAGCATGGCGTCTGGCAGCTGATCGTCGCGGCGCTGGCGGTGATCCTCCTCCTGCCGGCGCTCTCCACGGTGCTCGTGCGACCAGACAGCGTTCCCGATGCCCATTTCCTCGGCCGCTGCTTCCTCGTCATCCTCGCGCTCGTCGGCTGGATGAACTTCGTCGCCACCCGTCACGGCGCCGCCGCGACGCTCGTCACCCTCGGGCAATTGGTGGTGGTCCGTGGATTCCTGCCGCTGGTCGACAGTGAATTGGCCTTCCCACCGACCGGTTCCAGCGGCGCCCCCGGGGCAGCATTCGTCGACGCGATCGGCGCCAGCCTAGCCGCCGCCGGCGGGCTCCTGGCCCTGGCGCGCAGCCGGCGGACGCCATCGTCGCCGGCCGCGGAGGGGACGTTCGCGGCAGCGCTCGGGCCGGCATTTTTTGCCTTCAGGGAGACGCTCGGCGCCGCATGGACACTGCGCGTCGCCGAGCGATTCGATGCCATCGCCATCAGCCGCGGCTGGCCCTGCCGCCTCCACTTCGACGGCTTCCGTCCCCCCGACGCTCCGTTCGACGGACCGTGGCAGCGAGACGCCCGCCGGGCCCTGGCGGCCCTGTTCCGTCGGTTCGTCTCGCCAAACTGGCTCGGTCGGCACGGTTGGCCGGCGGCGGGCGGCGGGCGATTGGCTCCGGAGGAACGGGGGGGCTAGACTGGGCCGCTTCCGGGAAGACTGGCCGTTGGCCGGATCCACGGTCCTTCACCGGTTCGTCCAGCCCCATCCAGGAGCCAGTCATGTCCGAGTCGTCCGCCCAGCGCCCCGCCCAGGAACCGATGCAGGTGCCCGTCGACGAATCCCATATTCTCGCCACCTACGCGAACTTCTGCCGCGTGACCGGCACGCCGGAAGAGTTGATCGTCGACTTCGGTCTCAACAAGCAGGTGGCCGGGACGTCCCCCGAGACGATCCAGCTGACCCAGCGGATCATCGTCAATTTCTTCACCGCGAAGCGTCTGGCCTACGCCCTCCAGATGGCGGTGGCCCGTCACGAGCAAGCTTTCGGCGTCCTCGAGACCGATGTCCAGCGGCGAGTGATCCACCAGCAGGCTGCCAAGGCCTGACCAAGCACGATCGGGGATGGCCAGTCGACTCGCGACGCCGTCGCCAGCCCGGTCATTCAGCCAATCCACCCGGCGACCCCGGGGCGGGTTTGGCACGTATGACAACCACCACCCGGTGGGCATCGCCGGCGGACCCTCCGCCGGCGATGTCCACCGCGACAGTCCATGGGAAAAGTCCTTCGTGGCCTTTTTCCTCGGACAGCCGCCGCATCCAGCGGCGGGTCACTGTATCCCCAGCCTGCCACCTTTCCGGTTCAGGGCCCAATGAGCACCGTTGATCCCCGCGCCGTCGACGAGGCCCGCCAGCAGATCCGCGCGATCGTGGCGGAGATCGACCAACTCGGCCGGTCTGATCTCGCCGAGGCCGATTTCTTCCGCGGACTCCTCGATCGGGTCCTCGAGGCGATGGGGGCCGTGGCCGGGTTGGTGTGGATCGTCGGGGAAGGGGGGCGGTGCGAGCCGGTCTGCCACGCTGGGGTCCAAGCAACCGGGTTAACAGACTCCCCGGAGATGCAGGAGGCGCACGGCCGACTCATTGAATCGCTCCTCGCCGGCACCGAGGGGATGCTGATCCCCGCCCGGGCCCAACTGGCCGGGCCCGACGGGAAACCAGTGGCGGGCAACCCGACCGATCTCCTGCTCGTCGCTGCCCCGATCGATCGCAACGGACAGCGGTCCGGGCTCCTCGAGGTTTTCCACCAGCCCCACCCCCCTGAAGTCGAGCAGGGATTCCTCACCTTCCTCGCCCAGGTGGCGACGGTGGCGGGCAGCTACCTCGCCCGCCGCCAGTCGAAGTCGATCGACGCCCAGCAGACCACGCTCACGCAGGTCGACCGCTTCAGCCGGGCGGTCCACGAATCGCTCGACCCGATCGCGACGGCGTTCGTGCTTGCCAATGAGGCCCGGAGGATCATCGGCTGCGACCGCGTCAGTGTCCTCGTCCGCCGTCGCCGACGCCTCCGACTCGAGGCCGTCAGCGGACAGGAATCGGTGGAGCGGCGGGCCACGGCGGTCCAGGCGATCGAGGCCCTCGCCCGCGTCGTCTCCCGCGCCCGCGATCCGCTCTGGCATCCCGATCCCGGGCGCGAGCTCCCGCCGCAGATCGAGGAGGAGCTCGAGCATTTCATCGACGAATCGCACGCCACGGCCCTGGCGGTGATCCCCCTGGAGCGGCCAAAGCCGACGCCGGTCGTCAAGCCCGGAGGGGTGGACGCGGTGGCGGTTGCCCGAGCCGAATCGAACTCCGACGGCAACGAGGATCGCGAACCGGTCGGCGTGCTCGTGGCCGAATGGTTCTCCTCGTCGTCGTTCGACGGCGGGAAGCGGGCCAGAGTCGACCTCGTCTCGGACCACGGACGGGTGGCGCTGGCCAACGCGCTGGATCACACCAGCCTGCCGCTCTACGGCATCCTCGATTTCCTCGGCAAGTCGCGCGTCCTGACGACCGCCCGCAACCTCCCGCGGACGCTGACGGCGGTGGTGGCGGCGCTGACGGGCTTGGCCGCCCTCGTGCTGATCCCCGCCGATTTGCGGCTCGAGGGGAAGGGAACGCTCGAGCCGGTCCATCGCCGCGACGTTTTCTCAGGCATCGACGGCGTGATCGAGTCGATTGCCGACGGCGTGGCCCACGGGATCGACGTGAAGGAGGGGCAGTTGCTCGCGACGCTCCGCAACACCGATCTCGAGGTGGCCCTGACCGACGTCCTCGGCCGCAAGGCATCGAGCGAGGAGCAACTTGTCTCCACGCAGCGGGCCCTCCTCGAAGACAACAAGATCTCCGCCGATGAACGGACACGAATGTCGGGCCGTGTCGCCCAGCTGCGGCGCGAGATCGAGAGCCTCGAGGAGCAACGGAAATTATTCCTCACCAAAAAGCAGTCCCTTGAGGTCCGCAGCCCGATCGACGGCGTGATCGTCACCTGGCAGGTCCGCGACCGGCTCCTCCTCCGACCGGTCGAGAAGGGGCAGGTGTTGCTCGCGGTCGCCGACAAGACCGGCCCGTGGGAGCTCGAGGTCCACATGCCCGATGACCGCCTCGGCCACGTCAACCGGGCAGCGACCCAGGCGCGCCAGAAGGAGCGGGAACTGAAAGTCGATTACGTTCTCGCCACCGACCCCGGCACCCGGCACTACGGCTCCGTCAAGGAGATCCACGAACAGGCCGAGGTGCGCGGCGAGGCGGGCAACACCGTGATGGTGCGGATCACGATCGATCCCTCGAACCACGATCGCGAGGAGCTTGGCGCCGGAGCCACCGTGACGGCGCGGATCAACTGCGGCAAACGTTCGCTGGGGTATGTCTGGTTCCACGACGTGCTCGCCTTCATCCAATCCCAGATCCTGTTTCGTCTGTGGTGACATCACCGCACTGCATCGCCCCCCGCGCCCCCCGTGGGGCCGGCCGACTCCCGGAGGTCATCGTGCGTTTTTCCCCCGTCATCGCCCTGTTCACCGTCAGCGTCGCGGCCCTCGCGCTCCCCGCGGCCCCCCCCGCGGCCCCGTCAGCCTCCGCGCGGAGTGCTGCCGAGCCGGTCCTCGAGCACTGCCTCGTGTCGGTTCTGAAAGAGGCGAAGGTGCCGGCCAGGGAAGGGGGGGTGCTCATCGATCTCCTCGTCCGCGAAGGGGATTCGATCAAGGCCGGCGACGTGATCGCCAAGATCGACGACAGCCAGCCGCAGTTCGAGCGCCGCAAGGCCAAGGCCGAACACGACCAGGCGGTGGCGAAGGCCAGCAGCGACGTCGATGTCCGCTTCGCAGTGGCCTCGGAGCTCGTGGCAGCCGCCGAGTTCGAGAAGGCGCAGCTGGCTGCCGATAAGCTCCAGGGGAGTGTCACCCTCGTCGAGCTCGACCGCCTCGAACTCAACGAGCGGAAGGCTGAACTGCAGATCGAACAGGCCGAGCTCGAGCGGAGGATGACCGCACTGGCCTCCGATTCAAAGGCGGTGGAGGTCGAGGCTGCCGAGAAGGCCATCGAGCGGCGCACGATCACCGCTCCCCTCGAGGGCACTGTCGTCCAGGTCTTTCCGCACCAGGGGGAATGGATGCAACCGGGCGATCCGCTGGCCCGCGTCGTCCAGACCGACCGGCTCCGCGTCGAGGGCTACGTCGACTCCTCCCGCTGGAATCCGGAAACCGTCAGGGACCGGCCGGTGACCGTCGACGTCGTGTTCGCCGACAACCGGACGGAGTCGTTCCCGGGGCGGATCGTGTTCACCAGCCCGCTGGTCGATTCCGGAGGCGACTACCGCGTTTGGGCGGAGGTGGAGAATCGGCGCATCGCCGATTCGACCCAATGGCTCCTTCGGGCCGGCCAATCGGCCACGATGACGATCCATTCCAGCCAGGCGCCCCTGGCCCCCGTCACGCGGTAGCCTTTCGCGGAAAGCCCCCACCCGATGTCGACCGCCGCGGACGCCTTCCGATCGAGCACCACGCGCCCCGTCGGCCTGCGCCGCCGCGGTGACCTCGTGGCGACGAGGCAGTCCTACCAGGGGCAGATTTGGTGGGTCGTGAAGGATCCGATTTCGCTGGGCTATTTTCGCTTCCGCCCCGAGGAATATGCCCTCCTCGACATGCTCGATGGCCAGGCGAGCCTGGAGCGGCTCAAGGAGCAATTCGAAGCCCGTTTCCCCCCCCGCCGAATCACCGTCGAGGAATTGGCCCGCTTCGTGGCCACGCTCCACCGCAGCGGCCTCGTCATTGGCGACCGTCCGGGGCAGGGGCCGCAGCTCTTCGAGCGCCGCCGTCAGCGGATCTGGCGGCAGTGGATGGCATGGCTTGCCAACATCATGTCGATGCGCTTCCGGGGGATCGACCCCGACCGGATCCTCCACCGGATTGACCCTGCGTTCGGCTGGCTGTTCTCCGTCCCCGCGGCGGCCGGTATGGCCGTGCTCGTCTCCAGTGCTCTCCTGCTGGTGCTGGTCAACTTCGATGTCTTCAGGTCGAAACTGCCGGAGTTCCAGCAGTTTTTCGCCTCCGGCAACTGGATCTGGCTGGCCTTGGCCCTCGGGTTCACGAAGGTTCTCCACGAGTTTGGGCACGGTCTGTCGTGCAAGCATTTCGGTGGCGAATGCCACGAGATGGGGGTGATGCTCCTTGTCTTCACTCCGTGTCTCTACTGCGATGTGTCCGACAGCTGGATGCTGCCGAGCAAGTGGCAACGGGCGGCGATCGGCGCGGCGGGGATGTACATCGAGCTGATTCTCGCCTCGATCGCCACCTTCCTGTGGTGGAACTCCCATCCGGGGGTCTTCAACCAGCTGTGCCTCGATGTGATGTTCGTGTCGAGCGTGTCGACGCTGATGTTCAATGCCAATCCGCTGATGCGCTACGACGGCTATTACATCCTCTCCGACCTCCTCGAGATCCCCAACCTCCGCCAGAAGGCGACGACAATCCTCGGCAGGCTCGCGTCGCTCTGGTGCCTCGGTATCGAGCAGCCGGAGGACCCGTTCCTCCCCACGCGCAACCGTGGCCTGTTCGCCCTGTTCGCCATCGCCTCGAGCCTCTACGGCTGGATGGTGACAGCGTCGATTTTCCTTTTTGTGTGGAGTGTCTTCAAACCCTACCGCCTCGAGGTGCTGGGGCAGATGCTCGCGATGGGCGCCCTATGGGGGCTTGTTGTCAGGCCGATCCAAAACATGATCAAGTTCCTCAATGTTCCCGGGAGGCGCGAGGAAGTGAAGCTCCGTAATCTCGTCACGACGGGAGCCGTCGTCGCCGCCCTCGCCGCCGCCGTGGCACTCATTCCCCTTCCCCAACGGGTGTGGTGTGCCGCCGAACTGCGTCCCCGGGCGGAGGAGACGGTCTACGTGTCGGTCGCCGGAGTCCTCGAGAGCATCGCGGTGAAGCCCGGAGCGCTGGTCGAGGCGGGCGCCGAGATCGCTCGGCTCTCCAGCATCGATCTCGATCTGGCGATCGCCGATCTCGACGGCAAGGCCACCCAGGCCCGGGCGCGATTGGCGAGCCTCGAGCGCGAGCGGTTTACCGATCCCGCCGCCAGCCTCGAGATCGGCACCGTGGAGGAGTCGCTCAAGAGCGTTGAAGAGCAACTCAAGCGGAAGCGGAAAGACCGGGCGGACCTCGTGCTCAGCGCCCCGCGGAGCGGCGTGGTGCTCCCATCCCCGGCCTTGAAGCCCCCCCCGGACGGAACCGGCCGGCTCCCCGGGTGGAGCGGCCATGTCCTCGAGGAGCGGAACCTCGGCGCCACGCTCGCCGAGGGGACGGTTCTCTGTCTTGTCGGTGATCCGAACGCGTTCGAGGCGGTGATGATCGTCGACCAGTCGGAGATGGAGTTCGTGTCGCGGGGGCAGCGGGTCGACCTGAAAATCAACGCGCTGCCCTGGCAGACGTTCCGCGGAACGATCGACGAGATCGCCGAGACGAATCTGGAGGGAGGATCGGAGCGGTTGAGCGTGAAGTCCGGCGGTCAGGTTCCCACGCGGACCGACGAATCGGGGAAGGAGATGCCGATCTCCACTAGCTACGAGGCCCTCATGGCGGTCGATGATCCCGACGGTGCCTTCACCGCTGGGATGCGCGGCTCGGCGCGGATTCGGGTCGGGCAGCGGACGGTCGGCAGTTGGTTGCTGCGTCTCCTCTGGCAGACGTTTAACTTCCGGATGTGATCTCCGCCCGACCACCAACTCCCCGTCCACCCATGCCGCATCTCGAGCGGATCACGCTCCATCCGGTGAAGAGCCTCGACGGCCTCAATGTCGAGCGGGCCTGCGTGCTCCCCTGCGGGGCGCTGGCCAACGACCGCCGCTGGCGCCTGGTCGACTTCGATGGGCATGTCGTCAACGCCAAGCGGACGCCGCTCATCCAGCGCATCCGGGCGACCTTCGATCTCGACGGCGCCCCGACGGTGGGGCTCTCCACCCCCCCCGACTGGCGCGGGGAGACAGCGCCTCCCCCCCCCTTTCCAGACAGCTTTCCCCTCGTGCCCGGGCCGGAGGGGCCATGTCGCTGGCTCTCCGCCGCACTCGGGGTGGAGGTCCTCCTCCAGGAGCGTGCCGAAGGGGGATTCCCCGACGACCGCGACGCGATGGGGCCGACGCTCGTCTCCACCGCATCGCTGAGCGAAGTGGCCCGCTGGTTCTCCCTGCCGCTCGGGGAAGTCCGGCGCCGATTCCGGATCAATCTCGAGGTGGGCGACTGCCAGGCCTTCTGGGAAGACGCGTTGGCCAGCCCCGCGCCCCCCGGGAAAAGCTCCGCTGCGCCCGCCGGACCGGTCCTGCACGACCCCCTCCCAGCCGATTCCTGCGCCCCGCCGCCGCTGTCGTTTCGTGTCGGCGAGGCCGGCTTCACGGCTGTCAACGTCTGTCGGCGCTGCCCCGTGCCGGCCCGCGACTCGACCACTGGCCGCATCACGGAACACTTCCGGGAGGTGTTCGAGGCCTGGCGGCGGCGGCGGCTCCCCCGTGACGTCGATGCGGCGGCCTGGGGGGGGCTCTACCGGCTGGCGATCAACACCGTCGGCGATGGGCAGGGCGGAAACGTGCACGTGGGCGACCGGATCGAACCGGTCGCCCACGCAGGTGATTCATGACCTCGCCGACCGGAGCCGATCAGTTGGGCGGCAGCGGAACGGAGAGGGCCGGATCGTAGAACGGCGGCGGCGGGATGATGATGTTCCCGTCGCCATCGACGGCATCCGCGGGGAGATCCTGGACCGACGTGCTGAAGTTGAGCCCCTGGAGATTGGCCTCGTTGGCGGCCCGGATGTTGAGGATCCCCTGGCCGGGGATGACGACGACATTGGTGGCGTCGAACGTCCAGCCGACCGAGTCGAGGAGGATGTTGCCGTTGGTTGTGGCCACGGTGCCCGAAATGATCGTTGCGGCCCCAGTGACCCGGTTGCTTACCACGCTGGCGTTCAGCACGGCTCCCGGCGCGTCGGCCACCGACAGGATGATCCCGTTGCCCCCGTTCGTCACGATATGGTTGTCGTTGATCGTGACGTTCATGACGCCGTTCTCGGTGGCCTGGGCCCGGACGCCGACCGGCACCAGCGAGAAGGTCGACCCGACGACCTGGACGGTCGACTGGTTGCCGAACACGCCCGGGGCGATCCCGGCCGTGGCATCGACACCGGCGGTCCCGACACGCTCGAACCTGGTGTTCTCGACGTACGCCTGGCCGTTGGTGACCTGGACACCCGCGGCGGTCGTCCCCTCGATCGCCGAGTTCGAGATTCGGACCCGCCCCTCGTTGTAGATATCCTTGACGACCACGGCCGATCCACCGGTGTTGGCAAAGATCGAGCTGTCGATGTTGACCTTCGGATCGCCCGCCCCGGCACTGCCACCGTCGACGATGAACCCGTCGGCCGTGAGGCCGGTCAGGACCATGTTCGAGAAATTGAGCGTCGAGTTCGAGCCGCTGGCATCGCGGATCACGACACCGGTCTGCTGGGGACCGCTGCCGACGATCCGGACGTCGTTGACAATCACAAAGCTGGCCGGATTGGTGATGTCCCTGTCAGTGATGCCGACCCGCGAACCGGTGATCTGGAGATGGTCGACGACAGATCCGTTGCGGAGCGTGATCGCCGGCGCGGCCCCCGAGGCGATCACCGGATAGTCGGTGCTCTTCACACCGCTCCACACCGGCACGAGGCCCATGTTCGCCGTCGGCAGTCGCATCGCCGACCCCTGGCCGACGAGAAACTGGTGATCGGCCGAGAAGTGGAACCCGCCCTCATAGGGCTGATTCGAACTGATCCCCTGATGGACGAGGATGATGTCAAACTCGTTCGTCGCCAGGAGTTGCGCGTCGGCGAGCGTGGCCACCGGCGATTCCGCGGTGCCCAGCCCCGTGGCCGCCATGGCGGAGACAGACTGCGGCACGGCGGCCGTGCCCGCGGCCATGGCGCTGTCGACGTGGATCACGTTCCAGGGGGTGTTGGTGTAGGGACTCATCGCCTGCACCGGCGCTTGGTGGGCACGGACGATATGCTCGTTGCGCATCATCGGTTGCTCGAGCTGATCGGAGACGTTCCGCCGCCGCGAACCCCCCATCCGGTAGGTGATCCTGGCAAAGCCGGTCCAGTCGAAGTAGCTGTCGTTGTTCGCCTGGAGCGAGAAGTCCCAGTTGTTGAGAAACGTCATGTCGAGGCGGGTGTACACACCGCCGAAGTACGGGACGACGGCGGCGCCGCTGGGGACGTTGTAGCGGGTGTTGCCGAAGGAGTAGCCTCCGACGCTCACCATGCCGGCCCAGTCGGAGAGGCCGGGAACGTAGGCACCGACTTCAAGATCGGCCCCGGCGAGACCGGCATTGATGCCGAGGACACCGAGGAGCGAATTGCCGACGTATGGCCCCATCGTCGACGCGGTGGTGCCCACCGGGATGTAGCCGTTGCTCCGCAGATTGCCATAGTCGGTGAGCCATTCGCCCGACACGCCGACCTGGTTGTAAGACATCCCTCCAGCGAAGACATAACTCCCGCTGGCGTCGTTGATCCAGGTGTTGCCGTACTGGTTTTGGTCGCCGTCGTAGTCCCAGTAGACGCCGATGCCGCCGATCGTACCGCCGAAGAACTGCTTGCGGACGATACCGACATTGGAGAAGAAGCCACCGTAGTTGGAGAGATGACTGCGGAGATCAGCCGACCAGAACCCGCCCAGGTCGTCCTCGGCGTAGGGGATGAACCCGCCGAGCGTCATGTAGCTACCGCGGTAGCCGAGACCGCGGTCGGCGGCATTCAGCCCGTAGTACAGCCACCCAGGCCCGGTGTTGTTGAGGTTTGCGAACCCGGCAGCCGCCCGGTTCACGACGCCGCCGACCGGCGCCATGCCCATCTGCCCCGTCTGAGCGAGGGCGGTGCCGGACTGCCCCGCCGCCGTGGTGGCGACCAGCATGCAGGCGGCCATCGCTCGGACGCGACGGCGCCAGATGGCCATTCGGCCACGGCTGGCCTTCGGGCGGAAGCGACCGCTGCCGGCGGGACGATGCGCTGTGTTCTTCATTGGATTCGGATTCCGGACGGTGGCCGGTTCGCAGAGTGGATTTCCACCGTGCGCCTCATAACCGGCATGATCGTCAGCAGTGATCGACCCACTCCGCCCGTTACCATGAGCATTTCCGGAACAACCTCCGGGCGCGGAGCGGACGCGGCGATCGTCCCGTTTCCCCCAGTCGTCGCCGTCGGCCCCCACCCCGCTGCCGATCGGACCGAAGCCCATCCCCAGCCGGCCCGTTTCCCCCAGCTTTCGCGGGCGGGCCATGAAAAGGGTTGGGCCGCCGGTCGGGATCTTCAGCGGACCGCCCCAGACCGGAGCGGTGCGCTTGGAGAGCGGTTGGGCCACTCCCCCGGTCGACGGACGGCCACCGGGGGCGGGCCACGGCCTCATTGAGGGGCGTTCAGCCGTCGAACTCCTCGAGGCGGAAGCGGCTCACCGACTCGTTGAGCCCGTCGACCGCCCTGGCCATGTGGCTCGAAGCCTCCTGAAATTCGCCGAGCGCCTCGGCCGCCGCCCGGGAGCCGTCGGTGAGGGTGACCAGCGCCTCGGCGATCTGCTGGGCTCCGGTGGCCTGGGCCCGCATCCCCTCGTTGACATGGTCAAACCTCGTCGACAGGCCCTGCACCTTGCCGATCACGTCGGCGAATTGACCGCTGATCCCCGAGACCCGCTCCACCCCCGCCTTGACCTCTCTGGAGAATGTCTCCATCTCCGACACGCCTGCGCTCACCGCCTGCTGCATCTGCTCGACGAGCCGCTCGATGTCGAGGGTCGCGACGGCCGTCTGGTCGGCGAGCCGGCGGATCTCCCGGGCCACGACGATGAAGCCCTGGCCGTACTCGCCCGCCTTCTCGGCCTCGATCGAGGCGTTGATCGAGAGGAGATTGGTCTGGTCGGCCACCTTCGTGATCGTCGTGATCACCATGTTGATGTCCTCAGCCCGCTCGCGGATGAGGGCCAGTCGTTGGCTGAACTGGTTCGTCGACTCCTCGAGGTGGTGCATCGTCTCCCCCACCTCCCCGAGGTTCTCGCGCCCCGCATCGGCCACCGCCGCCGTGTCGTTGGCGACCGCGGCCACGTCGTTCATCGTGGCGAGGAGCTCACGACCGGTGACCGAAATCTCGCGGCTGGCAGCCGCCGCCTCGGTGGTGCTGGCCCCGAGCGAATTGATCGCCTCCTCCTGGTGCGCTCCGGCGGTCGCGAGATCGCGGGACGTGGCCCCAAGCTCGCGACTGGCCTCCTTCACCTGCTCGACGATGCTCCGCAGGCTCTCCGTCATGTGGCTGACATCCCGGAGCAACTGGCCCGTCTCGTCGCCCCCGCGCTGGTCGAAGCCCCCCGTCAGGTCGCCCGCAGCCACCCGGCGAGCGACGGCGGCGGCCGACGCGACCCGGCGCCGGACCCGGTTGGCCAGCCAGGTGATCAGGCCGGTGAGGAGCGCCAGCGCTGCACCAGCGGCGAGCAGGATGTCAAACATTGGTCGCTGGACCCGCCCCGTGATCTCGCGCCAAGGGAGTTTGACGACCACCGTCCAGCCGGTGCTCGAGCCCTGGGCCCCCGCAAACAGACAGTCGGCACCGTTCTCGACGTCACCGCCACGGATGACCGAGGAGGGCGCCCCCACGAGCCGGTCGACGATCCGCATCCAAGCCGCCTCGGAGAGTCCCTGCCCGCTTTCGTCGGCCTTGGCTTCCGTGCTGGCGATCATCCGTCCTTCGGGGCCCACCACCGAGATCGCTGCCGACCATCCGGCCTGCGCGAGGCGGTCACGGATCTTGTCGAGGCGTCGATCGAGATCCTCGAGCGATGAGCTGACGCCGGCAGCACCGAGGAAACGGCCTCCGACGACGATCGGCCAGATGTGATCGATGACCTTTACCCCACCGTCGTCGTGTGGTTCGGTGACGATGCCGGCGTCCGTCCGGGCATTTGCCTCGGCCTGCATCCGGCTGCGGGTGTACCCGCGGGCATCGGGCGACACCATTTCCGGCGACGAGGCTGCGTTGATCGCGCCGGGGTTGAGCGGGTCGCGGTTCCAGCCCAAAACCCGCGGCGCGGCGTCGGGGCTCCCCGGGTCGGGCTCGAGCACGTACCACGTTTCCGCGAACCTCGGCTGACCATCGAGGACTGCCCGGGCGAGATTTTCCAGGGAGTCATCCTCCCTGGCCACGCCCTGTCCAGCCGCCAGTGCCATCCCGCGCGCGGCCGTCAGGGCCTCGAGGGTGCCACGATCCAACTCGGCAGCAATGGCCGCTGCCTGTCCACGGATCGCCTCTTCGGCCGATTCCCCCAGCACTTCCACGCCACGACGGTATCCCCCCCAGACAAGGATCGCGAGAAGAAAGAGCGTGAAGGCCCCGAGGACGAGGATCCGGGGACGGATGCCGATGGCAGGGAGGCGCATGGCGGGTGGATGGTGCCGGGCCGAAGGGGAGGAGCCAGCCCGGAGCGAAACCTCCGGGACGTTGAAATCATAGGTTACTTCCACGACGGCCCCTGGTCCCGCGACGGGCGAAAAACCGGTCCAGCCCGTATAACTGTCGCTTTCTGCCCTCCTTCGGCGCTCCCCCCCGCTCCCCCACGGTCTCACCATGTGGCACCTCCAGACCCACGACGCGCTCCTCTTCGACTGCGACGGAACCCTGGCCGACACGATGCCGGCCCATTACCTCGCCTGGCTCCATGTGAGCGATCTGCACGGGTTGTCGTTCGACGAGAACCGCTTCTACGCCATGGGGGGCCGCCCCACCCGCGACATCGTGGCGACCCTCGCCCGCGAGGCGGGCCTCGATCTCGACCTCGACACCGCGGTGCGAACGAAGGAGGAATCGTTCCTTTCGCGACTGGAGCATGTCGCGGCCATCGATCCGGTCGTCGATGTCGTGCGTCGGTCACAAGGGCGGATCCCGATCGCGGTGGTGACGGGGGGGCACCGGGCCGTCTGTGAACGGATCCTCGCCCACATCGGGCTCGCCGGGGCCTTCGACCTGATCGTCGCCAGCGAGGACACCGCCCGCCACAAGCCCGATCCAGACCCGTTTCTCGAGGCTGCCCGGCGGCTCGCTGTCCGCCCGGAACGCTGCGTGGTCTGGGAGGATAGTGATCTGGGGATTGCCGCCGCCACCCGGGCGGGCATGGACTGGATCGATGTCCGCTCCTTCCATACCCCAAAGCGGCTCAACCCATGACGGCCCGTCGGCCCACCCCGGCGGTGACGATCGATACAATTCGCGCCGCTCAGAAGCGGATCGGGGCGGGGATCGCCCGGACGCCCTGCCCCCACAGCATTCCTCTTTCCGAGCTCACCGGCTTCCGGGTCTGGTGCAAGCTCGATCTCCTCCAGCGCACCGGTTCGTTCAAGGAGCGGGGGGCACGCAATGCCCTCGAGCTCCTCGACGCCGCCACCCGCTCCCGTGGGGTCATCGCCGCCAGCGCCGGCAACCACGCCCTCGGGCTGGCCTGGCACGGACGCCTGCTCGAAATCCCGGTGACCGTCGTCATGCCCCGGTTCGCGCCGCTGGTGAAAGTGGCCACCTGCCGGCGCCTCGGCGCGAAGGTCATCCTCGAAGGGGAGTCGTTCGAGGACGCCCGGGCCAGGGCGGTGGAGATCGCGGCCCGGGACGGTCTGGAACTGATCCACGGCTTCGACGACCCGCGGGTGATCGCGGGGCAGGGGACGATGGCCCTGGAGGTGCTTGCCGACGTCCCTGATGCCGACGCGATCATCGTTCCCACGGGGGGCGCGGGCCTCCTTGCCGGGGTGGCGATCGCGGCGAAGGCCGTGCGGCCGACGATCTCGGTGATCGCCGTAGAACCGGCGGCCGCCGGCAGTTTCTCGGCCTCGCTGGCGGCCGGCCGACCGGTGCAGGTTCCCCTTCGGCCGACCCTCGCTGATGGCTTGGCGGTGGGGAAGGTGGGGGAGGTGTCGTTTCCGCTGGCAGCGCCGCTGGTCGACCGGGTCGTAACGGTCGACGAACAGGCGCTCGCCCTCGCGGTCTTGCGGCTGTCGGAACTGGAGAAGACGGTCGTCGAGGGGGCGGCGGCGTCCGCGCTGGCGGCGATTCTCGGTGACGATTTGGCCGATCTCCGCGGCAAGCGGGTCGTGCTCCTCCTCTGCGGAGGCAACATCGACATGACGACGCTCGGTCGGGTCATCGATCACGGTCTGGCGGTGGACGGTCGCCTGTGGCGGTTCCGGACACGGCTGGTCGATCGTCCCGGCGGCATCGCCCGGCTGACGGCGACGATTGCGGCCGCCGGCGCCGGGGTCGTCGAGATTGTCCATGACCGCACGTTTTCCGGGGCTGACGTCTTCTCCGTGACCGTCGAGGTGACGGTCCAAACGGCCGACCATGCCCAAGTGGCCTCGCTCCGCGAGCGTCTCCGCGGCGACGGTTTCGAGCTCTTGCCCACCGCCGCCGGTTGACGCGGTCGCGCCCCCGGGCGCGGGCCAGGGGCAGGTTGGGGAAGGGTTGACGGCCACGTGGACGTTTCCAGCGCGGCGGTCAGGACTGGTTTGCAACCCCCTTCCGCGCCGATGAGCCATCGACCGGGAGGCGGCGCGCGCCCCCGCCGAGGAGACCTCGCGATGGTGACGCATTCCGGCAAGGGTTTGAGGTGCAAGGCAGCGAGTGCGCCGGCGGAGATCGAGGAGGAACGGGCCCGGCTGCGCGAGGAACTGCTCCAGCGGATCCTCGCCCGGGAGATTCGGCGCCAGGCGATGCGCCGCGCGCCGCGTTGAATCGACGGCGCCTTGGCTGTCGCGGGCCCGAGTCGCGGGGAGGGAAGCGCATGGTACGACTCGCGCGACCCCTGGTGTGGTTGGTGTTGACGCCCTGGCTGGTGGCTTCGGCCCCTCCCGCATCGGCGCAATTCGCACCGTGGACATGGGGATGGGGGGCGACGCCAGCGGCCAGAGAGTCGTTCACGCCCGAGGTGTTTGCCGACTACCTCGGCAGCGGTCAGCCCCCGCATCCGGCCGTGGTGCGGATCATCGCTCCGGAGAACGGGGGCACCTCGATGGGCTCGGGGGTGCTCGTCGACATCAACGCCTCGCAAGGGCTCGTTCTCACCAACTGGCACGTCATCCGCGGGGCGTCGGCAGCGGTCCTCGTGCAGTTTCCCGACGGATTCCAGACGGCCGGGACGGTCATCCGTCATGACGAACCCTGGGATCTCGCCGCGGTTGCGATCTGGCGACCGCGGGTCGTGCCGATCCCGATCGCCCCATCGCCGCCGACGATCGGCGAGCCACTCTCGATCGCGGGATATGGCAAGGGGCCGTTCCGATCCGAGGCCGGGCCCTGCACGCAGTACCTCGCTCCGGGAAGTGGCTACCCGCTGGAGTTCGTCGAACTTCAGGCCACGGCCCGGCGGGGTGATTCAGGCGGCCCGATTCTCAACGCCCGCGGTGAACTGGCCGGCATCCTCTTCGGCCAGGGCCAGGGTCGAACGATCGGCGCCTGCTCGACCCGCGTGCAGACGTTCCTCGCCAGCGTCGGCTCGAAGGGCATCACCCCCGAGATGGCGGCGAATCTCCAGGCGGCACTCCCCGCAATTCCACCGGCTGCCGGGGGAGGGGGGCAGGCGTCCGCCGCGGCCGCAGCCATTCAGCCCTCGCCCCCGCCCGGCCCCCCCGCTGCCGGCACGATCGACGCCATTTCGTCCGCGCCCCAGCCGACAGGCATCGCCATGGTCGCCCCCGATGGTCGGCTCTCCCTCCCGTCGCTCCCCCCCCCACTGACGGATTTCCCTGGCCTGCCACCCCCGACCGATGGTCCTGGCATGGCCCCCACCCCGGTTCCCCCGGTGACGTCGACCGCAGCGCTGCCAGCGTCGATCGCCCCTCCCCCATCGGCCTGGGGAAGTCTTCCCGAGGGAAGACCAGTCGGTCGGACCGTCGACGAACTGCTCGACGTCCGCACCAACGGCCGGGCCCTGCTCGTCGCGGCCGGGGGGGCGGTGCTGACGCTGCTCGGCCTGAAGACCGTGCTCGGCGGTCGCCGACCACGTCGCGGCAGACGGCGACTCCCACCCGAAGACGACTTCGAGTCAGACGACGACTGACAACGCGGCGGCCGCGGTCGGGAGCAGGTGAATTGCCGGAATCGCGGCGCCTCCCGATACAATTCGGGAGATGCACAGCGCCCCCCCCATTCCCGGGCCCCGAGATCTATCCGGCATTCGTCTGGGGGGATATCGTCTCCTCCGACGGCTCGGCAGCGGCGCGATGGCGGATGTCTATCTCGCGGAGCAGGCATCGCTGTCGCGGGCCGTTGCCGTCAAGGTGCTCCGCCAGGAGACCGCAGCCCGACCGAACGCCGTGCTTCGCTTCACGCAGGAAGCCCGGGCTGCCGCCGGGCTCGTGCATGGCAACATCGTGCAGATCCACGAGGTCGACTGCATCGACGGGCACCATTTCCTCGCCGAGGAATATGTCGCCGGCCCGACGCTCCGGACCTGGCTGCAGGAGCGCGGGCCCCTCGACGCTCGCCAAGCCCTCGCCCTGCTGGCGCAGGTCGGCTCGGCCCTCGATCGGGCGGCGGGGCAGGGGGTGGTTCACCGCGACATCAAGCCGGAAAACCTCCTCGTCACCCCCGCCGGGGAAGTGAAGGTGGCCGACTTCGGCCTGGCGCGGGTCTTGTCGGCAGCCGCCGACGGCCCGGAGCTCACCCAGGACGGCACCGCGCTCGGCACGCCCCTCTATATGAGCCCGGAGCAGGCCGAGGGACGGGCCATCGACACGCGCAGCGATCTCTATTCGCTCGGCGCCACCCTCTACCACCTCCTCGCCGGACGACCGCCGTTCGGCGGCTCGACGAGCGTGGCCGTGGCCCTCGCCCATCTCCACGAAGCGCCACGGTCGCTCGATCAGCATCGCGACGACCTGCCACCGATCCTGACGACGATCGTGCTCCGGCTCCTCGCCAAGTCGCCGGCCGACCGCTATCAATCCCCCACAGAGCTGCTCCACGCGGTCGAATTGGCAGAAGAAGAACTTTTCCCCGGTTTCCCCCGGCAGAAATCCCCCCTCGCCTGGTCCGACGGCGGCTCCCCAGCCGACGGCCGGTTCCGCACCGGCGTCGAGGATTTCCGGGAGCGTTCCAGCCACGACGGCGCGCGATCGCGCGGCTGGCGGGCCCCCGCCACGACCAACGAAGTGCGCACGGCCACGCTCCGCCTCCAATCGGCCATGGAGCGCGAGCGTTACGAGGCTGACGCGTCGCGCCGGGCCTGGATGACGCTCGCCATGGCGACGGCCGTGGCGCTCGGGGTGGGATTCGCCCTCGGTCGCACACCGCCGCGCCGCAGTCGCCTCTTCCGACTCCCCTCCCGGTAATCTCCCTCCGTCCGGCAGAAGCCGCCTGCCCGGGGTGCGATGGGACCGCCTGCACCGGTCCTGCGGGCTGTCGGAGTGTCGGTCAAGCTCCGGGGCGGGACGGTCGATTTTGTTAGGCAAGGGTCTTTCATCGCCGGAAAGAGCCCCTGGCAGCGAGTCCGCGGCTTGACACCGGGGGCTCTGCTGTTAAAAGTTCAGGAGTGTTTCGCCCCCATCGTCTAGTGGCCCAGGACGTCGGGTTCTCAGCTCGAAAACCGGGGTTCGACTCCCCGTGGGGGTACTCGGGTCTGATCTCTGATCTACGATTTCTGATCGCCGTTCTCTGATCATGGAGCCGTACAGCCTGCATCAGCCGGCTGTACGGCTTTTTCTATGCACAGCGGTTAGCCGGTCGCCCCGGGGAGACAACTCCGGTTTTTCCCGAGATAGCGGCTGCATCGCCGATGGCCTCATCGGCATCGTTTTTTCATCGGTGAAGCGACGGTTTTGGGTGTCCGGCTCGAGCGGACAAAGTCGACGTTCCTTCGGGGGGGGCCTCGTCCCGTCGACAGCGACCCGAACGTCATGGGACGCCAGCGTCCGACGCTCGCGCTCGGCTGGCGACCGGGTCGCCTTTTGGTGCCGCCGGGAATGCTTCGGGGACTGTTGGTTGCCCCGGTGCCGCCGATCACGTCGTGTCTTTCCGGTTGATTTGATCCGGTATTCCCTGCCCCCGGCAGCAGTGTCGCCCATGCCAAAAAAAAGCTCCAACTGGCTCCCCGCTCTTCCCTTCGGCGATGCTCTGGCCCGCATCAGCAAGGATGCCTCCGGCTGCCAACGGACGTTGAGCGAAGCGATCCCGTCCCTGCGGTCGTGCGATCCGATCGGCAATCCAGACCACTTCCGGCAACGCACGATCTCGGTGCGCATCAAGGAGTTGTGCCTCGTTGCCTCGGCCACATCTCCGATGACGGCGAAGGCCGAGCGAAACGACCAGGCGCTCCTCCTCGTCCCCTTTTACGGCGCCACCACGCTCCGCTCCGGACCAATGACTCTCTCGAACCGCGCCGGGGAGTCGGCGATCTTCGTCCGGGGCCGCCACCGGGCCGGTGACGCGATCAGCCGGGGCCCGCGGTCCTCGCTCTGCATCGCCCTCGACGTTACGCGTCTGGCCAGCACCGTCCGCGACATGCTCGGCCTGCCCGCCGACGCCCCGTTCCCGTTCGATCTCGACCGCGATCGCACGGTCCCCCTTGAATACGGGGGAGTCTCCTTCGACACGACGATCCGCCGCCTCTGCAACACCGTCGACGCCCATGTCCGGCAACCGGCCGTGCTCATGATGATGGGGATCGACGACTCCTTCTACCGCACGATCGGCATGGCCCTGGCACCGGAGCACATCCTGCCAAAGGTGCTCCAAGCCGTCGCCTCGGACGACGACGACGAACGGATCAGCCGGGTTTGTGACCACATCAAGGCCCACATCAGCGAACCCCTCGGTCTGACCCATTTGGAACAGGTCTTTGGCAGGGGCGCGCGGAGCCTCCAAATGGCGTTCCTGAAGCGGATCGGAGTCTCCCCAACGCGTTGGATCCGTGATATGCGCCTCGATCTCGCCCGTCAGCGCCTGGAATCGGCCGAAGCAGACGCCTCGGTGGCGGCCATCGCGACAGGGTGCGGATTCCCACGGCTGTCGACGTTCTCGAGGGAGTTTGCCGCTCGATTCGGCGAATCCCCTTCGAAAGTCCTCGAGCGCCGTCGGGCCTGACGTCCCGCGGCTCGATCGGCCCTTGCTGGCCTTCGTGGGCCTTGCAGGCGGCCGCCCCGACACCAAACCATCGCCCCGGGGCGGCCCTTCCCCCCGCAAAGCGTTGGCGATTCGCTCGGCGATTCGCCTGACGCACGCCACGCGAGGCACTCTGCCCCGCGCATCCCGCAGCAGTCTCGCTTTTTTTCGGCCCCGACACGCCGTGTTCTGCGTGAAGCGATTCGCTCGGCGCCGAAAGCCTGACGCGACATTGCGCAAAACGGACTTCGCAATGCGCTCATCGCTTTGCGCAAAACGTCTATCGCCGGCTCCATCACCCACCCGCTGAGGGAGGGCGTCGCGATCCCGAAAATCGCTTTTTTACAGCGGTTTTCTGCGGTTTTTTGAATTGGCTGAAAAGCCATCGTCAAACCCGGCCGCGATCCGCTTGCAACTTGGACTGATTCCGTCATGACTCACTCTGAGGGGCGGAGTGAGGAATCTGCCGACGCTGTTAACCGCCCAGACTCGATCGAGATAAGTCGGCTTCCTTCCGCCGCCGAGCGAATGCTCCACGATTCTGGGATCGCTGCTGACTTTGTGGTTTCACTGGGCCTTGTTACTCGAAGCATCTCCACGAGTTATTCCAAAATGCAGTCCAGAACTTTCCGCTTCATCGGCTTCGTCGCGTCAATCGCTTCGATCGGAGCACAAACCGCGGGTGTTGCCGCGGAGGTCGGCTGGTCGCCTCCCGCCCCGACGGCCACGGCATCGACCCTGTGGCTGAATGACGCCGCTGGATCCTCAACGCTGGGGCAGGGGATGCTCCAGCTCAATGGGCCTGCGGAATCCTTGGTGCTCACCGATCGCTCGACCGCCACCATCACGGGCCTTCTGACCCTCACCGGGACCGTGCCGACCTTCCGCACGAGCGTCGCCACCGGTTCGCAGGATTCAATCGTCGGCATGAACATCGGCTCCGGGGATCCGCAGACAAGTAATGCCGGCAGAACCGTCGTCAATTCGCTTGTCGCCGATGCTGCTACCGACGTTTCCCAAATCACGAAGACCAGTCGGGGAACACTCCTGCTCGATGACGCGAGCACCTACTCCGGCGCCACGACCCTGTTCGACGGATCGCTCGCCGCAGGCAACACGAAGTCGTTCGCCAGCGGGGCCTCCGGCCTCAATGGTGGTGCGATCTCTTCTCCGGATTTCCCCGCGGCCCCGTCTCGGACGTTTGCCAACAGCGCCTCTGTTGGAAGCACCGTGACGTTCGGAGACACGCTTTCCCCTGTCAATACCGGCTTCAGTAGCGGGATCGACCTCCAGGGCGCCGTGCGAACGTTCACGACCAACGCCAACGTCACCTTTGACGGCGTCGTCGCCAATGGTGCCGTCAGCAAGTCAGGAGCTGCCGCTCTGACGCTCACCGGGATCAACTCCTACGCCGGTGGCACCACGCTCACCGAGGGAACGCTGTTTGCCGCGAACAATTCGGCCCTCGGCACCGGTCCGCTGGCCCTGGGGAGCACGTCCTCCCCGACGATTTCCTCGGATGCCAGCGGAGCCTCTGCCGCCCGCACATTTGCCAACGACGTTTCGGTCAACGGCAACGTCACCTTCGGCGATGGCAGCAACAACGGCGCGATGCTCTTCGCGAGCTCCGCCAATCTGGGCAATGCCGGGGAAACGCGGACCTTCACGGTCAACGCCAAGACGACGTTCAGCGGAGAAGTCAGTGGTGGGGCAGGGCTGACGAAGACTGGCAGCGGTGTCCTCACGCTCTCCGGCAGTAATTCCTACTCCGGAGGAACGACGTTCGCCAGCGGGATGCTGAGCGCCGGCAGCAACGGCTCGTTTGGAACGGGGGCGATGACGTTCGCCGGGGGGGCCGTCGGATCGGCCGACAGCACCCCGCATACCTTCGCCAACTCCATGGTGTTCCTTGGCGATCTGACGATTGGAAACTACATCGACTCCATGGGTGCCCTGACCTTCACGAGTCAGGTCGATCTTGGAAACACCGACCGTCGGCTGACGACGAAGGCGAACGCGACATTCACAGGGGCGATCGCCAACGGATCGATCACGAAGGACGGCCTCGGGGCCCTCGTGCTCTCCGGATCAAACTCGTACGGCGGCGGCACCACCCTCTTCGAGGGCACCTTGCTCGCAGGCAGCGATCAGGCCTTCGGGTCCGGCATGATGAATCTCAACGGCGGGATCATCGGTTCGGCCAGCGGCCAGCGATCGTTCTCCAACGCCGTGTCGATGGTCGGTGGACCGGTGCAATTCGGTGATTCCGAGCACCTCGCTTCCCTGCTCTTCACGGGCAGTACGACCCTCGCGGCTGGCCAGAAGACTTTCAACACCGTGGCCGACACCACGTTCACCGGCATTCTCGCTGGTAGCGGCGCGTCGCTCATCAAGACCGGTGACGGGATCCTCACGCTCACCAACGCCAACACCTACGACGGCGGCACGCAAATCCAGAATGGAGTCATCCGTATCGCCAACGACGCGGCCCTCGGCGGCGGTGCGATCACGTTTGGCGGCGGTGCCCTCGCCTCGACCACCAGCGATAACCGGGGGATTTACAACGACGTCAACTTCAACGGGGGCGCGTCGATCGGCGATGGCTCATCGAACGGAGCGTTCGTCTTCCACGGTGCCAACAATACTCTCGCCAGCGGCACCCAGACGATCACCACGAATGTCGCCACGACGTTTGTCAACGGGATCACCGGGGCCGGCGGCCTGACGAAGTCGGGGGCTCATGCCCTCACCCTAAAGGGACTCAACACGTACACCGGCGACACGGTTATCGAGAGCGGCAAACTCGTCCTCGATGGATCGATCCTCGGGTCGAAGGAGATCCGCCTCGCCGCAGGTGCCGTTCTCGGAGGCCATGGCCGGTTCGACGGGACGATCTCCGGGGCCGGCAGCGTCGACCCGGGGAATAGCCCGGGCATTCTCGTCACCGGCACCATCGATCCCTCGGGTGGGCTCGACTTCAACTTCGAGTTCACGCAGACGGGTGCTGCGACTTGGACGAACAGTTCGGCGAGCGGTAACGACGTCCTTGTCGCCAACGTTCCTACCCCGGCCTTCACGGCGAACCTCACCAACGCCAACACCGTCAACCTTTACTTCTCGACGGCTATGACAGCGACATTCACGGCAAGTGCTTGGACATCGATGCAGGGCGGTTTCTTCACCATCGATAACACCAACAGCCTCGCCTCTGCCATCGCCGGCGCGGACTTCCAGTTCTACTTCCAGGGTACCGGTGCCGGCCAAATCACCTACAACACTGTCACTTACGTCCCCCAGGCTACAGCCCGCAGCAGTGGCCTCCTTCCGGCCAGCGGGCAAGGGTTCGTCATCCGGCAAGCAACCGTGGCATCCGCCAACTTTCAGTCTCCTGTTGGCACCGTCATCAACGGTCTCTCGATGGAAGTCGTCTCGGTCCCTGAGCCTTCCACCTGGGTGATGGGGCTCATGGCCGCCGGCGTGGCCCTCGCCCGTCGTCGCCGTCTGGCTGGTTTGCTCACCCGGTTGCGGAGATCCGTTCCGCTTTGAAGTCCGTCACTTTTCCACTGGTTAACCGTCCAAAAGCGATCCCCAGTTCGTGAAGGAGTGCGATCATGATGGTTTACTTCGACGTCGAAGCTTCCGTGGCCACAGGCGCCATCGTTGCCCGCCATCCCGCTCCGGTCAGCCGTTTGGCTTGCGTGCCCGGCTATCTCTCGTCGCTTGTGCTCTCTGCCGATGCCGGGGTGAGGCGACGGCTCGAGGCTGCTACAGAACTCGCTGGTTGGTCGATCTGCGACACTCCGGTCGACGCGGCCTCCTTCGAAAGCTGTGCTGACGCTGATTACCAACTGGTGATCGTTGATCTCGTTCATCCCCTTGGCGGGGACGTCGCCGCCGCCCAGCAGGCTGCGGCGGAGATCGCGGGCCGCCCGGAGACGCTACTGGTCGTCTGCGGCGCGGAGGATGAGGTCGCTGACGAGATCTGGTCGCGTTGCCACGGCGCCTTCTGCCATGTCTCCGGCCAGGTTTCCGGCGATGCCCTCGTGTCGCTGCTCAACAAGGCCCGGGCCGCCGCCAACCGCCACACCTCCCGCACCGTTCGCGGCACGATCTGAAGCGATTGCCGCGGTTCCTTTCGCCAACCACCACGGGCACAATGTCTGGGGTAGGTTTTGCCGCCAGGGGAGCCCTCGATGGGCGGGCGTAAGGCCACGTGGCGGTGGCCACACCGAAGCTGGCCACGACAGGCCCAGCACAGCGGCCAGTCGGGTGGCCCTCGACGGCGGTCGGGATCCTTTGCCCCCTCCCTTGCCAGAGCCAGCCACGACCGGGCCGGTTGCGGGACAGACGACGGCCACCGTCCACCGGGGATCAACGCAGAGCAGTCTGTGGATCATCTCTCCGCCGCTGATCGGGCGGCCTTCGACGCGGGAAACACGCGGCGTTTCCGTCGAGAGACAAAGCGGCATAAGAGCGGGAATGATTTTTCCCACAGACAACGACAGCCGGGGATTCGTTGGGGGGCGTCAGCCGCCGCCAGCAGCGGATGACTTGATCCCCAGCCCCGTGCGGACCCCGCGCCGGCTTTGAAATCGGCGGTTGTCCGGGTCGATCAGGCGCTCGGCGCGGCCAACAGCGCTTCGACCTCGGCCAAGCGGCGCTGGTCGGGCGTCGAGAGCCAGCGATTACCCAGCCCCTTTCGCTTCGCCTCCTCGAGCGCCTTGCGGGATTCCGCAAGATTGCCATTGGCGGCCTCGATCACCGCCAGGTGGAGCAATCGCAGCGGGGTCGGCTCGAGCACGGCAGCCTGGCAGTCTTCGAGGGCCCGGATCGGAAGCCCCAGCGACAGCCGGACCATCGACCGGGTGTCGAGGAGCTCCGGATCAGGGCCGAGCACCCGAATCGCCCGGTCGAGCAGTTCGGCGGCCTCGGGAGCCGTCTCGTCACGCGTCAGGAGCCAGGCCAGATTGGCGGCGACGCGGGCCTCCTGCTCCTCGCCGAGCCCGTCCGCGGCCAGGAGTCGGCGGTAGATCGCCTCCGATTCCACAGGACTCCCCAGACGTTCCTCAATCGATGCCGCCCAAAACTCGACCTCGAGGTTGCCCGGATTCTCGCGCCGAGCCCGGTCGATGATCGCCGCGACTTTGGACGCCAGCGACCGCTCGAGTGTGCCGGGGGCCTGCTTGAGGATTCCCTGGAGCGTGGCGAGGATCCGGGGGATAGGAAAATCGCCGATGAGCGGCACGAGGAGATCGACCGCTTCGGCGATTTTCCCCTGGCGACCGAGGAAGGCCGCTCGATCGAGCGCACCGAGCGTGGCAAGCGTGGCGTATTCCTCGTAAAACCGGGCAGCCGGTTCGACAAATCCGAACTCCTCGGCGATCCGGGCGCCCGCCAGGAGCCGGTCGATGTTCTCCTTCCGCACCCGCTCGTCAGGCAGGATTCGCTTCATGACGCGGCCGATCACGGCCGGATTCCCCTCGGCGATCGCCATCTTCAATTCGAGCCGGCGCAGCGTGGGCGAATCCTTGTCGCCGACGCGGGATCGCCCCATCCACTGCCGGGCGGAGAGCAGATCGCCGTGGTCGAGGAGGCCGTCGACCAGGAATGCCCGCAGGGCCGGCGTGGCGTCGTCGGTGAGCGCGACGTCGAGGAGGACCTTCCGGGCCTCCTCCCAACGCCCCAGCTGGGCCTCCATCCGTCCCAGGGCAAACCGCTCGTCGACGGTCAGCGCTCGCCGCTCGGCGAGGGTTCCGAGCAGACCAATCGCCTGCCGCCAGTGCACCGGCTCCTTCCGCGCCTGGAGCAAGTCCACCGACACCGCCAGATCGTCGGTGGCCTGATGCCCCTCCCCGTCCACGTTCCGCTCGAGCAGGACGAGGGCTTCCTGGAACTCGGGGTAGGTCCCCTTGGCCAACTGGATGGCCAGAACCCGCCGCGCCCAAACGAGCGTCGGCGTGCCCTGGGCGGGAGCGAGGGTGATGATCCGCCGCAGTTCCTTGCGGGCCTCGTCGTCGCGACCGGATCGGATGAGAAACTCCGTGAGATTCCGGGCGGCGTCGAGATCGTCGGCTGCAGCCTCGACCTTGGAACGGTACACCGCTTCGGCCCCGGCCAGATCCTCGATCACCTCCAGGGCCCGGGCGCTCAACAGATGCCGGCGGTCGTCGTCGATTGCCACCTCGGCCACCCGGATCGCCTCGCGGGCATCGTTGCGCCGCCCCTGCGAGACGAGGAACTTGACGAGTGTCAGCCGGCAGTCGGGGCGGTCGGGGGCGACGAGGATCGCCTGTCGGAACGCCGTCTCGGCCTGCTTCAGCCGGCCGTAGCCGGCAACCAGTCGGCCGAACCACATCCATTGCTGGGGATCGCGGCAATCCTCCGGGGTGATCCGTTCGGCGCGGGACAGCGCCGCAGAAACCCTCCCCGTGCGCCCCTCCAAGTCGGAGATGATCCGTTCGATGGCAATCCCCCCGTGCCCCTCGAGGTCGCGAATCACCTCCTGGGCCTCGTCGTAACGCCGCGCCGCGTGGAGCATGATCGCCATCCGGCGGAGCGTGGCCCACTGCCGCCCGCCAAGATCGATCGCCCTTTGCAACTCGCCGATCGCAAGGTTGCGATCCCCGCGGATCTCGGCGATTTCGCTCAACAAACGCGGCACCGCGCTCCAGCGGGGACGGTCGGTCTCCACCTCGACGAGGAGATGCCTGGCCTCCTCGAGATCGACCCCATCCTCGACCGACATGGACACCCCGACCGCATCCCCGTCTAACCGGTCGCGACGACGCTCCAGCACCAGGGCCACGAGCTTCACCGCCTTGCCGTATCGGCCGTTGGCATCATCGGGATGGGCCATCGTCACGAGGGATTCCGCGTGGGCCTGGATCGCGGCAAAATCCTCCTCGATAAACCCCAGATCAATGAGCGTCATGAAGCTCGTGAGATCATCGCCGTTGAGCTTGGACATGCTCGTGGCCACGCGCCGGGCCCCGTCGACATCGCCGACCTGGAGAAACGCCGAGACCAATTCCTGCCTCACCCTCCCCCCGGCCGTCGCGGACAGCCCGGCAGCCCGTAGCTCGACTTCCTCCAACCGACGCATGGCCTCGCTCTGCGGGAATTCCAGGGCAATCAGAACAGCGGCCCGGAGCATCTCGGCGGCATTCCGCAGCTCCTCCGGCGCCCCATCGATGACCTGCACCGCCGAATCGCCCCCCAGCAACACCGCCCGCTGACCGAGGAGAATCGGCGACCGGGGGTGGGTGGCGACCGCGATCGCCGAACGGGCCAGAGCCTGCGCCCGCAAGCCCTTCGCCTCGATGACGTCGATCTCCAATCCCTCGAGCAGGGCTGGGTCGATCGGGTCAGTGGGCGTCGCGGTCTTGAGATCGGCCAAGAGCGTGTCGACCTTCGACCAGTCACGCTCGGCGACGGGACGTCGCGTCTGCTCCCAGAGCCGCATGCGGATGAGCGGAACGAACACCGCGGGCCGTCCCGCCAGACTGCCGATCGGCATCTCCTTGGCGATCGTCTCACAGAGCTCGAGCGAACGATCCGACCAGCCGACCCGCTCGAATGTCAGCGCCAGGGTGAGGAGCGCCTCGATCAGGTTCGGGTCCTCGTTGAGGAGCCTGAGGCCCGCGCCGACGGTCCGGTCAGACTCGCCGAGGGCATCGTGGCAGGAGGCGAGGCGGAGATCGACCATCCGGGTGTAGGCGGCATCACCCACCATCAGCGGGCGGAGCTTGAGCCACAATCCGAGCGATTTGACCCACCGGTGCTCGTCCATCGCGACGACCGCGTCGGCATAGAGCGCCGGCACGCAGTTTCTCCCCATCAGCTCGCGGGCCCGGGTGACTGCCTGCTCAAGCTCCTCGAAAAGCTTCAGATCGGCGAGTGAAAAGACATACTTCGTCAGCACGCGGGTCTCGTCGGGAAAGCGCTCAACGCCATCGCGGAGAAACCCGATCATCGCCTCGGTATCCCCCTTGGCGAGGGCGAGATCCGCCCGGGCGATCGTGAAGGCGGGACTATCGGCAAGGTCGACGAGAAGGCCGTTGATGATCGCCTCTGCCCGGTCGAGACGGCGCCGCCGCATCGCGACGCAGAACTCCTGATAGAGCGATTCCGGGTCGCGTGGCGACAGGGCCACCGACTTCTCGATCGCCACCTCGGCCGCTTCGAGATCCCCATGGGTGTCCCACCACCAGGAGAGATAGCGCCAGGCCACGGGGTCGGCGTCGGCCACCTCCTCCAGACGGTGCATCACCCCTGTGGCCGAGTCCCGATCCTTAAACTGCCGGTCGAGCAGCCCTGCCAGGAGGAGGAAGGCCTCGGCCCGCCCCGGGGCGGGCTGGATCGTCGGATCGAAGGCCCGGATGACCGGGATATACCCGGTCATGGTGCCGAGAACGTCCATCGCCTCATCGTCGAGTCGGATGTTGATGCAGGCCTTGGCGTACATGATGTCGAGCTTGACGGCATGGCGGTCCTCGGCCGGATCGGCCATCGGCAGCCCCTTCACCCCCAACTGGCGCCGAAGTGGCTTGAGGAGCTCGTAGGCCGTCGACGACTCCCCGGCGGCGACGGCGAACTCGGCGAACATCTCACACAGCTCGTCGTCATCCGGCGCGCCGCGGAGGGCTTTATCCAGCGCATTGATCGCCTCCCTCACCTGGTAGGAGGGAGCCCCCTTCGACCGGGCCCGGGCGTGAAGGAGAAGGGCATACTGCCGGATCCGTTTCTTGTCATGGGGACGGTAGATGAAGTAATGCTCGAGCTCCCCGATGGCTTCGTCCGGCTTCCCGTCCGCCTCGTACTCGTCGGCCCGGCGCGCATGCCCCTCGGCATTCCGCTCGATCTGCCACCCGTGGAGGAAGTACACCCCGACCGTCGCGCCCAAAAAGCAGGCCAAGACGCTGAAAAAAAAGCGATAATTGACGCGTTGCATGGGAGGGTGAGCTCGCGGGAATGGACGACCGGAATCAGCGGCAACCGAGACCGCCGCAATCCGCTGGCGGCCGCCAGCGGTGCAATCCGCCCCTTCATCCTATCGACCCAACGAACTGATTTCCCCCTTTGCGTTGCCCCCTCCCCTACGGCCGTCAGTACCCGTCGGCATTCGTTCCACGAGGGGCTCCATTTCGCACACGTTGCGGGAGCCGGAGCCGATGAGGGGGACGACCACATGGAGCTTGAGGGGAGGCCGGTCCTCCGTTTGCACTTCCGGTTGGCCCAGGCAACCATCAATCCCCCTCACTCCCCCATCATGGGGATTCCGGTCGACTCGGGCCCCCCGGACGGGATCATCGCGAATCCCGACGGCAACCCGATCGGCATCCACTCGATGGCCTGATGCGGAAGCGACGGTACCGCGGCTAGAATCCCCTTTGCCTTGTCCACCTGACTTTCGGGGGAACCCATGCGTTCGTCGTTCCGCAGGCCGGCTGTCGTCGGCCTCCTCGTCACCGCTGTGCTCATCGCCGCCGCCCGCTTCTGCCCGGCCGAGGACTGGCCCGACTTCCGCGGCCCTTTGGGGCAGGGGCACTCCGCCACGGCCGGCCTGCCGACCTCGTTTTCCCCCACCGACCATGTCTGTTGGAAGGTAGCGCTCCCAGGGAAGGGGTGGTCGACGCCGATCATCGATCACGGTCGTGTGTTTCTGACCACGGCCGTTCCCTCGGCGGAGACCCCCCCCGCGAAGCAATCGCTCCGTGCCCTCTGTCTCGACGCCGCCACGGGGGAGACCCTGTGGGACAAGGAACTGTTCTCGAAGGACATGACGACGGCGAAGGTCCATACGAAAAACAGCTTCGCGAGCCCCTCGGGCGTCACTGACGGCCGGCATGTCTTTTTCCACTTCGGCCCCGACGGCACGGCCGCGGTCGACCGCGACGGCGCCATCGTCTGGTCGAATGACTCGCTCGAATACGACGCGCAGCATGGGGCTGGAAGCTCTCCGATCTTTGTCGGCAATCTGCTGGCGTTCACCGGCGACGGCGTCGCCGATCCGTTCATCGCCGCGCTCGATCGCGGCACCGGGGCGCTGGTCTGGAAAACGGCTCGCCCCGAGATGCCCGATCCGAAGTTCTCATTCTGCACGCCACTGTTGGTCGAGGCCGGTGGCCGCAGGCAGGTCGTCAGTCCCGCCGGGCACATGGTCTGCAGCTACGACGCAGAAACAGGCCGGGAACTGTGGCGCGTCCGCTACCCCAACAAGTGGTCGGTCGTGCCGCGGCCGATCTTCTCCCACGGCCTCGTATTCGTCTGCACCGGCTACGACGGGCCGGCCGAGCTCCTCGCCATCAAGCCGGACGGCGACGGGGACGTCACCGACACCCATGTCGTCTGGAAGACCGACGACAACATCCCCCACAATCCCTCGCCGGTGATCGTGGGTGATGCAATCTATCTCGTGGCCGACAATGGCATCGCTTCCTGCCGGGATGCCGTCACGGGCAAACTCCACTGGCGCCACCGCCTCGGCGGCAATTTTTCCTCGTCGCTGGTGCATGCCGGCGGGATGTTGTGGATCGTGAGCGAGCTGGGGGTTTGCACGGCGTTCGCCGCCGACCCAGCCGAATACCGCGAGCTCGGCAGCAGCGACATGGGGGAGCAGGTGCTCGCCTCGCTGGCACCGGCCGAAGGGGCGTTCTTCCTCCGCACCGAAGGGCATCTCTACCGGATCGAATGATCGGTTCGGATGTCTTCGTCATCGTCCTCACCCGGAGCCTCATCCCGTGTCGCGTGTGATCGTTTCGTCCTTGGCCGCCGCCTGCATTTTCCCCTGCGTGGGGATCGGAGGCTTGGGTGTGGTGGCAGCCGCGGAAGAGCGGGTCGTCGTCGCCGAGACCGCGGGCGACTGGGGAGTGCGCGTGGAATCCCGGCACGCCGGCCAAACGACGGCGGGGACCTTCGTCGTCGCTCCCCCCGACATCGTCGAGGTGCTCAATGAGAAACTCCCCACGCTGCCGCTGTTCAACCCCGCGGTTCCCGGCTGGGTGAAGGGGGTGGCGCTGGCGGAGGTGAAGGCGGCCGAGTGCACCGTGATCCGGGCCCTCGATCCCGAGTCGCTCGTCGTCAAGACGGCCCCCGGAAGGGAAGGGACTCTCCTCGAGCGTGGGCGTGACTGGGAAGCTGATACCGAATGGGGCACCGTGGGCCGGCTCGCCGGCGGCCGAGTCGGGGAGGGGGTGCCGGTGTGGGCCAGCTACCGGGCAGCTCGGCGCCGAATCGATTCGGTCGTCATGCATGGCGACGGTTCGCTCGCACTGCTGACAGGCACCCCGCAGATCGTTCTCTGCGAACCCCCCTCCATCCCGGCCGGGAGTGAACGACTCGTGAATGTCTACCTTCCGGGGCGGATCGCGAAGCTCTCGGGAGCGAACCTGTTCCCGATCATCGAAGACCGCTGTCCACCGCTGGCCTCGGACCAACCGCCCCAGGCCAGGGCCCGGCTCCCTGAAACGCTCCGCCGCCTCGAAGCGGGCGAAAAACTGAAAATCCTCGCCTGGGGCGACAGCGTCACCACCTACGACCGCTGGCAGTCGATGTTCGTGGAGCGACTCAAGGCCCGCTATCCTCGGGCCGACATCGAGTTGGTCACCGAGGCCTGGGGGGGGCGCAACACCGGCAGCTACCTCGCCGAGCCCCCCGGCAGCGAGCACAACTACCGGGAGAAGGTGCTCGAGTCTCGCCCGCATCTGATCGTCTCGGAGTTCGTCAACGACGCCGGCATGACCCCGGCGGATGTCGATCGGCACTATGGACAATTGCTCGCCGACTTCCGCGGCATCGGCGCCGAATGGATCATTCTCACGCCCCACTACGTGATGCCCGAATGGATGGGGCCGGGGTTCCTCGAGCGTGGCCAGCGTGACATCGACGACGATCCGCGTCCCTACGTCGCTGGTCTGAAAGCCTTCGTTGCCGCCCACCCGGAGCGAGTGGCGCTGGCCGATGCCGCGCGGCGTTACGGTCGCCTCTGGCGCCAGGGGATCCCCTACCTGACGCTCATGGAGAACAACATCAACCATCCCAACGTGGCCGGCCACCAGATCTTTGCCGATGCCCTCGATGAGGTGTTCGGAACGCCTGACTGACCCCCCGTCGGGCCGTCGGCCTATCGGGGAGGGGCTGCAGCGGCTGCGTAGGATGGGCAATGGCCGTTGACCCTGCGGCCCCGCACGGTGGGGCTCTGCACAGCCCCTCGCAGTCACCGCCGGACGACTGCCGTCGAACTGCCGCCGGCGCCGAAGAGTTTTCCGATGGGGCCAGGCACACCCGCCGTTCCTCCGGCAAACCCGATGGTCACCCCTCTCCCAACCTTCCGCCGTCATTGGCCGCCCCGTCGTGGTTTCGGCTGGGTGGCGATCGGCCTAGCCCTCCTCCTGGCAGGGCTGGGCGCGGCGGCGGCCGGGGCCCCCCGCTCCAGGGAATCCCCCACGGCCGCTAGCCGGGCGCCGATCCGACGGCTGACGCGGATCGAGCACGAGCACACGCTCCGCGATCTTCTCGACCTCCCCGGCCTCGAGGTCCGTGGCCTCCTCCCCGAGGACGGGCGCGCCCACGGCTTCGACAAGACGGCTACGGCCCTCGACGTTTCGCATGTCCACATCGCGGGCTGGTACGCCGCCGCCGAAGCGGCGCTGGCCATGGCCACCATGCCCCAGCCGACGGCTCCGAAGCCGGTCCACGAGACGCTCCTCCCCGGTGCCCAGGAGTTTTTCAAGCTCGCCCTGCTCGAGGGAGACGCCGTCTTCCTCCGCGAAGGCGCCTACGACGACGAGGCCCTGCCGATCGTCCGCGCGGCGCTCCCGCACAAGCTCTCCCACTACGAGCAGGCGGGGCTCTTTCCCTACCGGCACTCGGTGGGGGTCTTCCGCCGTCAGGCCGTGGACGATCACTTTGCCCTCTTCTTCACCAGCTTCGCGCCGATCCGCGCCGGCCACTACCGGCTGCGGATCTCGACCTGGAGCTTTCAGTGGGACAAAGGGCAGCTGCTGCCGAGACCGGCCCCGGAGGCCGTCAGTCTCCATGCCGACGACCGCCTGCTTGCGTATGTCGATGCGCCGTCGCTCGAGCCGACGGTCCATACGATCGACACCTGGCTCAATCCCGGCGAACGGATCCTGTTCACCGCCGCCTCGCTGCCGCCGGCCCGGGTCTACAAGATGCCGGGACGGGCAGCGGAGTATGTCGGTCCGGGAGTGGCGGTCGATTGGATCGAGGTCGAGGGACCGATCCATGAAGCCTGGCCCCCGGAGAGCCACCGTCGGATCTTCGCCGACCTGCCGGCGCTGCCGCTGCGCGACAGATCGGCCTCCCCGCCGCGCCGACCGCTCGCCGGGCAGCGTTTCCCCGGCGCGCTCCCCAGGGGTGAGGAGCCCGGAAAACCGTGGGCCGTCACCCCCGTCGACCCGGCCGCCGATGCGCGTCGGTTGCTGACGGCGTTTCTCTCGCGCGCCTACCGGCGACCGGCGACGGCAGGGGAGATCGCCGTCGCCACGGCCCTTGTCGCGAAGCGAATGAAGCAGGGGGATTCGTTCGAGGATGCCGTCCGCACCGCCTGCCGGGCGGCGCTGTGCAGCCCCGAGTTCCTCTTTGTCGGCGGGCCGCCGGGGCGACTCGACGACTGGGCCCTGGCGTCGCGTCTCTCCTATTTTCTCTGGGACTCGATGCCCGACGAGACGCTCTTCACCCTGGCACGACGCCGGCAACTCGCGCAGCCGGACATCCTCCGGGCCCAGGTCGAGCGGATGCTCGATGACCCACGGGCCGAGCGGTTCATCGCTCACTTCACCGACGAATGGCTCGACCTCCGTGATCTCGAGGCCACCACGCCCGACGCGACGCTCTACCCCGATTTCAGTTCCGCCCTCCTCGATGCCATGCGGGCCGAGACGAGGGCCTTTGTCACCGAGCTCGTGCGTGGCGACGAGCCGGTGACGGCCCTCGTCCGCTCCGACTTCGTGATGGTCAATCAGCGATTGGCAGACCACTACTTCCCGGGGGATGGCGCCGCCGTGAGGGGCTGCGCCATCCGCCGCGTGCCACTGCCGGAGGGGAGCCACCGCGGGGGCCTCCTCGGCCAGGCGGCGATCCACAAGGTGACCGCCAACGGCACGGTGACGTCGCCGGTGAAACGCGGCGTCTGGGTGCTGCGGGAGCTGCTCGATGCCCCCCCCGATCCGCCCCCGCCTGGGGTCCCGGCGGTCGATCCCGATGTCCGCGGTGCGGTCTCGATCCGCGACCAACTCGCCCGGCATACCTCCGATGCCGGCTGTGCCGCCTGCCATGCCGCCATCGATCCCCCCGGCTTCGCCCTCGAGCGGTTCGATGCGGTCGGCCAATGGCGCGACCGCTACCGTGTCTTCACCGACGCCCCCGGCCCCTCCGCCATCGACGGCCCACCGGTCGACGACGCCTGCACACTCGCCGATGGCCGTCACTGCGCGTCGTTCGAGGCCTTCCGTGACGCGCTCGTTGCCGACCGGCGCCTGCTCGCCGCGGCGCTGGCCAGACAGCTCGTCGTCTACGCCACCGGGGCCGACGTGCTCCCCGCGGAGCGCGACGCCATCGCCCGGATCGTCGACGACGCCGAGAGGGCGGGGGGGGGGGTCCGTGCGGTGATCCATGCCGTCGTGGCCAGTCCACTGTTCCTCGACCAGTGAAAGGACCCCCTCCGATGGCCCCCTCCTTCCCGACGAGCCTCTCCAGACGCCGCCTCCTCCGGGCCTGCGGCGTCGGCATCGGCCTGCCGTGGCTCGAGGCGCTGGCGCCGCGCCGACCGGCAACGGCCGCCGAGCCCCGGTCCCCGCTGCGGTTGGTGGCGATCGAGACGACGATGGGACTGCTCCCCCAATACTTCTTTCCCGAGGGGACCGGCCACGACTACGTCCCCTCTCCCTACCTCGTCCCCCTCGAGCCGTTTCGCGACCGGCTCACCGTCTGCTCCGGGCTCTCCCATCCCGACGTCGACGGCGGCCATGCGGCCGACATCGCCTTCCTGACCGGGGCTCCCCACCCGGCCAGCGGTAGCTTCCGCAACACCGTGTCGCTCGACCAATTCGCCGCCGAACGGCTCGGCGCAGAGACGAGGCTCCCGAGCCTGTCGCTCACCGTCGCCGCCCAGGGAACGACGAGCTTGTCGTTCACGCGTGACGGCGTGCTCCTCCCCGGCGAGCGGAGCCCGGCCCGGCTCTACCGGCAGATGTTCCTCCAGGGAACGCCGCAGGAGACCGGCGAAAAGATCGAGGCCCTCCGCACCGGCCGCAGTGTTCTCGACTTCGTCGCCACCGGTGCCCGCCGCCTCGACAAGAACCTCCCGGCCGCCGATCGGGAACGGCTCGACCAATACTTCACGAGTGTCCGCGACCTCGAGGACCGGCTCCAGCGGGCCGAGGTGTGGGAGAAGCGCCGCCGCCCTCGGCCGAAGTTGCCCCCCCCGGTGGAGAACCCCGAGCAGGACCTGTTCACGCTCCTGCGGCTGATGGGGCAGATGATCCGCCTGGCCCTGGAGAGCGACACGACGCGGCTGGTGACGCTGCTGGTCAATCCGGCCCAGTGGGTACCGCGGGCCCCAGGGGTCGTCCACGAAACCCACGCCCTGACGCACCACGGCAACCGGCCGGAGATGATCGCCGAGCTCAAGCGGGTCGAGGAGATGCAATTCGTGATCCTCGCCGAGCTCCTCGCCGGGCTCGACGGTGTCCGTGAGGGGAGCCACTCGCTCCTCGACGGAACGATGGTCCTCCACGGATCGTGCCTGGGGAACGCCAACGCCCACTCCAACAGCCGGCTCCCGGTGCTCGTCGCCGGGGGGGGATTCCACCACGCCGGACACCTCGCCTTCACCGATCGTGACGCGCCGCCGCTGGCGAATCTCTACGTCAGTCTGCTCCAGCGGCTCGGCGTCGAAACCGACCGTTTCGCCAGCTCCACCGGCACCCTCCGCGGCCTCGAGGCCGCCTGAGGCGTCCGGGGCCTCGGCCGGTCATTCGCTCGACACGGCCTCGAGCAGATCGATCCGCGCCGCCCGCCGGGCGGGGATCCAGGCGGCCAGGGCCGTGACCACGACGGCGGCGAGCATGTTGGCGAGGATCACCGTCGGCCGGAGCGTCGAGCGGATCGGATGGCCGAGGAGGGGCTGGCTGGCGATCTGGATGAACAGCGCGGTCGTCAGGCCGGCGATGAGACCGATGACGGCGCCGGAGAGTCCGAGAAGGACGCTTTCGAGGACGACCACCCCGGTCACCTGTCGGCTCGTCATGCCGACCGCCCGCAGGAGCCCGAGCGTGCACCGCTGCTCGAGGACGTTCATCGTCACGGTGTTGGCGACGCCGAGGCTCCCCACCAGAAACCCGAGCCCGAGGATCGCCCACAGCGACCCGACCACGCCGTTGACGATCCCGTCGACGAAGCGTTTCACATCGGTGAAGCTCCGCAGGAGCATCCCGCGCCCGTCGGCGATCGCCTGGAGCGGCGCGCGGAGCGCGGCAGCCTCCCCCGGCTTGGCCGTGACGAGGATCACGTCGGCCGATTCCAGTCCGAAGAGCCGTTTGGCGGCATCCCGGCGGAGGATGAGCGACGCCCCACCCGAGGTGTAATCGACGACGAGCGCGGCCACGCGGACCTTCGTCTTCCGACCGAAGACCTCGACGGCGAGGTCGTCGCCGGCGACGAGCCCGAGCCGGCGGGCGAGCACCGTCCCGGCGACCGCCTCGCCCCGGGCGAGGGCCGCCCGGACGGTCGATTCGTCGGCACCGACCGGGTCGAGCGGGAGCGGGGCGTCATCCGGCACGTCGCGGGCCACGATCACGCACGCCCCCCCGGCGACTCGGCCGGCAGCGATGCCGATGACGTCGATCCGGTCGACGCCGCCGATCGCCCGGACATCCTCCTCGGCGGAGCGCGGACCGTCGCCGCCGCCTTCGGCAGCCGCGCTCATCGTCCCGGCGGGGGTCATCACCCAATCGGCTTGCATCAGCCGGGCGTACCAGCCGCGGATGTCCTCGACGTTGTCGCGGATCGCATGCCCCAATCCGATGCCGTTGCTGACCGCGACAACGAGCACGCCGGTGGTCAGGGCCGTCCGCACCGGCTGGCGGAGGATCTGTCCGAGGGCCAGCTCACGCTCGATCCGGAAACGGCGCGGCACGAGGGCGGCACAGGCGCGGGCGATCGGCGGCAGGATCACCGGCGTCATCGCCACGAACGACAACAACATCGCGATCCCGGCCGGCACGGCGGCCCGTGGCGGCAACTTCTCGAGGATCACCAGGCCGAGCATGCCCGTCGCGAACGCCCACAGAACGAGTGCCGCCCCGACAAACCTCCAGGGGACGCCGGGGGAAGGGGGGGGAGGGGCATTGGCGAGCCCCTCGAGCGGGTCGACGGCGGCCGCCTGCCGCGCCGGCCACCACGCCGCCGCCACGGCCACGAGGATCCCCATCAGCGCCGACAGCGGGATGATGGCAGGATGGACGACGAGCCCTGTGAAGGGGGCCTGGAGCGAGCGGGAGATCCCCGCCGCGATCGGCCGCGCGGCCGCCAGCCCGGCCGCGACACCGATCGCTGCCCCGACGGCGCCCAGCAGCGCCGACTCCATCGTGATCATGCGCCGGATCTGCCGGCCACTCGCTCCGAGGAGCCGCACCAGCGACAACGACCGGCGGCGTTCCGTGACGTTCATCAGCATGGCGTTGCCGACGATGAACCAACTCATCGCCACCGTCAGGCCGGTGACGAAATCGAGCCCCAGGTCGGCCGAATGCATGACGTCCTCTGCCATGCCAGCCCGCCCGGCAGGGATCTCGGCGACGAGGGTGTCGGGGAGGAGTTTCCCCGCGGCCTCGACGACCCCCTTCCGGTTAGCCTCGGGGGTGAGGGCAACCCGCACCCGATCGACCAAGCCGAGGGCGTTGGACATGTCCTCGAGCGCGGCGATGTCGAGAACGACCCCCGCCCCCTCACCGAACCAGCGCAGCGACGTCGGCACCGCGAGGCCGACGACGGTCATCCGCCGCACCCCGCGCCGGGCGAAGAACAGGATCTCGTCGTCGACGACCTTGCCGAGACTGCGGGCGAGATTCTCGTCGAGGACGACCTCGTCGATCGCCGTGCAGGCCCGCCCCGCCGAGAGCTCGAGCATGCCGATGGCGACGAGCCGTTCGGCGTCGACCCCGACGGCGATCTCGCGGACCCGTTTCTCCCCCACCCGCAGGAGCGTGGGCCGGTAGAAGAGCGGCACGACCGCCCGGACGCCGGGGATGTTGGCAAGCGACGGCAGGTCGCTGGCCTCGAAACGCCCCCCGGCCTTCGAGAGGATATCGACCGCCGGGACCCCCTCGATCGCCGACGTCAGCGACTTGTATCCGGCGCGGGAGGCATCGGCCGACACCCACGTGGCGACGACGGCCCCCACGGCCACGGCGACGCTGAAGATCGTCGCCAGCGCCCTGCCGGGCCGGCGCGTCCACTGCCGAACGAGCAGCCGGCGCAGTTCGAACACGCCGAGACTCATCGGCGCTTCCTTCCGGGCCGTTTGCCACCACCGCCACCGCCACCGTTCGATCGCGGGGCTGGGCGGGGGACCGGCGGGCGACCGCCACCGACCGGGCTGCCGGGCTGGAGGGTGTCGGAGATGATCCGACCATCGGCCATGCGGATGCAGCGGCCCGCCTCGGCGGCGATGCCTGGATCGTGGGTCACGAGCACGACCGTCTGGCCATGGTCGGCGACGATCGATCGGAGCAATTCGACGACACGGCGCGAGTTCTCGGAATCGAGGGCTCCGGTCGGCTCGTCGGCGAGGACGATCGCCGGCGCGGTGACCAGCGCCCGCGCGATCGCTCCGCGCTGCTGCTCACCGCCGGAGAGGGCATCGGGACGGTGGTCGGCGCGGTGCCCCATGCCGACGGTCTCGAGCGCGGCGCGGGCAGCCGCGTCACAGCGGGCCTCGGGGATGCCGTCGAGCACCAGCGGCAGGCCGACATTCTCGACGAGGGACAATTCGGGGAGGAGGTTGTAGCGTTGGAAGACGAAGCCGATCCGGCGCCGCCGGACCAGCGCCAGGTCGTCGTCGCCGAGGGCCGCCAGATCGACCCCCTCGAGGATCACCTTCCCGGCGGTCGGCCGGGTGATGCCACCGAGAAGGTGGAGGAGCGTGCTCTTTCCCGACCCCGAGGCCCCGGTGATCGCCACGAATTCCCCCGGCTCGATCTCGACATCGACACCACGGATCGCCATCACGCCCGCCGTCGATCTGGCAGCGGCGCCGAAGGTCTTCTCGAGGTGTACGGCCCGGAGGATCGCCACGGTGTCACGTCCCCTGGTTTGGGGACGGCCTGGAGGGAAGGGGGAGAAGGGGTGATCTGGGGAACCGGACGATTAATGTACCCAACCCCCCACCGCGCTGTGATCCCAAACTGGCCGACCGTTCTGGTGCGGTTTTCTGGAGCGATCAGGCAAAGAGTGACGAATCTTCCAGATGTGCCCCCGGCGGACCGCTTCACCCCGATCACGCACCTGGACTCCGCCATGTCTCCCCGAACACGATGCTCCCCTCCCGTCGCGCTGTTGGTCGCCCTCGCCAGCGGCTTCCCGCTGGTCGCAGCGGAGGAGGCCTCCTGGCCGCGCCCGCCGGGTGCCCCGATGCAACTCCCCTCGTCGGAAGTGCCGCTGGCGGTGACGCCCGATGACGGTCTCGTCGACGGCCTCCCGATGGAGGGCACCGTCCCCACCCCGCGAACGCTCGAGGAGTTCGTCGCTCTGGCGGAACGGAGCCACCCGCGGATGCTCGCCGCCCGGGCCGCCGTCGAGGCCGCCCGCGGGAAGGCGGTGCAGGCCCGGCTCTACCCGAATCCGGTGATCGCCGGCTTCAGCCCGCAGATCGCCGGTCCGGAGAGCCAGTGGAGCGGCACGGTCGCCCAAGACCTCGTCACTGGCGGCAAGCTCCGCCTCCAGCAGCAGGCCGCGATCCGCGACATCCAGCGGGCCGAATACGAACTGATCCGGGCCCGCTTCGACGTCCTCAGCGGCGTTCGCCAGAGCTATTACCAGCTCCTCGTCGCCCAGCGCCGGATCGAGATCTACAAACTCCTCCTCGACATCGCCAAACGCTCCTACGAGATCGGCCGTCAGCTCGCCGAGGCTGGGGAGGGGACAAAGGCCGACGTTCTCTTCTGGAGCATCGAGCGCGACCGGGCCGAGGTGCGGATTCTGAACGCGACGGTGTTCATCGAGACCGGGCGCCGCGAGCTCGCCGCCGCGATCGGCCTGCCACGGGTCGACATCGAGCGACTCGAAGCCGACCTCTTCCAGGAGCTCCCCAACTTCGACCTCAAGGAGCTCCAGGAAGCGGTCGTCCGCAGCAACGCCCTGCCGCGCGCCGCAGAGGCGCGGGTCGCCGGCAACCAATGGGCCCTCGAGCGGGCCGTTGTCCAACCGATCCCGAATATCAACCTCATGGGCGGCTACCAGCGGCAGGTCGGCATCCCCGCCCAGGATCAGGGGCTCGCGCAGGTGATGATGTCGGTCCCCCTCTTCGACCGCAATCAGGGGAACATCCGCGCCGCGCGGGCCGAGATCGCCACGGCGCGGGCCGACCTGCGGATGGTGGAGCTCGACCTCGCCACGCAGACTGCCCGAGCCGTCGCCGCCTACCGGACCTCGCAGCGACTCGTCGATTGGTATGAGGAATACATTCTCCCCAAGGCGCGAGAGACCGTAACCCTCACCCAGACGCTCTATGCCCGCGGCGAGGTGACCTTCTTAAGTCTTCTCCAGGCGCAGAAGATTCTCACCGAGACGGAGCTGGCCTACGTCGATGCCCAGGCCGAGCGCTGGACCGGCGCCGTGGCGATCGCCGATCTCCTCCAGCTCGAGGAGTTCCCACCGCGGGCCGACGCACCGGCCGCGCAGCCGATGGGAGAACCGACGGCGCGCCTGGAGGAGGTACAGGCCCCGGCCGCCAAGAAGCCGGATGCGGGCGCCGCCAAGCCAACCGGCACGGAGAAGCCCGCGGCAGCTCCCGCGGCATCACCCGCTGCGCCCCCGGGCAGCAGCCCCCCATCCCCCGTGGGGCGTCCGGCCGTGCCACCGGCCAAGGATATCCTGCCCCCGCAGCCGACCGCGCCGGCAGCGGCAGGGATCCCGCCGCGAGGGGAGGGGGGGATGCCGCTGACGTCGGCCAACCCTCTGCCATCGGCCGCCGTGACCCTGGTGGGGGGCGTGCGTGAGGCCTCTGGCCCAGACCGCATCGCCCCGCGCCCAAGCCCCCGCTCCGTCTTCGCAGCAGGCGCCGAAACGCCGTGGGCTGATGGCCCTCATCCCTGACGCCTACCTTCCCGGCCGGGGTGCCGCCCCCCGACGGTAGCGCGGAGAGGAAGCGAACGCCCCGTCGATCGCTTTAGGAAAACCTGCGGTCGCCGAGAGCACGATCGCAAAACCCAACGCACTTCCTCCCGATCTTGCTCTGGTGGTCTCGGCGTGGGATCGACCGCCGGAGGCTATCCAAGCCGGCATCGTCGCCATGGTGAAGGCTTCTGTTCACGAACTACTTCCTGAACGAGGTTCTCCGCAAGCGTCCGTACATCAAGCCCGAATGGTAGTTCCAACCTTGAAGCTCAACGACCACGCCGATACCGACTCGCTCTCCATCGAACTGTGCGACCGCCCGAGCGTGGAGAGCCGCGAGATTTCGGAGGGCGTTGTCCTCGATTACGACGCGGATGGGAGGCTCGTGGGGATCGACGTTGACAACGCCGGCAACAAGATCGAGTTGCAGAAGGTCCTTCTCAGCAAGTTGCCGGGCAAGGTTGAGACGGAAGCGGCCTGATCGCTGACGAAAGATCGGCCCTCTCTCCGGCCCCTCTGCACCCCCCGTTGGTTCGCGGCCGGCGCTGGGTGGCACCGTTTTCCGGGCCGTGGGGAGTCTCTGGTTCGTCCGTGTTTATCGCCCGTCAACAGCTGTTGAGGTGAGGGGCGGCAGCGGCGTATCAACAGCTCGCCTCGATCCTTGCCCTGAACACCTCTCCCGTCGACAATCCATTCCATGCGAAGGTTGCTCTACCAGGACGAAGCTCGGCTCGAATATGGGCGGATGTTCTGGGCCGATCCCCGGAAGCGGCAACGTCTCCTTGATCATTGGCTCGACCCCCGTCATCCCTCCCACGAGCGTTTCCTGGAGCGATGGCGGCCGATCGTCGCGCGCGTCCTTGAAGCGAATCCTGTCGCCGACGACCTCCTCGACCGTGAGCTCCAAGCCGAAGGCTTGAGTCTCCGCGTCGTCGTCCGGGAGATTCCCCCCGTCTTCGGCAGTTTTTTCTGACCGGCTGACGATCTCTCCTCTCCTCCGGGGTGAACAGCATCCCGAAGAGAGGCATCCTATCGCCTGCTGCCAGCCCGTGTCAGCCGGCAGCACCGCCGGCCAGGGCACCGATCGCCAGTTCCAACTCCTCCTCGGTCATCGACTGCGGCGATGACTTGGTCTGCTCGCGGAACTGGGCCAGCCGGATGACGGCCGCCAGATGCCGTCCGGGCGGGGTCGTAGCGATGGTGCGTGCGTCGGGAGGATGAAGCCGGGCTGGGCAGTAAGCAATCGGGGACTGCCCGAAGGTTTGATCGCCAGTCTTCGTCACCATTGGCAGGCCTGAACCTCGTCGCCGGGCCTCATCACCCGGGACGAGCCCTTTCCCGGGGCTGCCACGCGGATTCAATTCCCTCCGCCGCCAAATTGAATCCCACCTCGAACCGATTCCTTGACGGAAATGAAAGCCTTTCCTACGAGGGATTCCAAGAGGGGGGATGCGCACTCTCATGAGACGCCTTCGGAGGTCTCAATCAACCGGCCTCGCGCTCCCCAGCAACTCCGGCTCGGGGGCAGGCTCGTCCTCCTCGTGCCCCGCCAACGGCTCTCTTGCGAACGACCCTACCATTTCGTCGCAGTACACCGGCGGTGCGGGAGGTGGCCTAGTGTTCTTCGTCGCAGGAGCAACCGGGGCGAATGCGGCAAACTCGGTGAGCCAACAGGGAATAACCGGATCAACCGCGCTCACGCTGGCGGATGGCCAATCGACCGTGACGACCACGCCGCTGGTCTACCAACCCGGTAGCGACGACGGGCCGGGGGTCGTCTCGGCCGTGTGGACGGGCGGCGAAGGGGACGTGCAGTTTATGCCGGTGGCGGATGAGGAAGTTCAAGCGGCATCGCCGCCAGAGTATTCCGGACCGACCATTCAGGCAGCTCCTCCGTGGTACATCAGCGCTTGGTACACGTTCTTCGGAAGACTTGCCAGCGATCAACCGCTGATCGGCGATCCGAGGGGATCCAAGTCCTTCGAGACCGGTGGCAGGACCTACACCGTTCCCAATTACGTCCACGACGACACCTTCTACTGGATCGCCGGCAATCTCTACCACCGACCGCTCATCGGCGATGTAATTGGAACTGCGGAACTGCCATTTCGGATTTTGGCGAACCCGGGACGATTCGCCCATGCTACGGTCGACGGCGCCGTGGGCACGATCACGAACATTCCGAGGCTGCCCGAGATCTGGAGCGACATGCCGGACTACCAGCGGCAGGACTGGGTAATCAGAATGTTGGCCGTACCTTATCTCACAGCGGCAGGGGTTAGTTTCTCGGGCGTGGGAAAGTATTCTAAGTCGCCTGATGCAACCCACTTCTATGGGACCGCCAAACCTTTCAGCGATGGAGCGACGCCGGGGTCAATCTATACCCACATCGACCCGGACAGTGGGAAAGCCGTTCAAAATGCGATCTATAACGCAGACGGGAAGGTGATTGATCATGTGGATTTCAAGAATCATGGCGCCGGCGCACCGTCAGGCCATGGCCACAGATTTCCGCAGCCGGGCAACCCATCTTCAGGGCATGGCCCAGGAAAGCCACATATCCCAAGCAACCAACTCCCACCCGGGTGGGACGCCCTTCCACCGAAAGTAGAGCCACACACACCACTCGGACGCTAGCTATGACGCCTCTCTCACCAGACCATACTTCCAAGTTTCTCGAACGCTTCGTGTCGTTCAACGACGCATTGCTTCGGAGTGTTACGCACTCCTATTTTCCTGACGGAACACAGATTTCATCACTTTCGCTATCCGCCAAGGATATCGATTCTTCAGACGGATGGTCGAATGTGACCCTTGTTATTGTCGATGTTAAGGAGATTGTATTTCGGGAAGGCGCATCAACTCGACAGATTCTTTCCGATGGTTTGTCCATTAAGTGGATAGACGGTCGCGTCTGGTGCGACTTTTCTCCCTACGCCAGTAATCCGCAGAATGAGTCCGATTTTCGTCGATCGGATCTCTTCGTAACCGGCACTCACGCGGCATGGACAGTGGGCCCCTATGCTGAGAATGTTTCCGTTGCTTGGAAGACCTGATCTGGGCGGTAGGAAAGTCTGCGCCCAATGGGGACAACGGCCAGGCTAAGGTTTCAGTCGCCGCATCCTGTGCACGCGGGCTTTAACTAGGCATGCTGAGACGACCCATGAGCACGAGATTCGAAATGGCGAAGGAGCTTATCGGCGAGGCGCACGCCGATGAGGTCGGTTTATGGTTCGTAGTGGCTCGTATCCGTGATGAGGTGGGAGACGCCGATCTCGATCGCCTCCAACGCGAGACTCTCGATTGTGTCGATCTGATGCTAGCCTCAGGTGATGTCTCGGCAGGCTCCTATCGCCCTGATGGAAGTGGACTCGAGTTATGGCATCGCGATCGACAGGACATTCTCAATCGGATCGCCGATGAGTGGAATAAACTCGGTCGAATTCCGGACCTTGGTGACATCGTCGTGTTTGTGGGGCGCCATGGGGCAACATCCCTACCATGATCCCTGATCGAGTCTCCTCGGAGCGAATGCCGATGGTGCAGTAGCCCCTCTCTTCCACCGGTGGCGGACAATAGCCAACTTGAAGATTTCCAGTCGCCCCTGGGCCAACTCGGCCAGCAACTGCGTCCACACGGACCTCTCGACGAGCAACCCGTAGACGCATTCGGGCACGCCACTATCCAGGCGGCCTTGGCCTCCCCTGGAAATCCAGATCCAGGCGGCTCCAGGGCAGCCCCTCCCGATTTCGGATGAAGCGCCCCTGACCCACTCGGGCCTCCGGCCGACGAGAGCCGCTGGATACCAGGACTGGTCGGACGAAGTTCGCTGATCGCAGCCTGCTTCCTCCACCGGTGTTCAGACCGGTGCTCTCTTGAAGCCCGTGGCGGGACCGCTCGCATGCCCTTTTTGCCGACGGATTCTGGCGAGGAACCCATTTTCAGAGCCCTGGGCAGACCCGAAGGTCTCGCCTTAACGGCGCACTCGTAGAAAGAGTGAGCCGTGCCGAACGTCACTCACCGGCCGGCGGCTGCCACGTCCAGAGTTCCCTGGCGGCGGTGCAGTAATCCCCGAGGTGAAACACCGCGGCGCCAGCCACTTTGAAGCGGAAGTCAGCAAAAGGCGCTGCCTGCATTTCGCGGACGAAATCGAACTGCCCGACGCCGGTCGTCACGTGCGGACCGTACTTCGTGCCGAGCTGCTCGGGGACAAACGTGCGGACGTAGTCGCGCGACGACGCATTGATTTCGGTCTGCCCGGGCGCGGTGACGAATGCGGCCGAGGTGCCGTCGGGCACCGTGTACGGCTCGACGGCCTCGACGATCGCCTCCTGCAGCGCGCGGAGTTCGGGCGTCGGCCGAATCACGATCCCCGCCAGGCCCATGTTGTCGAAGTCAACGAAAAAGCAGCCGGTGGCCTCGAGCTCCCAACCGACCGGCCGCTGTTGGTCGAAGACACGCTGGACGGCGGCAAAAACTTTATCCAGGTCGTTCGTCCGCACGTAGCGCTGCAACACCGTGATGTGCGGCCGGTGCTCGGCGTCGAGCGCAAAGCCGGCTGGATGGTTGGCGCGGAGCCGCGCGTTGTCGGCTTGCGCATGGGCGATCATGGTTTCATCCGGCAGCAGCAGGATGTCGATGGCCGTGACCGCTTCGGCGGCCGCTACGCCGCCAGCGGCAAGCGGAGCAAGAACGCCAAGAACGAGCGACATGATTCTGGTGCTCAAACGGAATTGATTCATGGGAGCAACGCTCAAAATCGACGAAGCCGGTTCGGTCGGAGAAGACTCTTGCCGGTGAGTCTGCCCCGACTACTCTGCCACGACGTCGAGATCGAGATGGGCCTGACGGCTGGCTCCGGCCACGGTGTCGGTCACGCTCCACTCGAGACGATGACGGCCGGGCTTGGCATCCTCGGGGATGCGGATGAAGTACCGGGCGAAATAGTCGCGGCGGGGGGCAGGGCAGGTCTCGACGATCGGCTCGAACGCCCATTGCCCGACGCGCTCTCCGCCGGCATCGATGAGGCGGAAGCTCGCGTCGATGCCGGTGGTGTGCCCGTCGGCGGCGGAGCGGATCTGGAGGCGGTCGAGCTCAAAGTAGACGATCAGTTCCTGACCTGGCCGGAACACCGCCGTCGGGAAGCGTTCCACGTTGCCCCAGCCGCGGACCCGGGTCGCGAAGCAGGCGTTGCTGACGACCGGGCCGGCGGGAGCGATCACGCCTCCCGTGGCCGTCGCGGGGGGGAGCTCAAAGGCCTCGGGGGTCGGCGGCATCGGTGCCGCCGTTTCGACCTGCGGCGTGACCAGCTCAGCGGGCGCTGCCGGTGTCGGGGCCGGTTCGATGAGGGCAGCCACCACGACCGGCGCCGGCGCGGGTTCGGGAGCGATCGGCCTCACCGGGATATCGACCACGTCGATCGGCTGCGGCGGCAGTGGGGCGGTGGGAGGGGGAGGATTCGGCACCGGCGACGGTGCGGCGTCGGCGGGAACGGGGGCTACGACGATCGGTGCCACTCGAAGGAGCGGAATGCCGGAGAGGTCGACGGCGGCCACCGGCTCCACCGGCGCGGCGGCAAGCTCGGCGACGGGGGGAGGGGCATCGGCCGACGATCGGGCCCGCGCCGGGATGTCGAGCTCGAGCACGCCGCCGGTTGAGGGCCGGGCAAGGATCCCGCCGTCGGCGGCATCATCGGCGGCGATCGACCCGCGCGACGCCTCGAGCGTCTTGGCAAACTCGTTGACGACGACGGCCCAATCCTCGGGGCGGGTCTGTTCGAGAGTCTTGATGAGCAGTTCCTGGGTCGGTGTATCGATGCCACCGGCGGCCGAGAGGCGGGCGACGGCGTTGTCGATCACTTGTTCAAGCTGGGCGTCGTCGCCGGGGGAGTTTTCGGCATCCTCGGCCTCGACGTCCGCCACCGGACGGTCGACGCGGGCCGTCGACGCATGGTCGAGGTCGTGCGGCGCCGAGAGGGATGCGGCCGTCTCGCGGAGCGCCTCCCGGAGGGTCGTGGCGGTGATGGCCGACATGCAGCCCGCTTGGGAGAGGATGCCGATCCCGGCCAGCGTCCAACCGGCCAGGCCGAGCTTGGCCTGCCAAAGGGGCCGGCCCCGACCCTGGTTCCCCACCGACGACGTGTCGCGTTCGCTGTCCATCGGATTCTCGCTCGCGAGGGTGACGCTCGACCGGCTGCCCCCGCGGTGTTCACGTCGAACACCGCCGCCAGCACGGAACCGGCACACCGGATCGCGCAGGAAGGTAGGCCGACCCGATTCCACGAGGCAAGGCCAGATGCCGCCAGAGACGGATCCCGGGGCTTTCGGTGGCAGGAGAAATGCCGACTGGGGGTCCGCCGCCGGTGGGAAGACCGGGGTTTCCCCGACGGAATCGCGGGCACTCCCCCCGCGCCGGGGCCCGAAGACGATTCCGCCCCGCCTGCTAGAATCCGCCCACCCCCACCGGAAGCCACGACATTCCCTCCGGATGCCGCCATGCCCACGTTCCCCCCAGCTTCCCTGGGTTCACCCGATGCCGTGCCGGCGTCATGGACCCACCGTCATCTCCTCGATCTCGAACGGCTCACCGCGGACGAGATCCGACTCCTCCTCGACACCGCCGCCCGCTTCAAGGAGGCCACTCACGGGTGCCGCCGGAAGCTCTCGGTGCTCGGTGGCCGGACGATCTGCAACCTGTTCTTTGAGAACTCGACACGCACCAAGACGAGCTTCTCACTGGCGGCCCGGCGCCTCGGTGCCGACGTCGTCGATTTCTCCGCCTCAGGGTCCAGCCTCTCCAAGGGGGAGTCGTTCATCGACACGGCGAAAAACCTCGAGGCGATGGGAATTGACGCCGTCGTCGTCCGCCACACCACGCCGGGTACCCCCCATCTTCTTGCCCAGCACCTCGACGTCGGCATCATCAACGCTGGCGACGGCCCGCACGAGCACCCGACCCAGGGGCTCCTCGACATCTTCTCGATCCGCGAACGCCTCGGCGACCTCGCCGGCGTGACGGTAGGGCTCGTCGGCGACATCGCCCACAGCCGCACGGCCCGCTCCAACATCCACGGCCTGCTCAAGCTCGGGGCCCGGGTCATCGTCTGCGGCCCGCCGACCCTCGTCTCGCCCCGGTGGCGGGAGCTTGGGGTCGAAGTCTCGCACGATCTCGACGCCATCGTCCCGGTGTGCGATGTCCTCAACCTCCTGCGGATCCAGTTCGAGCGGCAGAACACCCGCCCGTTCCCGTCGGTGCGCGAGTACGCCCACCTGTACGCGATGACGGCCGAGCGGATGGAGCGGGCCCGCCCCGGGCTCCTCATCCTCGCCCCCGGACCGATCAACCGGGGGGTCGAGGTGTCCGCCGAGGTGGCCGATTGCCCGCAATCGCTGATCCTCGATCAGGTGACCAACGGGCTCGCCGTGCGGATGGCCGTGCTGTGGCTCGTCTGCGGGCCGCGCGGGGACGCTTCAACCACGACCACTGGCGACGACGGGAGGGGAATCTGATGGCCACACTGCTGATCCGCGGCGGACGCGTGATCGATCCGGCCCAGGACATCGACCGGATCGCCGACCTGCGGATCGTCGACGGGAGGATCGCCGGCATCGGCCCCGGCGAGACCGGCGCCGGACGTGCCGACGAGACGATCGACGCGGCCGGGATGATCGTCACCCCTGGCCTCATCGACATGCACGTCCATCTCCGCGAGCCGGGCCGCGAGGAGGACGAGACGATCGCCAGCGGCACGCGGGCGGCACTCGCCGGCGGCTTCACGAGCGTGGCCTGCATCCCCAACACCGAGCCGCCGATCGACACCCAGGCGGCCGTCGAGTTCATCCATCAAAAGGCGGCCCGCGCCGACACCTGCAACGTCTTCGTCGTCGCCTGCGTGAGCCGCAACCGCGAGGGGAAGGAGCTCGCCGAGATCGGTCAGCTCGTCGAGGCGGGAGCGGTGGCCTTCAGCGACGACGGGGCACCGGTCTCCGACGCCGAGCTGATGCGCCGGGCACTCGAATATTGCAGCATGTTCGGCAAGCCGATCCTCGCCCACGAGGAAGTCCTCGAGCTCTCGCGCGGCGGCGTGATGAACGAGGGGATCGTGTCGCTCCTCCTCGGCTTGGGGGGGATGCCGGCGGCGGCCGAGGAGGTGATGATCGGGCGCGACACGGCGCTCGCCGAGAGCACCAGCGGGCGCCTTCATGTGATGCACGTTTCGACGGCCGGGGGCGTGGCACTGGTGCGCGCGGCGAAGGCCCGTGGCGTGCGGGTAACGGCGGAAGCCTGCCCCCACCACTTCACCCTCACCGATGAATCGCTGCGGACGTTCGATGCCAACTGCAAGATGAGCCCGCCGCTGCGCACCTCCGCCGACGTCGAAGCGATCATCGCGGGGATCGCCGACGGCACGATCGACTGCATCGCCACCGATCATGCCCCCCATGCCCGCGAGAAGAAGATGCTCGAGCTCGATCGGGCACCATTCGGGATCCTCGGCCTGGAGACGGCGATCGGGCTTTCGGTGACGCGGCTGGTTGCCCCCGGCCATGTCGGGTGGCCACGGCTGGTCGAGGCGATGAGCACCCTCCCGGCGCGGATCCTCGGGCTCGACCGAGGCACGCTCCGAACCGGCAGTCCGGCCGACGTGACGATCATCGATCCCGATCGGTCCTGGAAGGTCGACGTCAAGTCCTTCCGCTCCAAGAGCATCAACTCGCCGTTCGATGGCTGGACCCTCCGCGGCCGGGCGGTGGCCACGATTGTCGGCGGCCGGGTGAAATACCGGCTCGCCGGCTCGTGACGGGGGCAGAGCGATGTCCTTGACTCTTGTCGACGGCTACAACCTTCTCCATGCCTCGGGCGTGTTCGGGGCCACGCGGGGCGCTCGCGGGCTCGAGTCCTCGCGGACAGCGCTCCTCGACCACGTCGCCGACCTCGTCGGCGAGACCGCCCCCCGCGTCCTCTTCGTGTTCGATGCCGCCAAGGCCCCCGACGGCCTGCCTGGGAAGATCACCCACCGCGGCATCCGGGTGTGGTTCGCGCGGGAATATCCCGACGCCGACTCGCTCATCGAGGAGATCCTCGAGGAGGAGCGTTCCCCCGCCTCGATCACGGTTGTCTCCAACGACCGCCGGCTGCAACTCGCCGCCCGGCGGCGGGGGGCCGCGGCGATCTCCTCCGACGCGTGGCTCGCCGACCTGCGGCGTCCCCGGAAGGTGGCCGATCCGGGCGCCGACAAGCCCCCGGAGCCCGGTCCCGGAGAGGTGGAGCATTGGAAGCGTCACTTCGGGCTCGACTGACGCCGCCGCCTCGGGCGGGCGGGGCTCACGCATCGCGCTCAAAAAAAAGGGGAGCAGGCCCCTCTCGGAACCTGCTCCCCCCGCGAATCGATCACGAGACGTTCAGCGCGAGGCGTCAGGCCACCACCCGCCGCCGGCGCTCGAGGAGCCCAAGCGCCCCGCCCACGAGGGCCAGCACCGAGCCCATCCCGGCCGGGTCGATTTCGGGCACGGCCTGGAGGGGCGAGATCTCCACGCTCAGCGGACTGAAAAATGCACTTTTTTCGTTCGTTCCGTTCGTCACGGTGATCCGAAAAGATTCGAAGGCGTTGCCGGAGAACGTTGTAGAGGTGCCAGAAAAGTCAGCCAGATACGCCGCCGGCGTCGGTGGGTTGACTTGCGAAATGGGGCTCCTCCGCAGACTCCGTGAGCGCAGACCGGCTTGAGAGAAAGCCTGATGCGGGCTGCAACAGAGCCGCCACCGCAGTCCGCCGGCAGCCGTGGCCGGTCAAGGCCATGACCCGTCGGGCCGCGGTGGCGGCATCAGGCTTCGTCCGGCCGACCGCCGCCCGGAGACAGACGTTCGGCCGCACAGGAAGAGGCGGAGGAGTCCCACCCAACCTGCCACCATGGCAGACTCCAAGATTAATCGCGAAGCATCGCTCCGGCTCAGACCCGAAGCGATGCCCCGGCAGGAAGACAGCCTCCTGCCGGGGCACACGCTCTTACTGCTGCTATGCCGCTAGCAGAGGAGAAGAAGGGATCAGGGGGATCAAAGGGATAAAGGGCAAAAGCCCAAAGGGAACCGTCAGCGGCCGTACCGCCGTCGTTCCAGTAACCCAAGTCCACCGAAGAGCAGCCCCAACACGGCACTCAAACCGCTCGGGTCGATCTCGGGGACGCCGGAGGGGCCGCTGACCGGACTTGCGAGACGAAAACCGACGGTGAGGCCCGCGGTCTCCGGGTCTAACGAGCCACGGCAGGAGGACGACATAAGGAACGCAATGCCGTTCCAATTGCCGCCACGCTGCCCACGAGACGAGCCGGAAGCACCCGTGAGGTCGTTCCATTCATACACGTTGCCGCTCATGTCAAACGCCCCGTAGAAGCTCGGCCCGCCGTTGGTCCCCACCGTCGTCACGATGCCATTTTGGCCATTCCAGACAGCGTTATTGTCGTAGTTCGCGAAGTTGCCGGTGCTGCCAGCGGAGCCGTTTCCTGTCGAATCCGCCGTCACCGCCGTCGGGGCCAAATCGCTCTGCGTGGCGTAATTCCAGTAGCCGGCGCTGGTGCCTCCACCCTTGTAGTACGCCGCCTTGTACCACTGGTCTTCCGTCGGGAGGTAGAACGTCGCGCCCGAGTTGACCGCCGGGGCCGTGCCGCTCGTCTGGCCGCCGACGAGCGTATACGCCCCTGTCTCTGTGCTCGACGAGCTTGTGGCGCCGTTCATCAGCCAGTTGGAGACTCGTGCCGCATCGAACCAACTCACGTATTCCACCGGCTTGTCGCCCATGTTCGACCTCGCGGCGTACTTGCTGCCAGAGGCCGCATCAGGTGTGAGACTGATCCCTCCACGGCCGTCGGTGCCCATGCTCGTGTTGTAGACGGAATAGGGATTGGTGCCGCTTGAATCGACGGAGTTCAGGAAGTCGGTGTACTGCTGGTTCGTGAACTGATATTTTGCAATCCGGAATGAAGCGGCCACGGCACCGTAGCCATCAGAGTCGGTATCAGCCGTGTTTCCCGGGTCGCCGACCGTCACCCACTCGATGATTCCGGCGTTGGCGATAGAGCCCAACGGGAGGCAGGCCAAGGCAGCCAGCCAAAGGGAAAAAGCTTTCAAAGAAAAGTACCGCATGCGATCGTCCTTCCCATAACGTAAATCGGCGTTCGACGGAGGGCGAAAAACCTACCCCCTCTTCGGTCTAAAGCACCCCCCCACTTCCGTCAAGGCCCTGCCAAGGCCCTGCCAAGGCCCTGCCAAGGCCCTGCCAAGGCCCTGCCACAAGTTTCGCGAAGTTTCCGCCAGCCACGGCCGCCAGATCACTTTCACCCCCCAGTTTTTTAGCCCACATCGCAAGCACCCCACGCAGAAAGCGCAACGGACCACGCGCATTGCGAAAGACACTTTGCGCAATTTCCCCCACCGGCGACTCGTCACCCCCGGATCCCATCGCCGGGGGGAATGGTGCTCATCGCCCCGGCTAGGACGGCTCGCTCGACGGGGTGGCGGCCGTCATTCGCGGGGCGCGTGGAACGACGCCGGAAACGTTTCCCCCCCTCGCCGTCCGTGGCGGGGGCACGGGGCTCCTTGGCGGCGAAATCCTCCCCCAGGTCGTCGATCCCCGCCATCGGGAGCGGGTCGTCGGCAGGGTCCTCGGGCGTCTCGCCGTTCTCTCCGCTCGGCATCCTTCCGACCGCATGCCCGGCGACGACCGCACCGGCATAGAGCGGCAGGCACGGGCCGAACCGGCTGGGGAGCAGCGCCCCACGACGCCGGCCGCGGAGCGCAGCGTCAGCTCTTCTTCGCCCACCGGGTGAGCTTGCGGTCGAGAGTCGATCGCTCGATGCCGAGCATCGCTGCCGCCTTTGTTTTGTTGCCGCCGACCGCAGCGAGGGTCGCCATGATGTGGCGGCGCTCCAGTTCCTCGATGGTCTGCGGTACGAACGCGCCGGTCGGCCCGCCCGTCCCGCGCCCCGTGCCGCGACCGGTGTCGCCGGATGGTGCGAGTTGGCTCAACGCCAGATCCGACGTGTCGATCGTGTCGTGCGTGGAGAGCACGACGGCCCGCTCGATGCAGTTGCGCAGCTCGCGGATGTTCCCCGGCCACTGGTAGCCGAGGAGGGCCTCGAGGGCGGCGGGGGAGAAGTCGTGCACACCCCGCCCCGTCTCGGCGGCGAACCGGGCGAGGAAGTGCCTGGCCAACGGCTCGATGTCCTCGCGCCGGCGCCGCAGCGGCGGCACGACAATCTCCACCACCTTGAGACGGAAGTAGAGGTCACGACGGAACTCATTGGCCGCCACCGCCTCCTCGAGATTGCGGTTGGTGGCCGCCACGACGCGGACGTCGACCTGCACCCGCTGGCTGCCGCCGACACGCTCGAACGAATGCCCCTCGAGAACACGGAGGAACTTCGCCTGGATCGTCTGGCTCATCTCGCCGATCTCGTCGAGGAACAGCGTTCCCCGGTGGGCAGCCTCGAACTTCCCCGCCTTCCGTTCGGTGGCGCCGGTGAAGGCGCCCTTCTCGTGCCCGAACAGCTCGCTCTCCAGGAGCGTTTCGGTCAGCGCAGCGCAGTTGAGGCAGACAAACGCCGCGGTGCGGCGGTCGCTGGCGTCATGGATCGCCCGGGCGACGAGCTCCTTGCCGGAGCCACTCTCCCCGCGCACCAGCACCGTCGCCTTGGTCGACGCGACGCGGGCGATCTGGCTGACGATATTCGACAGGGCCGGACTCCCTCCCACCATCCGCGACTCCTCCCGGAGCCGCTGCCGGAGACGTTCATTCTCGTCGGAGGTGCTCGCGAGGCGAACGGAAAGCCGCTCCCGCGTCGAGAGATTCTCAACAGCGATCCCCAGGGCGTCGCAGACCGCCATCACGAACTCGAGGTCGTCGGGGGTCGCTGGTCGGCCGCCGGCGGCCTGTTCGACATGGAGGACGCCGACCGGCCGCCCACCGACGCGCACCGGTGCCGAGATCGCCGAGCGTGAATCGTCGACCGCGGCCCCGGCAACCGGGGCTTGCGGCGCACGCCCGACGAGGATCGCCTCGTTCGAGGCGAGGACAGTTGCCACGGCTCCGGCGGGGAGCCCGCCTTCAGGCGGCCACCCCGGGGGCGCTGCCGCCGCCGGCACGAGCGACGCCACACCGGTGGGCGCCCGCCATTCCGCCGCCGGTCCGAGGGGAGGGAAGAGAACGACACCATGGGGGGCTCCGGCACCATCCATCGCGGCATCGAGCGCCAAGCGGGCCACCTCGGCGATGTCGGTCGCGCGGGCGAGGGCGAAGGCGAGCCGGCAGAGACTGGCCGCAGCCTTGCCGACGCGGGGCACGCTGCCGGCCGATTCACCGATGTCGTCGAGAAGCCGCGTCTTGTCGCGGCGGAGCGTGATCGCATCGGACCACTTCCGCATGTCACTGGTGACTTCGGAGGTCTCCGTCGCCTCGTCGGAGAGCCCGGACAGGTCGGTCGGCGGATCCCCTTCGCCGAATACGATCTCCGCCCCGCCGATGCGGATCGTGTCCCCCGCGGCGAGCGTCCGCTCACCGACGATCGGCTCGCTCCCCACGATCGTGCCGTTGCGGCTGCCGACGTCCCGCACCACCCAGTTGGGGGCCACCGCCATCACCTCGGCATGGAAGCGGCTGGAACGCTCGTCGTGGAGGACGATGCTGTTGGAGGGCCCACGGCCGATCGTGCACGGCTGCCCCGGGTAAAGACGGACAACGCTGTGGCCGACGGTGGGATCGAGGACGAGCAGAAAGGCGGGATTAGATTCCATCGGCCCATTCAGGTCTCGAAGGCGAGGCGCGGCCCATGACCGAGACCGGCGAATGGGCGCCTGTGCATGATGCATCAGCCGGAGGGGATTTGCGAGCCGAGGGCCCTCGCCATCGGCTCCCGCCGGGCGGCTGGAGGGAAAAACCGGCCAGACCCCCAGTTTTGCCCGTCGCAATCGGGTTTGCAGAACAAACCCCGGCCGGTCTACGATTGCCGCGAAATGCGGGATCACCCCGTTTGTCAAGCCCCCGTGCCTCCCAGTCACGGGTTTCCCAGCCGGAGGACGTCCATGACACGCCAGGCACCGCATTCCCATCTCGTTGCCCCGCCGTCCGCCGGCGGAAGATCTCTGGCGACGACCCGGGGCCTCGGGCGGCACGATTCCCTCGGCACGTCGGGCTGGAGCCGCCCGGTGGCAGCCCTGCTGGCGATCATCCTGTCATGCGCTGGCACCGGATCGGCCGAGGCGCAGTTCCTCGGTGGCCAGGCGGTCGGCGGCATCTCGATCGACGCCGACGGCATCGTCCGCAACGTCGATGCGAAGATCCTCGACGAACTCTCCGCCACCCGCCGCAAGGCCTTGGCCGGCGGCGGCCCAAAGCAATCAAAGGATGGCCTGCGGAAGGTGTCGTTGGCCCGTCTCACGAAGGCGGTCGAGGCGGCCGCAGCCGGCACGGCGCCCCTTCCGGCGGATGTCGCACTGATGGGCGGGCTCGAGCGGATCACCCATGTGTTCGTCGATCCCGACGGTCATGACATCGTGCTCGCCGGTCCGGCCGATGCAGCGCGCGTCGATGCGGCCGGCAACGTCCTCGGCGCGTCGAGCGGTCGCCCGCTGCTCCAACTCGAAGACTTCATCGTCGCCCTCCGGGCCGTCGACGGAGCCCGAGAGGGGGGGATGCTGTGCTCGATCGATCCAGCCCCCGAGCGCGTCGCCGACCTGCAGAAGTTTCTCAAACTCCAGCAGGCCAGTGCCGCCGATCCGGCCGGAACGCTCCGGAAGATGGAGGAGGTTCTCGGTCCGCAGAACGTCCGCATCGGCGGCGTGCCGACCGACAGCCGGTTCGCCCGCGTGCTCGTGGCCGCCGACTACCGACTGAAGCGGATCGGCATGGGCCTCGAGCCCTCCGGACTGAATGACCTTCCCAGCTACCTGGCGACGGTTCCCGCCAACGCCAGCGTCGGCACGCTCCCCCGCTTCTGGCTCGAGGCGTCGTATGACCCGATCGCCCGCGACGCCGACGAGCTCGCCTTCCGGCTCTCCGGCCGAAAGATCGCCTGCCTCACCGAGAACGACGTGTTCGCGAAGGACGGCGTGAAGCGCGGGGCCGGCCCGACCGACAAGGTGGCGCAGAAGTGGTGCGACGGCTTCAGCGCGAAGTACGATGCCCTCTCCGCGAAGCATCCGGTGTTCGCCGAACTGGCCAACTGCGTCGATCTCGCCGTTGTCGCCGCCCTCATCCAGGGGCAGCAGCTCGACCGCAAGGCGGGCCTCGATCTGTCGGGGCTCCTCGATGCCGATCGTGTCCGCCTCCCGACCTACGACGCTCCGGCCACCGTTCCAACCGTCGCCAGCGGGGTGAAGAAGGGGGGACGGTGGGTGGTGAGTGCCTCCGGCGGCATCCAGTTCCAGCCGTGGGGATTCGCAACGAACACGGTCGAATCGGATGATATCGCAACGACGCGCACCGCAGCCCTGAGCGCCCGGGCCGACACCGCTTGGTGGTGGGACTGACCTCAGCCCACTCCTCTCCCTCTCCCTTTCGGCGCTCTCAGCTTCGACCCGCGTGCCGGAGCGGCCCAGCGGACCCTCGCCACGCCTGCCGCTGCCTCGGGAAACCACCCGTCGACCCAGCCGAGGCCGGCCAGCGACGCGAGATTCGTCTCCCGGGCGGCTCCCGGTGGCCGCGGCGGGGGGACACTCTTCGCCAGGAGGAGGTCGCAGGCATGGGCGGCAGCCACGATGGCGGCGAGCGAATCGCTCGTCACGCTCCACGATGCCGGGATCCCCGCGCCTCGCGCCGGGTCGGCCGCCAGCCAGCCGGCGATGTCGAGCACGGCGTGGCGGTCGATCGGCCGCGTCACCAGCGGCAGGCCGAGCGTGAAGGCGACGAGCCGGGCCGTGATCCCCATGCCGTCAATCGCCAACCGATGGACGAGGCGCTGATCGAGGGGGCGCGTCCGATCGATGCCACGCAGCCCCTCGACGATGCCGCCACCGCCGACGACGAGCGTCAGCGGCGGGCTGGGCCCGCCCCCGAAAGGCGCTTCGAGGAGAAGGCCGACGAGCTCGGGCCACTCGGCCCGCTCAAGGAGGCTTCCGCCGAAGCGGATCACCTCCGGCGCCCCGGTAGGCGACGAGCCCAGCGCCTCCCCCGAGGCATCCCCCAGGTCGCCAAACCACCAGCCCGATCGGCTCCGGTAGGGAGTCATCGCAGCTCTCCCAGCGCGACCAGCGCCAGAGCATGCGCCGGAGCGGCCCTCGAGAGTGCCCCCCCAAGCCGCTCCTCGAGATCGACCGCCGGGGCGAAGATCCCGGCCCGCTCTAAAGCGCGCTTGGCCAACACGGCGCCGTGCCCGGAGACGACGACACGCTCGGGCGAGCGATGCGCTCTGGCGCACACACGGCGGATCGCCCCGGCGACGAGGCGCACCTGCACGGCGGCCGGGCGATTGGCCGCGAGCGTCGCCTCATCGAGGCTGACCTCGGCCGGCTCGACGAGGACCTGATGAGCCAGGCGAACCCTTGCCCCCTCGCGGGTGGCGGGGCGGCCGTCAGCGGTGTCGCCCGACGCCTCGTTCTCGGGGATCCCGCCGAGGAGGAGCCAGGCGTCCTGGGACGATGCGTAATGTTCGGCGGCCAGCGGACGGCGCCGGCCCGCCAGCGGCAGGGAACGCACCAGCGCGGCCAACGGCGTCCGCTCAATCCCAGTGTAGACCAATTCGCCGCTGGCCATCCTCCCGGCATCGTCGGTCGCCGCTGGGCGTGCTCCCTGGCGGTCGAGGAGGAGGATGTCGGTCGTCGTCGAACCGACGTCGATGAGCAACCCATCGTCACATTCTGCCGCGGCGGCGGCGAGCCGGGCGAGGACATGCCAGTTTGAGGCGGCGGCGGCGCGGGGGGCGGCAAGGACGACCTCGGGGGCGACCAGACGGCCGTCGACGAGATAGATGCCGAGGTCGGCCTCCACCGCCCCCGCGGCGCTGTGCAGCGCGGCGACGATCGCGGCCACCCCCGCCGCGCGGTCGGGGAAGCAGTCGGCGATCTCGCCGGTCATTGTGGCGACGATCCGCTCGGGGTGCCAGGCCGCCGCGATCGCCGTCAGCCGACCGGCAAGCTCGTCGGGGCGGCGCCACAGCGCGAAGGTCTCGGCGTGCACGCGGCCACGTCCATCGGCTGCCTTGAGATTGGCACCACCGACATCGAAGGCGAGGACCCGGCCGGCGGGTGATTCAGCGCGGTGTCGATCCATCAAGAGCCCCATCCCCGACGGCGAAGGCACCGTTCGCTCCGGTCGACGCCCCGGGCCAAGTCAACGGATCGCCGGCGGCGATCGCCAGCATCGCGCGCAGCAGGCTCGCCGTCCCGAGGGTCGAAAGCCCCACGAACGACGTCGTCATCCGCGGATTGATCTCAAGAACACGATCGTCACATCCATCTTCCCGATCGCCGAGGATCATGTCGACTCCGACCCACCCACCGGCCCGCCGGACCGGCGATTCGAGCCCCCGGATGGCCCGACGGGCCAGGGCCATGGCCCGGTATTCGAGCAGCTGCCCCAACTGCAGATCGCCCCCCAGGTAGCCGGGATGGATCCCCGTGGAGAACCGCTGCCGGACCGGCGGCAGGGCGATCATCTCGGCGGGGCCGCACAGGCAGGAGACCCCCACCGGCACCCCGGCGACGAACGCCTCGACCCGGCGGGGGAGCGGGGCAGGGGGGAGATCAGCGCCGCGCGGCACGACGACGAGCCCGTCACCGCCACAGCGGTCGAGGGCCTTGGCCACGGCCGGCCTCCGGAACGCGTCGGGGAGCCGTTCCCCGGCCGGCAGGAGACACCCGGCCGGAACCGCCACGCCGGCCCCCGCCAGCGTGAGGACGGTGGCCTGTTTGTCGGCGGCAAGGGTGATGAAAGACCCACCGGCAGCGGCCACGCGCCCGCCCGCCGCACGGGCCAGCGCCACGCGGTCGGCGAGGATGCCGTCGGTCTCCGGCGCCACGATCAGCGTCCAATCAGCCCCGGCCGCCGCCGCCGCCAGGCTTCTCCGCTCATCTCCGTTCGGGACGCGGATCACCGTCACCCGATCGTGGCCGACTCCCGGTGGTAGCGGCAGAGTTGCCGCGCCGTCGAGGAGCAGTGTCAGTTCGAGGTCGTCCGCGCGGAGGCCATCGCAAAGCAGCGCCTCGAGCAACGCCCGTCCCTCGACGGCAAGGCCTGCCGCCACGCCCCCGGCATCCCCGCCGACGGCGGCCGCCTCCGGCATCCGCAGCCCTCCCGAGCAGCACCATTCGTGGAGCACGACCCGCACGGGGAGAGGATCCCTCAAAAAATGCCGAGTTGATCGCGGGCGTCGTCGGTCATGCGGTCGGGAGTCCAGGGGGGATCCATGACGATCCGCACCTCCACCCCCGCCACATCGGGATGGGCCGCGAGCGCCCGCTTCGTGTCGCCGATCAGTTGCGGACCGGCCGGGCAGGCCGGGCTTGTCATCGTCATGTCGACCGATACCTGCTGCTTGCCAGGGATCTCTGCCGAAGCAGCGAGGGTGACGCCGTAGATCAACCCCAGATCGACAATGTTGACGAACAGTTCCGGATCCTTGACCTGCTTGAGCAATTCCCGGACGCCGTCCTCGCAGAGTGCTCCGGCGGCGGTGGCAGACGGAGCCGTGACGACGCCCCCTGTCGACGACAGGGTGGCGGCGGGGGGCGGAGCGATCGGGAGGCCCGTGGCCGGTTTCGCGACAGGGGCTTGGGCCACCGGGCCATCGGCGCCGTGACCGCTCCGCAACCGCACCCACACCCCCCCGGCCTCGACTTTGACATCGTGAGCCCGCGTGGCCCGGACTGCCGGCATCGAGAGGGCCGCTCCGGTGCGGATGTCGAACTTCGCACCATGGCGGGAACAGGCGACCTTGTGACCGACGATCTCCCCAGAGGCCAAGGGCCCGCCGTCATGGGTGCAGACGTCGTCGAGCGCGTAGAACGCCCCCTCGACATGGAACAGGGCGATCAATTCGCCATCGACCTCAACCACAGTCGACCCCGGATCGGGCAGTTCGCCTGCCGTGGCCACCCGTACGAAATCAGCCATTGCTCATCCTCCCGGAATCGGATTCCAGCCACGCCACTCTCGCCAGCGTTCGTTTTTTCGCCGCCGACAGCCCCGGCACTTCCGCCAGCCACCACAAGGACGGCGGCCAGTCCGTCAGGAGACCCGTCGGATCCGCCCACCGATCGCGGCCGAGAGCGCCTCGCGCACCGGGGGGATCGTGATCCGGTCAAACACCTGCTGAAAAAATCCGGCGACAACGAGCCTGGCGGCCTCGTCGGCTGTCAGACCCCGGGCCTGGGCGTAGAAGATCTGCTCCTCATCGACCCGGCCGCTGGTCGCGCCGTGGGTGCAACGGACATCGTCGGCCTCGATCTCGAGGCCGGGGATCGAATCCGAGCGTGCCTCGCGCGAGAGCATGAGCGTGTCGTTCCGCTGATAGCCGTCGGTCTTCTGAGCCGCCTTGTCGACCTTGATCATCCCGCGCCACACCAACCGTGATCGGTCCTGGAGCGCCCCCTTGTAGAGGAGATCGCTGTGGCAACCCGGTGCCATGTGGTGCTGGAGCGTGTTGTAGACGAGTTGCTGGCGCCCCTCGGTGAACATCACGCCGTTGACCTGGGCGTCGGCGCCTCGACCGACGAGCGCAACATCCTGCTGGACCTGCGACAGCCGACTTCCGAGGGCGGCGAGCGTCCACTGGAGCTTGCCACCGGCCTCGACGACGGCCCGCTGGCGGGCGAAATGCCACACCCCGCGGTTCCAATTCTGGAGATTCACCATCCGCAGCGACGCCTTGCGACCGACGATAATTTCGGTGGCTCCGCAGTGGAGGCCGGCATCGGCGCCCGTGTCGCCCCCACCGACCGTCTCCGTGAGCACGGTCGCCTCCGCCCCCTCGTCGAGGACGACGAGGACATGGCTCGTGTCGAGGCCACCGGGGCTGATCGCGGAGAGGACATGGAGCGGTGCGGTCAGCCGCACCCCGGCGGGCACCCACAGCACGGCCCCGGCGCGGTGGAAGGCGGCATGCATGGCGGCGAACCAGTCCGCGCCGCCATCGACGGCGGAGAACCAGCGCCCCCGGAGTTGCTCCCCGTGTGTGGCCAGGATCCGCTCCGGGGTACCAAACAAAACCCCCTGCCCAGCGAGGGCCGGATCGAGCTCATCGCGGACGACATGCCCGTCGAGTGAGGCGATCCGGCCACCGAAGGCCTGGGTACCGACCACCGCGGCGGCCGCCTGCGTGGCCGACTCGAGGAGCGCCTCAGGGAGCGATCCCCCAGGGGCCGTGGTCTGCTCCGCCGCACCAACCCAGGCGCGCGGTTGGAACATCCGCAGGTCGGTGCGCATCCAGTTCTCTTCTCCCCGGCCGGGGAGGGAGAGAGCGGTGAGCCGATCGACCGCAGCCCGACGGAGCGCGATGGCCCAGTCGGGGAGCGACGAACCAGCTAGCAGCCGGTCGAGGAGGTGACGGTCGAATCCCGTCGGAACGGGGATCGTGGCAGGGGGAGTGGGGGTGGCGGTCGTCATGCTGTGTTCGTCGTTGGTCGACCGGGGTTCACCCGACAGACCCCTCCATCTGCAGTTGGATGAGTCGGTTCATCTCCACCGCGTACTCCATCGGGAGTTCCTTGACGAGCGGCTCGATGAAGCCGCCGACGATCATCGTGCTCGCCTCGGCTTCGGTGAGGCCGCGGCTGGTGAGATAGAAGAGCTGCTCCTCACCGATCTTCGAGACACTCGCCTCGTGCCCGATCGAGACATCCTGTTCCTCGACCTCGATGTAGGGATAGGTGTCGCTCCGGCTGCGGTCGTCGAGGATCAAAGCGTCGCAGACGACGCTCGACTTGCTCTTCCGAGCCCCCGCCTCGACCTTCACCAGCCCACGGTAGCTCGCCCGGCCGCCGTTCTTCGAGATGCTCTTGGAGACGATCCGGCCGCTGGTGTGAGGAGCGGCATGAACGAGCTTGGCGCCGGCATCCTGATGCTGGCCGGCCGAGGCGAAGGCGATCGAGAGGATCTCCCCGTGGGCCCCCGGCTCGGTCATCCACACGGCTGGATACTTCATCGTCAGGTGGCTGCCGAGATTGCCGTCGATCCATTCCATCGTCGCGGCCTCGCGGCAAACGGCCCGCTTCGTGACGAGGTTGTAGATGTTGTTGGCCCAGTTCTGGATCGTCGTGTAGCGACAGCGGCCGTGCTTCTTCACGATCACCTCGACGACGGCCGAATGGAGGCTCTCGGTCGTGTACATCGGGGCGGTGCAGCCCTCGACGTAGTGCACGTGGGCCCCCTCATCGACAATGATCAGCGTCCGCTCGAACTGCCCCATGCTCTCGGCGTTGATACGGAAATAGGCCTGGAGTGGGAACTCGATCGACACCCCCTTGGGGACGTAGATGAACGAACCGCCCGACCAGACCGCCGAATTGAGCGCGGCGAACTTGTTGTCGGTTGGGGGGATGATCTTCCCGAAGTACTCCCGCAGGAGGTCAGGGTGCTCGCGGACGGCGGTGTCGGTGTCGGTGAAGATCACCCCCTTCTTCGCCAGATCCTCCTGGAGCGATCCGTAGACCACCTCGCTCTCGAACTGCGCCTTCACCCCGGAGAGAAACTTCCGCTCCGCCTCGGGGATCCCCAAGCGTTCGAACGTCTTCTTGATCTCCTCCGGCACGTCGTCCCAAGTCTTTCCCTGGTGATCCGTCGGCTTGAGGTAATAGAAGATTTCCTGGAAGTCGATGCCGATGTCTCCGCCCCAGTGTGGCATCGGGCGGCTGTTGAAGAGATCGAGCGACTTGAGGCGGAAATCAAGCATCCAGGCCGGCTCGCGCTTCATCTCCGAGATCTGGGAGACGATGTCGGCGTCGATGCCACGACGGGCCTTGAAGACCGCCGGCGAATCGGTGCGGAAGTCGTACTTGTTGATCTCGCCGAGGGCGAGGGTGCTCGATTCATTGGTGTCGGTGGCCATGACTGCAGACCTCTGGGCAAGCGGGAAATCGAGCAGGATTCTTGATCGACCGGCAGGGAAGGCCGGCCGCGGAGGGCACCGTCAGACGCCGGCAGCCTCGGGGTTTTTCGCTGCATTCTCCATCGCGCGCTCCGCGGCGGCCGCATCGGGATAGGCGGCGCGGATCCGCTCGTAGCCCCGCTTGTGGAGCTCGGCAGCGAGTTCGGCCCCTCCCGATTCAACGATCCGGCCACCGAGCATCACGTGCGTCCGGTGGGGCACGTTGTGCTCGAGGAGTTGCTCGTGATGGGTGATGATGAGGATCCCCATCGCGGCGGCACCGCTCGCGGCCCCGCCGGCGGCCCCGCCGATCTTCGCGATGCTCTGGCTGGCGAGCCGGACGGCGTCGGCATCGAGACCGCTGTCGGTCTCGTCGAGAATCGCGAACCGGGGCTGGAGCATCGCCAGCTGGAGGATCTCGGCCCGCTTCATCTCGCCGCCGGAGAAGCCCTCGTTGACGTATCGACGTGCGAACTCGGAATCGATCGAGAGCTCCGCCATCTTCGCCTTGAGTTCGGAGCGGAAATCCTTCATCGGCATCAGCTCCTGCCCCTCCTTCCGCTCCGGATTGCGGACGTTGGTGACCGCGTGGCGGAGGAAGTCGGCCAGCCGCACCCCTGGGATCGCCATCGGCCGCTGAAAGGCAAGAAACACCCCCGCCCGCGCCCGCTCGTCCGGCTCCATGGCGAGGAGGTCGTGCCGGCCCCCGTCGGCGTCGACCAGTTCGATCGTGCCGGCGGTCACCTCATAGGAGGGATGGCCCATGATGGCATAGCCGAGCGTGCTCTTGCCGGAGCCGTTGGGGCCCATCAGCGCGTGGATCTCCCCCCGGGCGATGGTCAGATCGACCCCCTTGAGGATCTCCTGCCCCTCGACGGCGACATGGAGGCCGCGGATGACGAGTTGATCCGAATGATGTTCGTGGTGCTGCTGCATGGAAAGGATCCCGTTCAGGGCTGGACCTTCTGGTGATCGAACACAAGCGCGCCGTCGGCGACGGGGGAAGTGACATAGCCGGAGTGATGGGGGATCGGCAGTTCGTCATCGATCTTGCCGGGACCATCCGACCGCTTGGCGATCCGCTGGCCGACAATCTTGTCTTGGATCCGCATCAGCCCCTCGAGAAGGCTCTCCGGGCGGGGCGGGCAGCCAGGAACGTAGACATCGACCGGAACGACCAGGTCGACCCCCTTGACGACGTGATAGCCCCACTTGAAGTACGGCCCACCGCCGGTGGTGCACGCTCCCATGGCGATCACGTATTTCGGATCGGGCATGAGGTTGTAGAGGCGACGGACACGACTGGCCATTTTGTAGGTGACCGTCCCGGCCACGACCATCAGATCGGCCTGCCGCGGGGAGGCGCGAAAGGCCCCGGCACCGAACCGGTCGAGATCGTAGCGGCCCGCCCCGGCGGCCATCATCTCGATGGCACAGCACGCCAGCCCGAAGGTCATCGGCCAGATGCTCGACTGGCGGGCCCAATTGATCGCCTGCTCAACGGTGGTGAGAACGAGGTTTTCCTCGAAGCGGCCTTCGATCCAGGGCTGGGTCATGCGTGATCCTCCGCAGTGTGTTCGTGAACGTGTCGGCGAGGCCAGAGCCTCGAATCGAGCGGTCCCCGGAGATGGGGATAGAGCCAGTTAACCCCGCCGAGCGGCAGGATGGAAGAGGCCAACAACAGACGCCCGGGCCGACCGATCGGGCCAGGGAAATGACTGGAAAAAAGCATCACTCCTCGCCGGCTTCCCCCACGGCCTCCGAGCCGACGGCGAAGCGGCAGCAGTCGAAGCCGTCGAGACGGCAACTCGCCAGCGAAACTGAGGTGCGCAGGAGATCTTGGAGCATCAGGCGCTCCGCCGCGCAGATGCCCCGATCCTGTTCGGCAATCTCTGGGTAGGGGCAGACATGGTTGGTGAGGACGGCGAGTTGCCCCCCATCCGGCTGCGAGGTGTACTCGACGGCGCAGGTGATTTGGCGATCGCGGAAGACTCCCGCCACCCGCTCGAGCCGCTCGTGGAGCGTGCCGGCGGCGACCTGCTCTTCGTAGAGCCCCGCCATCGCCGAGCCGACGCGAGAGAGAAGACCCCGCCGGACCTCCGGCGATTCCACCCGGCGAATCTCGCTCCACAGAACCACGGCCAAGTCACGGAAGTTGTCTCCCCCCGTGCGCACGCCCTTCTCGGTGAGGCCATAGACATGGGCTGGACGCCCCCGCCGCCTCGCGCCGGAGGAGCCTCCATCGGTGGAAGTGATCACCACCTCCCGCATCACGATCCCCTCGCGCATCAGCCGATCAAGCCGCTGCCGCACCGCCGTCGCAGTCACACGCAGGGACGACGCCAGTTCTCCAACGCCGGTCTGGCCATTGGTCCGCAGCAGTTCGACGAGGACCGAGTCGGAGGCCCGCAATTCCGGTCGCTTCTCGGCAGGGGA
>CALQRA010000003.1 GCA_943332855.1 Candidatus Kuenenia stuttgartensis
CTCGGTGGCGTCGTCGGCACGGCCGTCGGACCGGCGTGGGCGCGGCTCCTCCTCGGGGCGCTCTCGTCGTCGTGGAACGCCTCGGTCGCGGCCGGGTCGAGCTCGGCGTTCGGGGATGGGGCGATCCGCTGGGCGAGCCTCTGGCCCGGCGCCGTGGCCGGCTTTCTCCTCTCGATGGCGGCCATCGCGACAGCGGCGCGGCGCGCGGCCCGGCAACCACCGCTCGCGCTCCTCCGGGGCGAGGGAGACCTGGCCGGTGCTGATCGGCCCCGCGCCGGGCGCCGGGCGATCGTGGTGGCGGTCCTGGCGCTGGTCGGGGCGCTGGCCGTCGCGGCCGTGGCGGGGAAGTTTGAGGCCCAGGCGGCGGTGGGGATGTTTTTTCTCTCAGGTGTCCTGGCCTTGGTAGGGCTGCTGGCGCTTGTCCGCCTTCTCCTCGCCCGTGGCCCGACGCGACGGGCCGGGCTGCGGTCGCTCGTTGGGCTGGCGTGGCGCGGGCTCGCTCATCGTCCGTCGAGGGCGTTCTCGATCGCGGCGATCGTCGCGGTGGCGGAGTTTCTCATCGTGGCAGTGTCGGCGTTTTCGCTCAGCCCCCCCACCCGTCCGCGGGAACGGTCCGGCCCGACCGGCGGCTGGACCGCGATCGCCACCTTCGCCGCCCCGACGAGCGTCGATCCGACCGATCCGCTCGTCGCCGCCGATCTCGGGCTCTCCGATGCCGCCCGGCAGACGCTCGCCGGCGTCACGCTCGAACCGATCCGTGCCAGCGCCGGTGACGATGCCAGTTGCACGAATCTCTACGCCCCGGCCCGGCCGATCGTCCTTGGCGTCGGCCCCCGCTTCGTCGGCCGCGGCGGCTTCCGGTTCACCGGCCACGCTCCCCTCCCCCGCTCGACCGACGCCAATCCCTGGCAGCTCCTCGGTCGGAGGGGAGACGGGCCGATCCCGGCGATCCTCGACGACGCTACGGCGCGCTGGGCCCTCAAGCTCGGGGGCGTCGGTGCCCGCTTCACGCTCCCTGACGACGAAGGAACGCCGGTCCCCTATGAAATCGTCGGGCTCCTCGAACCGGGGATCCTCCAGGGCTGGGTGATCGTTGCCGAAGCGGATTTCCAGTCCGTCTTCCCGAGCCGTTCGGGGGCTGCGATGGCGCTGGTCGACGCCGGCGATCAGCCGCCGGCCGACGTCGATCGGGCTGTCCGCAGGCTGTGGGTCGACGCCGGCGTCACCCTGCAGCCGACCCTCGAACGGCTGCGGAGCCTGTCGGCTGTGCAAAACACCTTCCTCGCTGCCTTCCAGGCGCTCGGCACCCTGGGGCTCCTCCTGGGGACCGCCGGCGTCGCCGCCGCGCAGGTCCAGGGGGTGCTCGAGCGGATCGGCACGTTCGGCCTTCTCGGCGCGATCGGTTTCCCACCGGGCCGGCTGCGGGCCATCGTTCTCCTCGAGACCTGCTTCATGGTCGGTCTGGGGCTGGCGGCCGGCGCCCTGGCCGGCACGGCGACCCTCCCGGCCCATGTCGCCGGCGGGCGGGCCGAAGTCCCCCTCGTCTGGATCGCCGCCACCTGTGGCCTCACGCTCCTGGTGGCGCTCCTGGCCGGGCTCGTCGCCACGCGCGCCGTGGCGCGCTTGTCCCCGCGCGATGCCCTCGCCGCCCGTGGCTGACGGCGAACCGCTGCGGCGGTCGCTCGGGGGGGCGAATTGCCTTTGAACGGGGGCCGGGCCACCGGGTAGGGTACCGGCCATGGACATTCTCGTGATCCTCCCCCGCTGGGTCGGCGACCTCGTCATGACGACGCCGATGCTCCGCGCCCTGCGCGGTCATGTCGGCCCCGGCGCTCGGATCACGGGTGTCGTGAAGCCGCACTTCGCCGAGATTCTCGCCGGCACCGACTGGCTCGACGACATCGTCCCCTACGATCGCCGGGGCCGCTCCCCGGCCGTCCGTTTCCCGGGCGTCGTCCGCACCCTCCGGGCGCGCCGCTTCGACACGGCGCTGGTCGTGCCCAACTCCCTCTCGACAGCGACCCTGGCCTGGGCGGCTGGGGCCCGGCGGCGCGTCGGATTTGCCGGCCATTGGCGCCGCCTCCTCCTCACCGACGTCCTCCCGCCGCCGCGCCGCGCCGGCCGGATCGACATCCAATCGCCGACCCGCTCCGCGATGGCGATCGCCGAACGGATCGGCGTGCCGGCTGGCTCGCTCAAGCCGGAGTTGGCAACGAGCCCTGCCGACGAGCTCCTCGCAAGCGACGTCCTCGCCCGGCTCTTCCCCGGCGCCCCCTCTGGGCCGCTGGCTGTCTTCAATGACAACGGCGCCTTCGGACCGTCAAAGAGCTGGGGAGCGGAGAAGTTTGCGGCGCTGGCGCGCCTCCTCCTGGAGAAGCACCCCGGGGCTCGGGTCGTGATCCACTGCGGCCCAGGCGATCGCGACGAGGCGCGAAGGATCGTGGCCGGCGCGGCCCACCCTTCCGTGGCGAGCCTTGCCGACGAGCCGGCGCTCCCCTTTGGACTCGCGAAGGCCCTCATCCGCCGGGCCGACGTGGTCGTCTCCACCGACAGCGGCCCGCGCCACTTTGCCGCCGCCTTCAATACGCCCACCGTCGTCATCCATGGCCCGATGGACATTCGCCTGGGTTGGTCTGATCACCCCAATCTCGAGGAGATGCGCCTCGATCTCCCCTGTTCCCCGTGCGGGAAGCGTGTCTGCCCGCTCGGCCACCACGATTGCATGCGGCTCCTGACCGTCGACGCGGTGGGGGGTATGATGCTTTCGCTCCTCGACCGGCACGCAGGCCGATCGATCGGGGCAGCCGACGCCGGCCACCGAGTTGCCTGACGTCGCCATCCGCCGCGGCACCAGCCGTTGCCCGTTCCCGTTCCCTCTTGCCCGTCCGGAGACCTCTGATGCTGCAGTTCGTGAGCATGCTGGCCGCGATCGCCCTGACCGCCTTCTGTTGGGGGGTCTACGGACCGGTGCTCCACATCGGCAGCGGCCAACTCGGCTCCGCCCTGCGCGCGTTCATGTGTGTTGGCATGGCCTACTTCGGGATCGCGATCGTCGTCCCCCTGGCGATCCTCTGGAAAACGGGCGAGAAGGGATCGTGGACGAAGACTGGGGTCCTGTGGAGCCTCCTGGCCGGCGCGGCTGGCGCCCTCGGGGCCCTCGGCGTGATCCTCGCCGTGCGCGTGTTCGGTGGGCAGCCGATCTACGTCATGCCGCTGGTCTTCGGTGGCGCCCCGGTCGTCAACACGCTCCTCAATGCGACCATGACGAAGTCGTTCGGGCAGCTCAAAGCACCGTTCCTGGCTGGGCTGATCCTCGTCATCACCGGTGCCGCCACCGTGCTGATCTTCAAGCCGGTCGCCCCCCACTCCGCTCCGAAGGCTGTCGCCACGGCGACCGCTGCCGACACGGCCGTTGCCGACGCGTCGACCGCTGAGAAGCCCGCCGCTCACACGCTCGTGCCGAAGGTCGAGCAGCGCGCCGAAAAGTTTTTGGGCGTCCTCCTCGCCGCGGCGATGGCGATGCTCAGCTGGGGCGCTTACGGGCCGGTCCTCCACAAGGGGCAGACAGCGATGGGGGGGAGCCGGCTGCGGCCGCTGATCTGCATCGGCGTCTCCTACTTCCTGATCGCCGTCCTCGTGCCGCTGGGGCTCCTCGGGCCAACCGGCGACAAGGGGACGTGGGACACCACCGGGCTGCTCTGGAGCCTCGGTGCCGGCTCGCTCGGCGCCCTTGGCGCCCTCGGTACGATCCTCGCCTTCGCCAATGGCGGCAAGCCGTTCACCGTCATGCCGGTGGTCTTCGGGTGCGCTCCGGTGATCAACACCTTCACGACCCTCGCCCTGGCAGAGACCGCCCCAGAAACAGTCCGGCCGATCTTCCTGGCCGGGCTCATGGTTGTGGCGGCCGGTGCCGCGACCGTCCTCGCCTTCGGCCCCCGCGGCCATGCCCCGGGCAAGCCCCACGGCCCGGCAGGCGGTGCCCCGGCGGCGACGTGAGACCGTTTCGTTTGGGGGGTGAGTAGGCTTGAAGCATCAAGCGGCGGCGGGCCGGGCATATCGGCCCGATCTGACGGAGGGAGTCCAATGGTCACCATGCCTGGCGAACTGCTCACGCGGCACCGTTTGACCGTGGACCACTACCATCGGATGGTCGAGTCGGGCATTCTCGGGCCCGACGACCGGGTGGAACTCGTCAGCGGGGAGGTCCTCGATAGGTCGCCGATCGGCAGCCTCCACGCGGCGATCGTGCGGGCGCTTGCTCGATGGATGGCAGCGAGTGTGGGAGACCGGGCGATCGTTTCGGTGCAGAATCCAGTCTTCCTCGATGACGCGAGTGAGCCCCAGCCCGATATCGCGATTCTAGCGCCGCGCGTCGACTGCTACGCCGCAGCTCATCCCGGTCCGGGCGATGTGTTGTTGGTGGTCGAGGTCGCTGAAACGAGCTTGGCTTACGACTTGGGAGTCAAAGTGCCTCTCTACGCCCGGCACGGGATCGCGGAGGTGTGGGTGATCGATGCCGCCACCCGCACCACGCACCGCTTCCGTCGCCCGGCGCCCGCGGGATACCTCGACCGCGATCAGATTCCCCCCGCCGGTCTGCTGCAATGGGATGCGATGTCGACCGAAGCGACGAGTCTCACGTCGCTCCTACCGTGGTTGCCCGCCGGTGGTGCAGGACGCGAACCAGGGGCCAGCCGCTGAAGGTGGGCAGATCCACTTTCCTGGCCCCCTTTCTGTCGCTCAATTGAAGAGCCATAAACACGGGAATGCGCCGCCCCAGATGAAGACGACCGTCGATCTCCCTGATGACTTGTTCATCGCCGCCAAGCAAAGGGCGGCTGAACTACGACAGCCCCTGCGGGCACTCATCGAGCGTGGACTCCGGGCCGAACTTGGTCGCTCGACTGTCGCGGCGGGCAGGGCGAAGCCCGTCGCCATCCGTTGGGTGACCGTTCCCGGCGGACTTCCTGCCGGCGTCGATCTGTCGGATCGGTCTGCCATGCACGATTGGCCTGCGGAGCCGCGCCTGGCCTGGAGGGCTCGGCGCCGGCCGAGCAAGCGACTCCTGAGTCACGTGCCGCGGCGGTTGCCATACCAGGCGATGTGGTGGCGGGGGGCGAGGCGGAGCCCTTCGCTGGCACAGGCCGCAGCGAGCCAGGCGGTCGTTGCTTGCAGGGCTGTCGGGGCGGTTCCCTGCGGCATCACAAACACCCTTCCCCGTGGCAGCCGCCCCGGGCCGAGGGCGGCTTCGAGATCGTCGAGCCAGGCGAGCACCTCGTCGAGATCGGCCCGCGACCCGACGACAAACTTCAGCTGCCAGCGCGGCGCGCGGAGCATCGCCACGAGGATGTCGTCGCGGCGCCGAGCCGCGGCGTGGCGGGCGTGCCAGCCGCCGGGCGTGTCGGGCGGAGGGGCAGAGGAGGCGAGCTTGGGGCTGATCGAGAGGAGATCGGCGAGGGTCTCAGCGCCGGCCGCTGGCGGCAGGATCGTCCCGGCCGTCTCGATCGTCAGGTGTCGCCCCCCCTCCCTCAAGCTCGCGCAGAGATCGGCTGCATCGGCGGGCAAGAGTGGCTCGCCGCCGGTGAGGACGACGTGGGGGAGATCGAGGGCGGCGACGGCCGTGCGGACACGCTCGATCGACCATTCTTCCCCCACCGGCTTCCAGGAGGTGAAGGGGGTGTCGCACCAGTGGCAGCGGAGATTGCAGCCGCTGGTTCGCACGAAGGTGCTCGGCGTGCCGGCGAGCAGCCCTTCTCCCTGCAGCGAGGCGTAGAGCTCGGCGATCCGCACGTGGTCGGTCAGCTCCCCGAGACGCGCGGATCGTCGATGCCCACAGCCGCGAAGCCGGCGGCGCGGAGCCGGCAGGAATCGCAGTGGCCGCAGGGGCGGCCTGACGCGTCAGGGTCGTAGCAGCTCGTCGTCAGCCCCTGATCGAGGCCGAGCTCGACACCCAAGGCGACGATCTCGGCCTTCGTGAGGTCGACCAGCGGCGCCACGATCTCGGGGGCATGCCCCTCGACCCCCGCCTTTGTGGCGAGCGTCGCGAGGTGCCGAAAGGCGTCGAGGAACTCGGGGCGGCAGTCAGGATAGCCGCTGTAATCGATGGCGTTGACGCCGACGCCGATCGCCGTCGCGCCGCGGGCCTCGGCGAGGGCCAGGGCGAGGGCGAGAAAGACGGTGTTGCGGGCCGGGACGTAGGTCGTGGGAATCTCGGCCGCCAGGGCTTCGTCGGGGCGGTCGCGGGGAACGGGGATCGCGGCATCGGTCAGGGCGCTGCCGCCGAAGGCCGCCAGGTCGACCCGGAGCACGACATGGTCAGTCAGGCCGAGGTGGGAGGCGAGGGCCTTTGCGGCGTCGAGCTCGCAGCGGTGGCGCTGGCCGTAATCGATCGACAGCCCGATCACCGCAAAGCCCCGCGCCCGGGCCCAGGCGGCCACCGTCGCCGAATCGAGCCCTCCCGAGAGGAGGACCACCATCGTTCCCCGGGATCTGTTCGGGGGGGAGGGCAGGACCGCTTTCGGAAGCGGCGCGTTCATGGCACACTCTCTTCTATGACAACACCCATCCACGCCTCGCCTTCCCGCTCGCAACTTGAGGTCTTCGAAAACCGCTTCCCGGGTCGCGACTACCTCATCGAGATCATCTGTCCGGAGTTCACGTCGGTCTGCCCGAAGACGGGGCAGCCAGACTTCGGCACGCTCACCTTCCGCTACATCCCCGACAAGGTGTGCGTGGAGCTCAAGAGTTTGAAAGTGTATCTCCAGGCCTTCCGCAACGAAGGGATCTTCTACGAGAACGTCACCAACTGCATCCTCGACGACCTCGTGGCGGTCGTCGCACCGCGGCGGATGACCCTCGTGGCCCACTTCACGCCCCGCGGGGGGATCTCGTCGCGGATCGTCGTCTCGCATCCCTCCGGGGCCGATCTCCCCCCGTCCGTCTGACGCCAGCGGGCTCGGCCCGGGCGCTGTGGCCGACTTCCCTTTGACAGGCTTCCTCGATCGCCCCCCTCCCCCGGGAATCCCCGCCATGGCCCAAGCCTGCCCCGTTCTCCTCTCGGCCCTCGCCGACGAATCGGCCTTCGAACTGACGGCCGTCGAGCAGTTCACGGCGCTCTCGGCGATAGGACTTGAGTATTACTCCCTCCGGTTCATCGACGTCGGCAAGGGGGTGAAGAACGTCATGAAGCTGACGATGACGGAGATCCAGAAGATCCGGCACCTCGAGGATCGCTACGGGCTCAATGTCGCCTCGATCGCCTCGCCGATCGGCAAGATCAAGCTCGACGACGTCGACGACGGCACGAAGAACGCCTACGTCCCGTTCAAGACGTACCTCGCCAAGGATGTCGCCCGGGCCTGCGAACTGGCCCATGCCTTCGAGACAAAACTGATCCGCGGGTTCTCGTTCTATCCTCCCAAGGGGGCGCGGCCCGAGGAGTATCTGGAAGAGGCCGTCGACCGGATCGGCCGGATCGCCGAGGCCTGTCACCGCTCCGACCTCACCTTCGGCCTCGAGGTCGAGGCGAATCTCGTCGGCCGCGACGGCCACCTCCTCGCCGAGATCCACCGCCGGGTCAATCACCCCGGCCTCGTCCTCGTCTTTGATGCCGCCAATCTCGTTGTCCAGGGCTTCTCCACCGCGGAGATCTTCAAGCAGTGGGAAGCGATGAAGCCGGGCCTCGGCTGGGTGCACATCAAGGATTATCGCAAGGTGGCCGGCAGCACTCGCGGCCGGCATGTCGACGAAGGGGGGCTGTTGAACTTCGTTCCCGCCGACCGCGGGGTCGGGGGCCACGACCGGATCCTCGCCGATCTCAAGTCGTTCCTCCCCGCCCTCACCAAGCGACTCGATCGCCGGGGCATCCCCGGAGTGTTTCTCGATCTCGAGCCCCATGTCCGTGGCGGCGGGCAGTTCGGTGGCACGAGCGGGCCGGACGGAATGGGGATCGCCCTGCGCGGCCTGTGCCGCGTCCTCGACACAGTCAAGATCGCCTACCACCTCCGCGACTTCGACGATCTCCTGGCTGTCCGCGGTCCTACCTGACGCTCCTCACGGTCCATGGAAAAGTCATCCATGACCTTTTTCCGCTTGCTTCAACTTGCTTCTACTCGCTTCCACTCGCTTCCACTCGCTTCCACTCGCTTCCACTCGCTTCCACTCGCTTCCACTCGCTTCCACTCGCTTCCACTCGCTTCCACTCGCTTCGGCTTGTGACGCCCCCAGAAAAGCCAAGGTTTTCGGGGGGTGGTCGGCCGCCGCATCGAGCGGCAGACATGTTGTTCACCGCCTGCTAGGGGCCATCCATCGATGAGCGAATCGACCGAACCGGGCAGTTATTTCATCGCCAACTACCCCCCCTTCTCCGCCTGGACGACCGCCGCGGTCCCGGCGGTCCTCGAGGCTTTCGCCGCCCCCCCCACTGGCGCGGGCTTGGGCCTCTATCTCCACGTGCCGTTCTGCCGGAAACGGTGCAAGTTCTGCTATTTCCGCGTCTACACCGACACCTCGGCCAGCGACGTCGAGCGCTATTCGCAGGGGCTGGCACGCGAGGCGGAGCTCGTCGCCGCGCAGCCCGCCGTCGCCGGCCGCAAGCTCCGCTACGTCTACTTCGGCGGTGGCACGCCCTCGTTCCTGTCGGTGAAGCAACTCGAGAGGCTCGTCGACGGCCTCCACCGGAGCTTCGGTTGGAGTGATGCCGAGGAGGTGACGTTTGAATGCGAGCCGGGGACACTGTCGGAGCCGAAGGTGAAAGCCCTCCGTGAGCTGGGGGTGACCCGGCTTTCGCTCGGCGTCGAGAACTTCGACGATGGCGTCCTCGAGGTCAACGGCCGGGCCCATCTCAGCGCGGAGATCCTCCGCTGCTGGGAGTGGATCAAGCATGCCGGGTTTCCGAACACGAATGTCGATCTGATCTCGGGCATGGTCGGCGAGACATCGGAGAGCTGGGATCGGACGATCGAGCGGACGCTGGCCCTCGAGCCCGACAGTCTGACGATCTACCAACTCGAGCTCCCTCTGAACACGACGTTTGTCCATGATGCCCGGGAGACCGGGGCACCGACGCCGGTGGCCGACTGGCGCACCAAGCGGGAGTGGGTCGGAAGGGCGTTCGACCGCTTCGTGGCGGCAGGGTACACGGTGTCGAGCGGCTACACGCTCGTCCGCGATCCCACGCGGGTCCATTTCCGCTACCGCGACATGCTCTGGGAGGGGAGCGATCTCCTCGCCCTCGGCGTGGCGAGCTTCGGTCATCTCTCCGGCCGGCACTACCAGAACGCCCCCCACTGGGACGAATATCTGGGGGCGGTCGAGGGGGGACGGTTGCCGATCGCCCGAGGGCTCGTTCCCACGGCCCGCGAGCTGTTCATCCGCGAGACCGTCCTCGGCCTCAAGAAGGGGGCCCTCGACGTCGAACGGCTGCGCGGCAAGTTCGGCGTCGATCCCCTCGAGGCCTTCGCCCCGCAGTGGCGGAGCCTCGAAGAGGAAGGCTGCCTGGAGCGGGATCGCCCCGCCCCCGTCCTCACGCGCCGGGGGTTGCTCATGGTCGACGCCCTCCTCCCCCGCTTCTTCGACGCCGCCCCGTGACGGTGGGCAAAAGTCATCCATGACCGGCCCCGGCGGCCGGGCAACCGGCGCCCGATTCGGGGGAAAACGGGGTTAACGCCTGCCGTGCCGTCCGGTTTACTCAGGGTAAGGAGCGCGGCACGCGGGGCCGATCAGGTCCGCTGCTCTCCCCCGACTTTTGGGAAAGGTGGCTGTTTCCGTGCCCAATCCCCCCGCTCTCGAGCTTCCCGGGATCCCCGTCGATCGACCAGCGACGGCCGGGTATCCGTTGCCCGGCTCTGCACGGCCCGACGGGGGCCGAAGAACGATGAGTTGCCCCGGCGAGAAGGCGCTTCGCGATCGTCTCCGGGCGATGGCCGCTGACTTGGTGGCGTCGTGGCGGTCGGGGGGCATGCCCTCCGGGGTCCGTTCGGCGGCTGGATTGCGAGCGCAGGCCGAGTTGCTCTGTCAGCGGGCCGGGGCAGGAGCGGGCGACGTCGGCTGGATGATGGTCACGATCGTCTCCGAGCACTGGCGCGACAGGCTTGCAGCCGGTTCCAGCGGGCGGCGCCTCCTGCTCCTTCCCGATTGTCCGGTCGCTCCCCGCCTCGCGGCCGATGCCGCCCGCCCGCCACAGGTCTGTGGCCCGGGGTGTGTGATCGGGACCCTGTGGGGTGCCGCGCGGGAGCAGGGGTGGGTGGTGGAGTCGACACCGCGGGCCGTAGCCGGGATCGGCGGCCTTCTCACGGGCCAGTACGACGGCATTCTCGGAGTCGCGAGATTGGAGCATCTCGAAAAGGCCTTCGCGATGCTGCCGGCTTTCGCCCTGCCCATCGCCGCGGTTCCGTTCGATCCCTCGGCCGTGCCGCTCGTTGCCCAGTCGGCGGGCGGGGGAAGTGCCGCCTGTGCCGAAGCGGCCGCCCGATCGGGGCTCGACGCCGAGTGGGTCCTCGGTCTCCTCGGGGTGGCGGGGGGGCAGACGGCCCCGGTCGCCGATCATCTCCCGCTCCTCCGTGAGGCAGCCGAGCTTTTCCTGCCGGCAGCGCTCCGCTTGGTCGCGGCGGATGCCAGCGTGCCCGACGCCCTCGACTGGCTGGACGGGCGGCCGGAGCCGCTCATGTCCACGGCCCGCTTCGCGGCCGACTTTCTCGGTCGCGGAGGAAAGTTCCTCCGTCCCTTCATCACGCTGGCTTCCTTCGAAGCCCTCGCCGGCGCCGAATCGGGCGCGGCGCAGGTGGCCTGCCCCCCCGACCGTGTCCCCGTCCGCGCCGCGGCGGTGGCCGTCGAGGTGTTCCACAAAGCCTCACTGATCCACGACGACATCGAGGATGCCGACGGCATGCGCTACGGCCGATCGGCCCTCCACGAAGAAGTTGGGATCCCGGTCGCCCTGAACACCGGCGACCACCTCGTCGGCCTCGGCTACCGGATCATTGCCACGCTCCCGAACGTCGATGCAGCAACCCGTGCCGACCTCGTGGCGATGCTCTCCGATGCCCATCTGCGCCTGGCCCGCGGGCAGGGGGCCGAGTTGTGGTGGCGCGTCGGGCGCGACACGCCGCTTTCGGTCCCGGAGGCGCTGTCGATTTATGCCCTCAAGACCTCGCCCGCGTTTGAGGTCGCGCTGTCGATCGGGATCCGACTGGCGGGCGTACTCCCCGGGAATGCCGGGGCGGTCGAACGCTATGCCCGGCATGTGGGCGTCGGCTTCCAAGTGCTCAATGATCTGAAGGACTGGCACGGTGACCCGGAAAACGCCCGGCAGGCTGCCGGCGACCTCCTCGGAGGGCGACCGACGGTGATGTGGGCCCTCGCCCGGGAGCGGGTCGCGGCCGACGAACTGCGGCGGCTCTCCCGCCTCGCCGCCGAGGCCCGCCAGCCAGGCGGCCCTTCCGCTGCCGAGGTCATCGCCGAGGCGCGGCGGCTGTATGGCGCAGCCGACGTCTTTGCCCGGGCCGCGAATATCGTCGATGCCGAGCGCGCAAACGCCCTCGCCGCGGCGGCCACCTGTCGGCAGCCAAGGCTCCGCGAAGTGTTCGAGTTTCTTCTCGACCTCGCTGTCCCCGAAGGGGCTGCGGCCCAACTCGTCGGCTGAAGGATCACCGTGCAGGGGGGATGGTTGCGTCGTTCCGATCCGGGGGCGTAATCTTTCCCCCGCGGCGGCCGGTGGGTTGCTGGGTCTACCGTCGAGGGCGGTGGTCGACCATCCTGCCCTGGCCCCGGTGGAGGCGACCCTTGTCCGACCATCCAAGCGCCCCTTCCCTCCTGTCGCAGCCCGGCGTCACGGCCCCCACTTCAGCCGGGACCGGGAGCGTGGATGCCGTCACGCGGGCGGAGGAACTGGTTCGGTTGTTCGCTGAACCGGGCCCGGGCTTCGCGACCTTCAGGAATGTCGATCGGGCAGAGGTGCCGGAGCCTGACCGCACGCTCCTCGATCACACCAGCCACATGACCGTGGCGATGGAGGGGCATCACGGGGTTCCCTTGGGCCTCCGCGTCGTCGCCCGTGCCCGGGATACGGGCCCATCGGCGGATCAGTCCCCCTGGTACGCCCGGGAGATCCTCCTCCTCTCACCGCAAGGTGCGCCCGTTCAATACGGGATCGTGCGGATCAACCTCGACCATGTCGATCGAACGACGGCGGCGGCGATCCGGGCGGGGAGGATTCCGCTCGGCCGGGTGCTGATCAACGCCGGTCTGCTCCGGGAGGTCCACGACGTCAGCCTCCTCGAGGTCCGCCCCGGCCCCCGATTGGCGTCGTTGTTCGGGGGATTGCCGCAGCCGGGGGTACCGTCCCCGCCAACGTTCGGCCGCGTCGCCGAGATCTCGCTCGGTGGCCATCCAGCTGTGGAACTGCTCGAAGTGGTGGTGCCCCCGGCGGCGGGCTGATGCCCCCCGGGGTGGCCCGTCTGCTGCCGGCGACGAGGGCGCCGAGCCGAGCCCTGCGCTCCAGCCGCGAACGATGAATCTTGGTGGCGGTGGGCGAGGTTTAGGAACGCGGCAAAGGCGGGGGCCATCGGGGGCTGGAGGAGTGAAAAAAGGATTCGGGCTGTTTGCCCAAGGTGTTGCGCGAACAGTGTTTACGCTGACTGCATCGATATTGACTCAATGCGCAAGATGGCGTTAGAGTTGGCGACAGGTAAGGACGGTAAGCAGGGAGGATGTCGCGGGAAATGGATTTCCCCCCGATCTTCCCCCCCTGCCCCGGTTCGTCCGACCGGGAGTCCCTCGGGGTTCCCCAGTCGACCGGAACGGGTGATTCGTGGACCGGTCTTCCGGCAGCGGCACCGGTCAGAGGCGGGGTTGGGCACGCGTTGATGTGGCAACGCGTTGATCAGGCAACAAGGAGGCCTAGGCAACCGGGGTGGCCTTTGTGGAAAAGGCGTTTCTCGGGAAGCCGTTTCGACTAGCTGCACCACGGCTAGGGAGAGGGTGGTAACGCACATGCAGAAGACTGTCTACACGACCGGTGAAGCTGCCAAGATCTGCAAGGTCAGCCAGCAGACGATCATCCGTTGTTTCGACTCGGGGCAGCTCAAGGGTTTTCGGGTGCCGGGCAGCCGGTTCCGGAGGATTCCCAGGGATCAGCTGTTCACGTTCATGCGGGACAACGGGATTCCGACCGATGCCCTCGAGAGCGGCCGGCGCAAGATTCTCGTCGTCGACGACGACCAGGATCTCGTCGAGCTGATCACCGACGTCCTCGAGCGGGACGGCCGCTTCGAGACGCGGAGTGTCAACAATGGCTTCGACGCCGGCATGATGGTCAAGGACTACCGTCCCGACCTGATCGTGCTCGACGTCATGCTCCCGGACATCAACGGCAAAGAAGTTTGCCAGCGGGTCCGGAGTGATTCCACGATGGACGAGGTGCGGATCATCTGCATTTCGGGCATGTGTGAGACTGACAAGATCGAGGAGTTGAAGGCGTCCGGTGCCAACGAGTTTCTCCAAAAGCCGTTCGAGGCGGAGGTTCTCGTCGATCGCATCTGCACGCTCCTCGACATCGAGTCGGTGGCTACCGGGTCCTGATCGCAATTCCCCCGGTGCCCTGCCCCGATCCCGGGGCGGTGCCAGCGGTGGGGAGGGGGCAGACGTGTCGCAGGATGGTTTGTCCGGCGTCAGACTGCTCATTCGTCCCGGGCCTCCGGCCTGGATCGCGTTGCCGGTTCCGCGCCAGGCCTGTTCCGGCCTGGCGCGGGCCGTGCTCGCGGCCGCCTCGGCGTTGACAGCAGCGCGGGAATCGCGGGCCGCGGAGCGAATGCCCCCTGGTCGGGGTGCGTCTTCCGTCACGCTCGCACCGGGCTTTCCGTCGCCACTGACAGCGGCCGAAGGGCGGCTTGCCGATCTGCTGACAGGGGGTTCGACGCACCATCGCCACGATCTCGCTCTCGTCGCAGGGACGTCGGAGACGGGAAAAAGCCTAGGCGTCCGCGAGACGGCGCTTTCAGGCCCAGGGCGGGCCGGCCCGGCTGTCGGTCTTCCAGGGGCGGAGTCGCTGCTGGCGCTGTGGGGGCGGTTGCTCTCCGCCGCCGGCGGTAAGGACGCCCCCGGCGGGAGTTCTGCGCCCTGGACAGGCACCGACGGCGCGGCCTGGTCGAGGGTTCGCCCCGGAGCTTCCCGGTCGGCAAGCATGCCGCTGATGAGCCTGGCCCGTGATCTCGTGACCGGATCGCTCCCCGCCGACGTGATCGAGATCGACGAGGTCTCGTGGCTGGCCTGGGCAGCGCGGGGGCCGGTGGCGGCTGATCCATTCGCCCAGGGAGCGATCTGGGGGGAGCGGCTGCGCGGAGGGGATGTCCCGACGCCGGGACGTCCTGGGGCCGCGCCGCTGACGGCCGAAGGGGGGGATCTCCTCAGCGTCGTCCGCCTCGCAGCGGACCAGGCGCACCTGTCGACGGCCTTCCAGGACGCACTCGGCGAGGCCCGCCTCGACGCGATCCGCGAACTGGCCTACGGCGCGGGGCACGAAATCAACAATCCGCTGGCCAACATCGCCACCCGAGCGCAGACGCTCCTGCTCGATGAACGCGATCCCGAGCGCCGCCGGCGTCTGGCGACGATCGTCGATCAGGCGTTCCGGGCCCGTGATCTCATCGGTGGGATGATGCTCTTCGCCCGGCCCCCGCGCCCCCACCGTGTGCTCACCGATGTCGATCGGATGGTGAGCGCTGTTGTCGATCTCCTCGCCCCGCTGGCGGCCCAACGGGGAGCCCGCCTCGATTATGGGCCGTCACCGGAGCCACTGGCGGTGTTGGTCGATCGCTCCCAGGTCGAGGAATCACTCCGCGCCGTCGTCGGCAACGCCCTCGAGGCGGTCGGTGATGGCGGGCAGGTGACCGTTACCGTGTCGGCCGGTCGACATCCGGGGGCGTGTGAGCTGATGGTTGCCGATGATGGCCCCGGGATGGACTCGGCCACGCTGCGCCGCGTCTTCGACCCATTCTTCAGCGGCCGCGAGGCTGGCCGCGGTGCCGGCCTGGGCCTCTCCAAGGCGTGGCGCTTTCTCGAGGCCAACGGGGGCACGATCGAGATCGAGAGCCGGGCCGGTCGGGGGACCCGCGTGCTGATCTCGCTGCCGCTGCCGGGGCGACCGGCAGCCGCCTCCTCCGCTGCCACGGACGCGGTGCCTGAAGAACACGCGGCTGGAAACCCATGCGCATCCACCGCATCTTCACCAAACCCCCAGGGCGTGGCCGGCAAAGTCGCCGCAGAGCCCCCGGCGTGATCGCCCCCTCAAGCGCAACCCTCAACCGAGGAAATCGGCCGATGCAGCCTGGCCATCGCCGGGCAGCGGACCTTGTGGGACTCCCCGGGTTTCCCTATTCTCCCCTCACAGCGGAGCGTCGTATTTCGCGGCGAAGGAACGCCCTCCGCGGACCGGCGGTGGCTGGCGGTCGGTTCTGGCACCGCTGCCGGTCGAACAGCCCTGCTCGGAGCACGGATGCCCCCATGAGCGACAGAGGATCTGCGATCGAGACCGGGTTTGCCCAACCCGCGCCGGTTACCCCGGCTGGCAGTGGTGACGACGTTGGCATGGGGTCGCATCGCGGGCTTGGGGGGGCCGGCCCGTCCCCTTCCGCCCTTCGTCCCGGCGCGGAGACCCACGCCGGCGTCCTCGGGGCGTGTGCCGCGACCGCCGCTTGGCTCCGGCAGCGGCAGGCTGCCGACGGTCACTGGCGCGGGCCGCTCGAGGGAGACACGATCCTGGAGAGCGAGTATCTTCTCATTCTCGCCTGGTACGGCCGGCTCGAAGGGCCACATGTGCCTGGCGCGGTGCGGCGGATCCTCCGGGAGCAACTCCCCACCGGGGGCTGGGCGATCTACCGGGGCGGTCCCGTCGACGTCAGCGCAAGCGTGAAGGCCTACTTCGCCCTGAAGATCTTCGGGCAATCCCCCGACTCCGAACCGATGACGCGGGCGCGGCGGGCGATCGCGGCGGCTGGGGGGCCGTGGGCCGTCAATAGCTTCACGCGCTTCTACCTCGCCCTCCTCGGGCAGATGTCGTACGCCGACTGCCCGGCGGTTCCTCCCGAAATCGTTCTTCTCCCCGACTGGTTCCCGGTCAATCTCCACCGGGTCTCGGCATGGTCGCGAACGATGATCGTGCCGCTGTCGTTGATCTGGGACTTCAAGCCCGTCAGGCATCTCCCACCCGGGCAGCGGATCGACGAATTGTTCGCCGATTCCCCTCGGGCACCGCGCGAGCGGCGGCTTGGCGGGGATGATGGCTGGGCCCGTTTCTTCCGCGCGGTCGATCGGATCCTCAAGGCATGCGATGCCCTCGGCCTCCGGCCCCTCCGCAGCCGGGCCGTCGCCGAGTGCCGCCGCTGGATGCTCGAACGTTTTGACGGCAGCGACGGCCTCGGGGCGATCTTCCCGCCGATCCTCTGGAGCATCGTCGCTCTCCGGGCTTTTGGGTGCCCTGACGACGCCCCCGAGCTCCGCGAATGCTGGCGACAACTCGAGGGACTCATCGAACAGGAAGAGGATGGCACGACGCGGATCGAACCGTGCCGATCACCGGTCTGGGACACCGCGCTGACCCTCCGTGCCCTGGCCGTGGAACGGTTAGCGCGCCCCGGTCACGCCGATTCCGGTGACACCGATCGGTCTCTCGACGGGGCGGTCGACTGGCTCCTTGCCCAGGAGATCCGTACCGATGGCGACTGGTCTCGACGGACCGTCGCGGTCGCCCCGTCGGGGTGGTGTTTCGAGTACGCCAACCGCTTCTACCCCGACGTCGACGACACGGCGATGGTGCTCATCAGCTTGGCGACGTGGCGCGAGGGGGAACGGTCTGGAGACACGGCGTCTCGGCAGCGTCGTTCCCTCGTCAATGCGGCCATCGACCGGGCCCGGCCGTGGCTCGAGGCCCTGCAAAACTCCGACGGCGGCTGGGGGGCGTTCGACAAGGACAACAACTGCGAGCTCCTCTGCAAGGTTCCGTTTGCCGACCACAACGCGATGATCGATCCGAGTTCCCCCGATCTCGCCGGGAGGGTGCTCGAGGCCTTCGGCAGAATCGGTTACCGCCTCGGCCATCCGGCGGTCGACCGGGCGGTCGCCTACCTGCGGCGCTCCCAGGAAGCCGATGGATCGTGGTACGGGCGCTGGGGGGTCAACTACGTCTACGGGACGTGGCAGGCGATCGAGGGATTGCGGGCCGTCGGGGTCCCTGCCGATGACCGCGGAGTGATCGCCGCCGCCGAGTGGCTCCTCGGGCACCAGCAACCGTGCGGCGGCTGGGGAGAATCGGCCGACAGCTATGCCGATCCGAGCCTCGCTGGGCGGGGAGAACCGACCCCGTCGCAGACGGCATGGGCGCTGGCCGGGTTGCTCGCGGCCGGGCATGCTGGATCCCCGGCGGCGCGGCGTGGCGTGGCGTGGCTTGTCGACCATCAGACGCCGGAGGGGGACTGGGTGGAGGAGAACTTCACCGGGACCGGTTTCCCGAAGGTCTTCTATCTGCGCTACCACTGGTACCGTGTCTATTTCCCCCTCATGGCCCTGGGGCGCTGGGCTGTGGCCCGCGCCGAAAGCGCTGCCGATGACGGGCCGTCCGATGAAAAGATTCACTCCGCCCGCCGTGTGGGCCAGGTTCGGGAGAAGGTGGCATGAGTGTTCCTGTCGGGCAGATGATCGCGGTCGTTCGGCATGTCCTCCGCGAGCGGTGGCGTGGCAATCATCGCTACCCGCTCGTGCTCATGCTCGAGCCCCTCTTCCGCTGCAATCTCGCCTGCGGCGGGTGTGGAAAGATCCAGCAGCCGACGGAGATTCTGCGGTCGCACCTCACGCCGGAGCAGTGTTTCCAAGCGGTCGATGAGTGTGGCGCGCCGATCGTCTCGATCCCCGGTGGTGAGCCGCTCCTCCATCCGCAGATCGAGCAGATCGTCGCCGGGATCGTCGCCCGGAAGAAGTACCTCTATCTCTGCACCAACGCCCTGAAGTTGGAGGAGATGCTCCCCCACTTCACCCCCACCCCTTACCTGGCCTTTTCTGTCCACCTCGACGGACCGAAGGAGGAGCACGATCACGCCGTCTGCCGCGACGGGGTGTACGACGTGGCTGTCGCCGCCATCCGGGCTGCGCGGAGGGCCGGATTTCGGGTGACCACGAACTCGACCCTATTCTCCGACGCCGATCCGATCCGCTACCGGAGGTTCTTCGACGAGGTGATGGCCCTCGGGGTGGAGGGGATGATGATCTCGCCCGGCTACTCCTACGCGAAGGCCCCCGACCAGGAGCACTTCCTCGCTCGGCTCCGGAGCCAGTCGCTCTTCGCCCGCATCCTCGAGAACGCCCCGCGGCGCTGGAAGTTCAACCAGTCGCCGGTGTTCCTGGAGTTTCTCAAAGGCCGGTGGGACCTCGAATGCCGTCCCTGGGGGACGCCGACGTACAACCTCTTCGGCTGGCAGAAACCCTGCTACCTCCTCGATGAGGGCTATGCGACGAGCTTCGTCGGCCTGATGGAGGAGACGAACTGGTCGGGCTACGGGCGGGCCAGCGGCAATCCGAAGTGTGGGGATTGCATGGTCCACTGCGGCTATGAACCGGCCGCCGTCGAGGCGACCTTCGGCTCGCTTGCCGGCCTTCTCGCCACCGCCCGGTTGACGCTCTTCGGGGCACCGAAGCGGCCCCTGCCTCCGCTTCCCGAGCCGGCCCACCCTGCCCCGCTTCGGGTCCAGGCCAATGGGCTCCACGCGCTCCCGGTGCTGGGGCAGGCGCCGATCCCCCTGCCACTCCCCCTGGAGAACAACGCACCTGCCTGCGGCCGGGTGGCGTGACCGCGGTCCCACGGATGGGGCTTCGGTCAGCCGAGCGTTCAGCCGAGCGTTCTTGAGGCTTCGATCGCCGCCCCTCGGGCTCCGGCGGTGTCGCCGTCGCGGATGACGTGGATCGGGATCCCGGCCTGCTCCTCCCGTTGGGTCGGCATGCCCCGGCGGATCTCGTCGACGAACCAATCGCGAAAAGCGGCGCTCGTCTCGACGGCCCCGCCCCCCACGATCAGGGCGTCGGGATCGAAGACGTTGACCATCTCGTCGAAGAACAGGCCGAGAGCCCGGGCCTGCACGCGGAAGATCTCCCGGCAAAGCTCGTCGCCGCGCTCCGCCATCCCGCGGACGCGTTTGGCCGCCTCGGCGGGGTTGGCCAGCCGGGCGAGCTCGTGCCCGGGGTGCTTGGCGAGGAACCAGGGGAGGAGCGTCCGGCGGATCGCCGTCAGCGAGCAGAGCGACTCCAAATCACCCCTCCGCCCGCAGTTGCACTGCGGATCGATCCCCTCAATCCCCGGAATCAGGGTCCAGGGGATGAGAACGTGCCCCAGCTCGCCGCCGAATCCCCGCCTCCCCACCACGACCCTGCCGCCATGGATCACACCGCCACCGAGCCCGGTGCCGACGATCGCCGCGACGCTCGTGGCATCTGGATCGTTGCCGAACAGGGCGACGTGGCCCCACAGGGCGGCCGCGTTGCCGTCGTTGAGGTAGGTGACCGGGAGGCCGGTCCGCGCGGAGACAGCGGCGCGGATGTCGAAGCCGGCCCAGTCGGCGTGGGCAAAGTTCGTCGAGCCGCGCCGGCTCAAGACGCCGCCGGCACTCGCCGGCCCGGGGGTGTCGAGGCCGATCGCCGCCACGTCGGCGAGCTCCAAGCCGGCCTGGCCGGCGGCGATCGCCAGCCCGTCGACGATCTGACCGAGGCAGACATCGGGCCCCTCGACGCTCCGGGCGGGGTGCTCGCAGAGACCATCGATGAGGAACCGGCCGGCCGAATCGAGGAACGTGAAGTTGATGGCCGTCCCCCCGAGATCGATACCGGCGACGACACGACGGATCATGGGGAATCCTTCCCAGTGGGGGTGGAGGCGGCAAGCACGCCACGTTTGACATGCCCCAGAATCGCCCGCAGGCCCCGCGTGCGGAGGATTCCGAGCACCTGCGACAGCCCCATCCGATCGAGGAGATCGTCACGAACGGAGAGCACTTCATCGACGGGGCGGCCGTCGACCGCCTCCGCGAGGATCGCGACGAACCCCATCACGGTCGGAGCCTCGGGGGCGACCTCGGCGTGGAGCTTTGCCCCCTCGGCGGTCATCTCCGGCCAGAGGTAGACCGGCGTCTGGCATTCATGGACGCGGTGATCCCCGCTGGCACGGCGGGAGACGATGTGGGGTGGGAGCGCAGGGAGCCGGGCAGCGAACTCGAGGAGCAGTTCGAGTTTCTCCCGCCCTTCAAGGTCGCTGAAATCGTCGACGATCGAATCGATCCGTTGGGCGACGCTGCTCATGTCGAAAGGTTCAGGAGGACGGGACCGGCTGGATCGATCGCTGCCCACATAAGCAGCGACAGCCGGAGGAGCCACGACCGCCCGGCCCCCCGGGAATGACGAGTCACGCCGGCGAACCATCGGGCGTGGTTCCCTTGACGACCGGGACACCGACGCAATTGCCCCACTCCATCCAGGAGCCGTCGTAGTTCTTCACCTTCGCGAAACCGAGCAGGTAGGTGAGGACGAACCAGGTCAGGCTCGACCGCTCGCCGATCCGGCAATAGGCGATCGTGGGGGAACGGCGTTTCAGTCCCGCCCCCTTCACATACAGCTTCTCGAGATCCTTGGCCGATTTGAAGGTCCCATCCTCGTTGACCGACAGCGGCCAGGGGATGTTGACGGCACCGGGGATGTGGCCACCCCGCAGGGCACCCTCGTTGGGGTAGTCGGGCATGTGGAGGCGATCACCGCAGTATTCCTCCGGGGAGCGGACGTCGACGAGGGGCCTGCCCCCCTTCTGGTGCCTGAGAACCTCGTCGCGGAAGGCCCGCACCGAGCCGTCCTGCTCCGGGGCGGTGTAGTGCCCCGGCTTCACGTGGACGCGGTCGGTCGACCAGGGGCGCTCATCAAGTTGCCACTTCTTGCGGCCGCCGTCCATGATCCGGCAGTCTTTGTGGCCATAGAGCTTGAACACCCAAAACGCATAGCAGGCCCACCAGTTGTTCCTGTCGCCGTAGAAGACGACGGTCGTGTCGTTGGAGATCCCGTTGGCCTGGCAGAGCTTCTCGAAGCCTGCCCGGTCGACGTAGTCCCGCCGCACCTGGTCCTGGAGGTCGACCTGCCAGTCGATCTCGACGGCCCCGGCCACGTGCCCCTGGGTGTAGAGCGCCCGATCCTCGTTCGATTCGACGATCCGCACGTGCGGATCGTGGGCATGCTCGGCCACCCACTCGGTGGTCACCAGGACATCGGGATTCGCGTAGCCAGCCATGGATTCGGATTCTCCTCGCCGTTGGTCGGGGCGGCTGCCTCGGATGGAGACCGCCGCGGGAATCGTAGTGGATGGGGATCCCACCGTCCATCAGCCCCCCGCCACCGCGACCAGCGGCGGGCAAGGGGGGGCGGGAGCATGCCCCTCTCCGGCACGGTCCACGGTCCCGGCTCCGGGTGGTATCATGTTCGATCTTTCCTGCCCGCGGCCTGGCCGCGATCCCACCCCTCCGCACAGAAGACTTCCCGATGGGCGCCGCCTTCATCTATCAGATCACCGACCTGACCAAGAAGTTCGGACAGCGGGAACTGCTCAAGAACATCAATATCGCCTTCTACCCGGGGGCGAAGATCGGCCTCCTCGGCCGCAACGGCTCCGGCAAGAGCACGCTCATGAAGATCATGGCGGGCATCGACCGGGAGTACGAGGGGGAAACCCGCCTCGCCGACGGCTACACGGCCGGCTATCTGGAGCAGGAGCCGAAGCTCGACCCGACGAAGTCGGTGTTTGAGAACGTCATGGAGGCCGTCGCCCCGACGCGGGCCATCCTCACCCGGTTCGAGGCGATCAACGCCCGTCTGGGGGAGCCGATGGAGCCGGAAGAGATGGAGAAACTGCTCTCGGAGCAGGCGACCGTCCAAGACCAGATCGAGGCCCGCGGGGCCTGGGATCTCGACCGACGCGTGGAGATCGCGATGGACGCGATGAATCTCCCGCCCGGTGACTGGGAGGTGACCAACCTCTCCGGCGGCGAGCGGCGGCGCGTGGCGCTGTGCAAGCTCCTCCTCGAACGCCCCGACATGCTCCTTCTCGACGAACCGACGAACCATCTCGACGCCGAGAGCGTCAACTGGCTCGAGAAGCACCTCGCGGAATATGCCGGCACCGTCGTGGCCGTGACCCACGACCGCTACTTCCTCGACAACGTCGCGAAATGGATCCTCGAGGTCGACCACGGGCGGGGAATCCCCTTCGAGGGGAATTATTCGTCGTGGCTCTTTCAGAAGAAGGCCCGCCTCGAGCTCGAGGAGAAGCAGGCCAGCGTCCGCCAGAAAACGCTCGACAAGGAGCTGGAGTGGATCCGGATGTCGCCGAAGGCGCGGCAGGCCAAGAGCAAGGCGCGCGTCTCCTCCTACGAGAAGCTGGCCGCCGAACAGGCCTCCACCCGCGACTCCGAGGTGGAGATCTTCATCCCGGCCAGCCGTCCGCTCGGCGATCTGGTCATCGAGGGGGTGGGGCTCTCCAAGGCCTTCGGCGACAAGGTGCTGTTTGAAAACCTCTCCTTCCGCCTTCCCCCCGGGGGGATCGTCGGCATCATCGGGCCCAACGGCGCCGGCAAGACGACGCTCTTCCGGATGCTCGTCGGCCAGGAGAAGCCCGATTCCGGCATCCTCCGCATCGGGGCCACCGTCGACATCGGCTACGTCGACCAGAGCCGCGATGCCCTCGATCCCACCAAGACGGTGTTCCAGGAGATCTCCGGCGGGCATGACACGATCGAGCTCGGCAAGCGGACGGTCAATGCGCGGAGCTACGTCGCCAAGTTCAACTTCCAAGGGCCCGACCAGCAGAAGAAGGTCGGGACGCTCTCCGGCGGCGAACGCAACCGCGTCCATCTCGCCAAGCTTCTCCGCGGTGGCGCCAACCTCCTCCTCCTCGACGAACCGACCAACGACCTCGACATCGATACGCTCCGTTCCCTCGAGGAGGGGATCACGAGCTTCGCAGGCTCGGTCGTGGTCATCACCCACGACCGGTGGTTCCTCGATCGCCTCGCCACCCACATCATCGCCTTCGAAGGGGACGGCTACGTCCACGTCTGCGAGGGGAACTTCGAGGCCTACGAGGTCAACCGGCGCGAGCGCCAGGGGATGGGGGCCGACGAGCCGCACCGCTTTCGCTACAAGAAGCTCCAACACTGATTGGCGGCGGGGGCGATTGCCCTCGTCGGAGACTCGAAGTCAGGAGTCAGGAGTCAGGAGTCAGGAGTCAGGAGTCAGGAGTCAGGAGTCAGGAGTCAGGAGTCAGGAGTCAGGAGTCAGGAGTCAGCGGGCGCGAGGCGGCGCCGGAGCGCAATTCCCGCGGGAGCGGGAAGTAGACATCCTCCTCGCGGATCGAGCGCTCCTCCACGGTCGCCCCGTAGCGATCCTGCAGCCAGCGGACGCAGTCCTGCACAACGCTCTCCGGGGCGCTCGCCCCGGCGGTGATCACCACCGTCTCGTCGCCGCGGAACCAGTCCGGTTCAATTTCGCTCGCGCCGTCGATGAGATGGGAGGGGATGCCCCGTTCGCGGGAGAGCTCGGCCAGCCGCTGGCTGTTGGAGCTGTTTTGGCTCCCGAGCACGATCACGACATCGGCGCTGTCGGCGAGCACGCGCACCGCCTCCTGGCGGTTCTGGGTTGCGTAGCAGATGTCGTCTTTCGGGGGGCCAACGATGTGGGGAAACCGAGCTTTCAGGCGGGTGATAATCCGCGAAGCGTCGTCGACCGAGAGGGTCGTCTGGGTGAGATAGGCGAGACGATCCTCCGGGCCGAAGGGGAGACGATCGACCTCCTCCGGCGAATCGACGAGCGTGAAGGCCTCCGGCGCCTGCCCCATCGTGCCGATCACCTCGTCATGCCCCTCGTGGCCGATGAGCACGATCTGGTGGCCGCTCTTGGCGTACTTGATCGCTTCGAGGTGGACCTTCGTCACCAGTGGGCAGGTGGCATCGATCGCCAGGAGGCGGCGCTCGGCGGCAACCCTCCTGACCTCCGGGGCGACACCGTGGGCGGAAAACAGGAGCACCGCCCCTTCAGGGATGTCCTCGACCCGGTCGACGAATACGGCCCCCTCGCGCTCGAACCGCTCGACGACATGCTTGTTGTGGACGATTTCGTGGTAGACGTAAATCGGGGTGCCATGAATCCGGATCGCCGTCTCGAGCGTCTCGATCGCCATGTTGACGCCGGCACAGAAACCGCGGGGGCCGGCAAGGAGGATGTTCATCGTGCGTTCCAGGCTGAAATTGGCGGGAGCGGGGGCGATCAGAAGGAGAAGCCGATATCCTAGCTTTCCGCTGACAAAGCCATCCATGGCTTTTGTTCACGCCGTGCACCCTTGAAAAAGCCGTCCGCCCCATGGTCCGCCCCACCATCCAGCCGACGATTGCCGCCCGGAACGCCGATCCCGACTCTCGCGATCCCACCCCCTGGGCCCTCCACGAGGTGCCGCGCGACCTCGATCTGGCCACCGCCGAGACCTGGTGCCGGCGGGTCGCGGAGAGTCACTACGAGAACTTCACCGTCGCCAGTCGGATCGTTCCGGCCCGGCTCCGTCAGGATCTCGCCAACGTCTACGCCTACGCCCGGTGGAGCGACGACCTCGCCGACGAGGCGGCCTCCCCTGCGGCGGCGGAGGAAGCGCTCGGCGCGTGGCGGCGCCGGCTCGAGTCCTGCTTCGCAGGCCGGCCCGATCATCCGGTGTTTGTGGCGCTGGCCGACACGGTGCGCCGCACCGCGGTGGGGATCGAGCCTTTCGCCCACCTCCTCGACGCCTTCGACGAGGACCAGCGGTTCGATGCCGCTGCGATCACCGTCAGGTATGGGACGCGCGACGAACTGGTCGCCTACTGTCGGCGCTCCGCCGATCCGGTCGGCCGGATCGTCCTCGCGCTCGACGGCTGTCGGGATCCGGAGTTGGTGGCGATGTCGGATCGGATCTGCACGGGGCTCCAATTGGTGAACTTCTGGCAGGATGTCTGCCGCGATCGGCGCGCTGGCCGGGTCTACCTGCCGGCCGAGGATCTCCGCCGTCACGGTGTCGCCGAATCGTGCCTCGACGAGCCTGTTGGCCCCCCGCCCTTCAGGGCCCTGATCCGTGACGAGGTCGACTGGGCCCGGAGCCTGTTCGATGCCGGCGCCCCCCTGGCCCGCCTGGCACCACGGAGCCTGCGCGGGGCGATTGGGATGTTTCTCGCCGGAGGACGTGCCGTGGCTGATGCAATCGAGACGATCGGCTTCGACACCCTCCGTGCCCGCCCGTCGCTGGGCCGATGGCAGAAGGCCCGCCTGGCGGCCCGGGCGGCGTGTGCCGTCGCCGGCGGGGCCCTCGCCGACGCGTTGCGGGGGAAGCGATGAGCGGGCTTGCTGCTGATCACGACGCCTGCGCCACGGCTTTGAGACGGAGCGGTTCGAGCTTCAGCTTGCCGATTCGTCTCCTCCCCGCGGAGAAACGCCGTGGCACCACGGCGCTCTATGCCTTCTGCCGCCGCGCGGATGACATCGTCGACGGTGGCTCGGGGGAGCGGGTCGATCCCCAGGCTGCGGAAGCGGCCCTCGATGCCTTCGCCGCCGATCTCGAAGGGGCCTTGCGGGGGGCTGGTTCGGCCGACCCGGTGATCCGTGCGCTCGTCGACACCGTCCGCCGCTACGGCATCCCCCCCGACTACCTCCGGGCCGTGCTCGACGGCGTGCGGATGGATCTCCATCCACTGGAGATTCCCGATGTCGAGGCGCTCGAGCGCTACTGCGGCCGCGTCGCCAGCGCTGTCGGTCTGGCGGCGATCCACATTTGGGGATTCCGTTCGTCGGAGGCGATCCCCGCCGCTCACGCCTGCGGATTGGCTTTCCAACTGACGAACATCCTCCGCGACATCCCCGAGGATCTCGACCGCGGCAGGCTCTATCTCCCCGCCGCGGATCTGGCCGCTGCCGGATGCAGCCGCGCCGACCTCTGTCGTCCGGATGTGACCGATGCCCTCCGTCGACTCGCCGCGATCGAGGTGGCCAGGGCCGATGGCTATTACCGGTGCGCCCGGGCCCTCGACGGACTCCTCTCCACCGACGGGCGGATCGTTTTCCGGGCGATGTATGGGGCCTACCGGACCATCTTCCATGCCGTGCGACGGAGCGGTGCCGGGATTTTTTCTTTGCGTGTCAGCCCACCGAAAATGCTCCTGGCAGGGGCGGCCTTGGTATCGGTTGCCACCGGCCCCCGGGGAATCGGTGACTCATGGTGAAGGCTCCCACCACGCCTCATGTTGTTGTCGTCGGTGCGGGCTTGGCCGGCCTGGCGGCTGCCGCGGCGCTCGTCGAGGGGGGCTGTCGGGTGACGGTGCTCGAGGCGCGGCGGCGGGTCGGGGGCCGCGCCGCCTCGTTCGATGATCCCGTCGGTGGCGGGCTCGTCGATGCCTGCCAGCATGTCGCCATGGGGTGTTGCACGAACTTCCTCGATCTCGCCCGTCGGGCGGGGTTTGCCGGGAGCCTGCGGCACGACCGGACGCTGTGGTTCATCTCGCCGGAGGGGGATCGTTCGGCATGCACCCCATGGTCGAGCCTGCCGGCGCCGCTCCACCTCGCTCCGCTCCTCTTCGGGATGCGGCACTTCTCCTGGTGGGAGCGTGCCCGGCTCGGCCTCGGAATGCTCCGCCTCGCCCGCGCTCGCGGTGCGGCGCTCGATGACACCGCGGCGGCGTGGCTCAAGCGAATCGGCCAGCCGGAGCGGGTCGTGCGGCTCTTCTGGCAACCGGTCCTGGAAAGTGCCCTCGGCGAATCGATCGATCTCGTCAGCGTGTCGGCGGCACGGAAGGTGGCCGTCGATGGGTTTCTCGCCCACCCTCAAGCCGCCGATCTCCATGTCCCCGTGGAGCCGCTCGGCGTCCTCTTCGGTGAGCGATTGCTCGACTGGTTGCGGGAGACCGGCGTCCGGATCGAGACCGGCACGCCCGTCCAGGGCATCGAGCGCGACGGAGGCGAAGTTCGTGGTGTCTGTATCCCGGGCGGTGTGGTGGCCTGTGATGGTGTCGTCGTCGCCGTCCCGTGGCGGGCCGCGGCACGACTGGTGCCGGAGTTGGTTCCGCAGGCCGAGGAACGACTCGCGGCGTCGCCGATCACGGCCGTCCATCTGTGGTTCGACCGGCAAGCCATCGATCTGCCCCATGCCGTGCTCGTGGGGCGCGTGTCGCAGTGGGTGTTTCGGTCCGAGGCCGCTGCCGGCGCGCCCGGGCTTGGCTACTGCCAGGTCGTGATCAGCGCTTCGCGCGGCCTCCTCGGGGGTGATCGCGATCGACTCGTGGCCACGGTCGTGGACGAGCTCCGGGAGGTGTTTCCGGAAGCGCGGACCGCAACGCTCCTCGGGAGCCGGGTGGTGACCGATCCGACCGCCGTCCTCTCGGTGCGCCCCGGCGTCGATGCCGTCCGCCCCGGGGCCGCCACCAGGATCAGGAATATGGCGCTGGCGGGGGATTGGACTGCCACGGGGTGGCCATCGACGATGGAAGGAGCCGTGCGAAGTGGTCGAATCGCCGCGGCGACGCTGCTGCCGGTGGTCGTGCCGGAGGGACTTCGCCGCAACGACCGCGGGCTTTCCCCCGATTTGCCCCGCGGCCTGCTTGCCCGCCTGCTCTTCGGGGCCTGATCCGCGCGGCAGCGGCCTCCTCCGGGCCGCGGCGCCCTTCGATCATGCTTCCGGAAGGGCGGCGACGAGGCGTTCGAGCGCCGCGGCGAGGGTCCGACCATCGACAACGGCGTGCTCCCACAGCCGCCACAGGGTCCCGGCGGCGGCGGGCTTCCGGCCGATCGCGGCCAGGGCGGCCCCGGCGCGCCGGAAGGCCGACTGGGGGGTCACGAGCCGGGCGATGTCGGCGGGAAGTTCATCCCCCGCCGCGTCCGACACGACTCGCACCGAGGCACAGGGGATCTTCGCCGCGGCGGCGGCCGCGGCCACGGCGTGGGTCTCCATGTCGACGATGGCAGCGCCAGTGGCGGCGCAGAGGTCGCGCTTCGCCGCGGTCGTGGCCACGACTGAGTCGACGGTAACGATGTCCACGTCGGTGGAGGCTGCCGGAAGCAGCGAGGCGAACCGAGCGAGAGGAAATCGTGGAGCACCCCCGCGCACCGTGCCGGTGGCAAGCACCACAGCCCCCCGGGCGAGCGCCGGGTCGAGGCCCCCTGCGAATCCAGCGCTGACCAAGAGTGCGGGGGCGTGCCCCTCAAGGAGCACCGTGGCGGCCCGGCCGGCAGCGGCGATCCCGGCGCCCGAGACGACCCAGGTCACCCGTCGTCCGGCGATCGTCCCCTCGTGGAACGACAGCACCGGGCCGCGGAAGGTCGTCGCGTCGCGAACGCGCGCGGCGAACGGGTCGGCCTCGATCTCGAGGGCAAAGATGAAGCCGGCGGCACAGCGTTGGGGGGGGAATCGAGTCATCACACCTGTCCGGGACGGGAATCAGAAATCGAAGGCAAGCCGGCTCCCGAAGCCGTGGATCGTCCCGCTGCCGTCGTACGACGGGACTGGGACTGGTCCGGAAGGGCTGTTGGCCCACGGCGTGCTCCGGTACTCACGGTGGGTGAGGTCGTAATTGAACACGATCCGGGCGTTCGGCGTGAGGAGCCAATTGAGGCCGAGCGTCATGCCGTTGAGAAGGCCACCGTTGACCTGCCCATCATTCAGGCAGAGGTAATTGTAGCGGGCGGCTGCCTGCCAGGCCCCGAACCCGCGCGGCCTGTGCGGCGAGAGCGCGAGCAGGTGACGGGGTTGCGGGCGGTCGAAGCGGTGCTCGACGAGGGAGTAGGTCCGGCTCTCGCCGGTGAGAAAGTAGGTCGTCTCTACATAGCCTCCTTGATAGAAGACCGTTCCCACCGGAGTGCCCGGGGGCGGTTGCCACCCGGCGGTCGACAGCGGGCCGATGTCGGTCGTGGCAGCGTCGTAGAGCCACGAGCCGAAGTATTCGGCCTGCATCGACCAGGGGCCGGCATTGGCGACCAACTCGGTGCCGAGCATGTTTTGCCACGAGCCGGCCAGGACGCCGGAGTCGGCATAGATGGCGTTGTCGGGGCCCGGGGGGCCGTTCCACAGCCCGCCACGGCTGCGAAAGCGCACGAGGCCGTTGCGGGGTTGCATCGTCCGTCCGGCGAGGCCGAGATGGAGGAGTCTGCGACCTCCATCCTCGTAGGTCGGCACCCAGACGACCCGGCCGGATGTCATGCTTCCCCCGGCGAAGTCGGAGAATCCGAACGGGGCGGCGGTGTTGGCGAACTCGCCGGCCTCCCAGCCGAGGAGTCCGTCGGCCGTGCCGTTGCGCGCCGCGATCCCGGGAACGAAGCCGTCGTTGAAGGGGCCGACAAAGGCATCCTGGCAGAACGACCGCTCCATGAAGTCGAGGGAACGGCAACTGGAGAGATGTTCGTAGCCAAACGGATCCTTTTGATTGCCGACGCGGACGGCACCGAGAAGTGGCACGTCACTCATTCGCAGCCACAGGTCGGTCAGCGCGGGGAGCGGCCCGAGGCTGTTCAAAAGTGGATCGATCTGGTTGTTGGCGTTGATCTGGTTGGCGAAGTCGTATTCGGTGGCCCAATCGAATTGATCCCCCCGCCGCCCATCGACGCGGAGGCGGGCGCGGCGGAAGTTCACCGCGTCGGAAAGCGGTGGGGCGAGGCCGGCTCGATCGATCGGTTGCATGGGCCCCGCACTCGCCGCATAGGCGGTGTCATCGAGTTGAACGAGGCCGCCGATGCGGACCGAGGCTGTCGCCGGCTCGTCGCCGTGGAGCGGGTCGTCCCCGAATCGGACCGCAGCGCTCTCGTGGCCACTCCCCTCCCAGATCGGCGGCGACGGGATCGGACGGCGTTCCTCGTCGGCCGGTGGTGACGGTGACTGCGATGAAGGGGCAGGTGATGGCGGGGGCGGAAGGGGCTCGACCATTCCCTCGGCCACGCCAGCGATGCCGAACGGACGACGAGGCTCCGCCGCCGGGGGAGGACCGGCAATGCCCGAGACGGGACAGCCGATGGCGACGAGGGCGGCGAGGAGGGCCGTCAGTCCTGCGGCGCGCTTGCGGCGGGCGCAGCGGGGGGGCGATCCGCTGGCCATAGGCCTGCGGAGGGACCGTCGCTTTGAGTTCCCGGCAGGGTCTTCCACGTCGCGACAATCCTCATGGGAGGTATCCCAGGAAGAATCGTCAGAGTCGGGGAAATGAGGGGAGCGACCGGTTCAGAAGTGAGCGTCAGGCAGGATGCCGTGGAGATGCCGGGCGCGATGGCGCTCCCGGATCGGCTGATTGGGGGAGATGCGTTGGCTTTCCGACCGGCTTGGCCCTCAATGACACCAGGAGAACACCCGCTCGAAGGCCGAGCCGAGGCAGCGACAGCCGAGGCAGCGGCAGGCTGGCTCCGGCTCACAGCACGGGGCTGCCGGCTTCATCACCACCTCGTACTTGAGAACCCGCTCCACCTTCTCCTCTTCCGTCTTGAAGAGCTTTTTCTTCGTGTGAACGTTGCCGCAGGGGGTGGTCTTCTCCTCGCAGCAGTTGCCCTGGTGGTAGGGCTCCCACGGCCGGGTGCACTCGAAGTCGCACTTCTGGGTGAATGTCGCCTTCTTCGTCTTCTTGTCGTCCCACTTCGCCTTGCAGGTGGCCACTTGGGGGATGCACGAGGTGCAGCCGGGCTTTCCACAGCCCTTCCCCTTGGTCGCTGCTTCAGTTCCCCCCTTCTCTGCGCTTTGGGAGGGAACAGCCGGATCGGGGACGGGAGCGACCTTCTGGCCGCTGGGCGGCCGGGCCGGAAGGTCCTCCGGTAACGCGGGCTGCTTGCTGCCGGCCTGGGCCAGACGCGGCGGAAGAGTCTGCCCACGATCGGCCGGCGGGGCTGCGGTCACGATGCCAACGGTCGCCACGAGGATCGCCAGCGACAGGGGAGCAGGGTGGAGACGCATGTCGAGAAACTCCTTCGCTTCCGGCGGTCGGCCGGATGTGGGATCAGAAGTCGAAGGCCAGCCGGGTGCCGAAGCCGGTGATCCAACCGCTGGCGTTGTTGTTGAGGTTGTTGGTGAAATCGCGGTAGGCGAAGTCGTAGTTGAAGTAGAGACGCGAGTTGGGATTGAACATCCAGTTCACGCCGAACGTCAGCGCGTTGAGCGTGCCACCGTTGATCTGGTGATCGGAGAGACAGGCGTACTGGTACCGCATCGCCACCTGGACCGCACCTTCGCTTGCCCGCAGCCGGCCGGTGGGATCGCGGACGACATAGAAATTGTTTCGCGGGATCGGGCGGTCGAAGCGGGCCTCGAGTCGGTCGTAGGCCCGCGATTCACCGGTCACGAAATAGAGCACCTCGGCATAGCCGGAGTTCGTGAAGTAGGTTCCGCAGGGCGCTCCATTGGGCTGGAGTCCGGCCGTGCCGTAATTGGGCGACTTGGGATCGAAGGCTCCGGTCGCTGACGTGGTGTTGTAGAGCCAATTGGCGAAGTACTCCGATTGGAATGACCACGGGCCGTTGTTCCCCACCAGCTCGAGCCCCATCTGGTTGATCCAGTCCCCCCTCAGCAATCCGGAGTCGATGTAGATCGCGTTGAGCGGGCCGGGGGGGCCATCGCGGAGGTTGCCACGGGTGCGGTAGCGGACCTGGCCGTTGTTGGTCTGCATCGCCCGGCCGGCGACACCGAGGTGGAGGAGCTTCTTCCCCTCGTCCTCGTAGTACGGCAGCCAGGTGAGCCGGCCGACCGCGGCATTGCCGGAGGAGTTGTCGATGAAGCCGAACGGATTGACGGTGTTCTTGAACGCTCCCACCGACCAGGTCGCTCTCTGGTCATCGGTGGTGTTGAGGAGCCGGACGCCGGGCACGAAGCCGTTGTTGAAGGGGCCCTCGTAGAGGTCCTGGGCATAGGACCGTTCCATGAAGTTGAGCCAGCGACTGCTCGTCAGGTGCTCGAAGCCGAAGGGATCCTTCTGGTTGCCGCCACGGATGATGCCGACGCCGGGGACCTCGCGGATCTGGATCCAGTTTTCGGTGATCGCGGCGTAGTTGCCCAGCGACGACTCCGTGGGAAAGGTCGCGGCGTTGGCGTTCAATTGGTTCGAGAAGTCGTATTCACCGACGAAGTCGTAGAGCTCGTACATCCGGCCGTCGACGCGGAGACGGGCGCGACGGAAGTCCATCGCGTTTCGGAGCAGCGGTGCCAGGCCGCCTTGAGCCTGGGGTTGGGCTGGGCCGGGGCCCTCCGTGAACGACACCTCGTCCATCTGGATCCGGCCCCCCACCTTGACGCGGAAGTCCTTGTGGGCGCTCTCCGCCTGGAGTCCGTAATTCCACTTCGCCGTCATCCCCAGGTCACTGCCGACCTCGTAGGGCTCCTCCGGCTTTTTTTCATCCTTCTTGGCGTCTTTGGCGCCGCCATCCTGAGCGCCGGCGTCCATGCCCGCCGGCTTCGGGTCGGGAACGGGAATCGATTCGACGCGCTTTGCCGCCTTCTTTTCGAGCTCCGCCAACCGCTTTTCGAGGGCCGCCACCTTCTTCCGGTCGTCCTGGAAGGCCTCGCTGACGTCATCGAAGGAATTGAAGCCAGCGGTGACACTCGGCAGCGTGAGGGCCGGGGCGTCGTCGGTTTCGGCGATCACCAGATAGGGCTCGGCAGCCGCCGCCGGGGCGGACCCTTGGTTGGCCAAGCCGACGAGGGCAGCGGCCCCCCAGGCCAGCCGCCTCCACGGTTTGCCCCAGGGCAAAATAGGTTGGTCGGTGGGGAGGGGCATGACAGTCGACTCCGGATGGCACAGCCTGCCTGATCGTCACAGTCGGTCGCCGACCTTGACGATCAGGAAAACAATGACGGATTCGGCAGGCCCGCAGGCCCCCCTCCCCTTCGCTTCCCCCGCAGAGTGCCAAGGGGGCGGCCGATGCACCCCCTGGGGCAACCCCGCCGCCGGAACTGGCGCCCGCCGTTAGGCCGACTGCCGGCGCACTGGCCGCAGCGGGATGACGACGGTGACCGTCACTCCCTGGCCGACGCCGCGGCTCTCGAGACCGATCCTGCCGCCGTGGCGTTCGACGATCGAACGGCAGATCGAGAGCCCCAGCCCACCCCCCCGTTTGATGTCCCCGCGATCGCGGGCGGCCTCCGCTTGGAAGAAGCGGTCAAACACCCGTGTGAGGTGCTCTTCATCGACTCCCCGGCCGTTGTCCGAAACCGTCACGACCGCTTCGGCGTTTGCCTGGCTGGCCTCAACGGCGAGGTCGATCTGCCCGCCTTCAGGGGTGAAGCGGAGGGCATTGTCGACGAGGTTGCTGATCACCTGACGAAGTTGACGCTCATCCCCCCGGACAACCGCCTTCCCGTTGGACTGGATGGTCATCGAGATCGACCGCTCCTCGGCGGTGCCGCCGAACATCGCCGCGGTCTGCCGGACGACCTGTTCGAGGTCGCAGACCTGATTGAATACGGAGCCGAGGCTGTTGCCGACCTCGGCGAGGAGGAGGAGATCGTTGGCCAATTTGGTGAGATGGCGGGTCTCGCCGAGCGCCTCCTCGAGGGTCCCCTGATACGAATCGAGGCTCCTGTCCTTGGCCGTCGCCACCTCGAGGGCGTTTTGCATCGCGGCCAGCGGTCCGCGGAGTTCGTGGGCTGCATCGGCGACGAACTGCTGCTGTTGCTCCACATGTCGGGCCACCTGGTCGAGGAGGCGGTTGATCGTGCGCGAGAGTTGGTCGAGTTCGTCCTCCGTACCCCGCGTCGGCAAACGGTCGCCAAGTTTCGTCGGTTTGAGGCGGCCGGCCGTCTTGAGAATCCCGGCAATCGGCCGGAGCGCGCGGAGTGCCAGCCAGTAACCGGCCAGCGGCGTCAGGAGGGTGAAGCCGACGCCGATGGGAAGGAGGAACCAGGTCAAATCGTCGACATCCTGCTCGATGACCTTGTCGGGCATGCCGATCCGCACATAGAGCTTTTCCCCTTCGCTGGTGTCGATGAGTCGCCGCGCCCAGCGGTGCTTCGCGAATCGTCTCACCGTCTCCTTCACTGATTCGTCGACCGGCAGGTGGAGGATCGCCTCCGGGCAGTTTGGGCTGGCCCAGAGCGTCTTAGAACCGTCGAGGAGATGGAGGAACCAGGCGCGATCGCGATGGCTCTCCGCCTTGCGCCGCAGTTCCGCCACGAGCAGATCGCGGCTGGCGATGAAATCGGCGGAATTCGGCCGGAACTCATCGAGCGACATCGCCACCTCGCGAACTTCCCCGAGGAGCGTCTCCTCGGTCTCGCGGAACAGCGCCTCGCGCACCCCGACGCGCACGGCGGAGAGGAGGATGAGCATGGCCAGGAGGACGGCCGCCGAATTGAGGAGCGTGAGCCGGACGCGAAGCGATCCCCAGGGGATGAGCCTGAAGAACGGCACGTCAATCGATGGCCAGGGCATAGCCTCGTCCGCGGATGGTTTGGATGAAGGAATCCTCACGCCCCTTGTCGAGCTTGCCCCGGAGCCGGTTGATGTGGACCTCGATGACGTTCGTGGGGCCGTCCCAGTCGAAGGCCCAGACATGCTCACAGAGCATCTTCCGGGTTACTACTTGGCCGTTGAAGCGCATGAGGAGTTCGAGAATGCTGAACTCGGTCGGGGTCAGGTCGATGGTCCGCTCGTTGAGCGACAAACGCTTTGTCGACAGGCTCAAATGGAGTGGGCCGGCCTCGATCTCCATCGTCGGCTTGTTCGACGTGCGGCGGTGGATCGCCTGGATCCGGGCGAGGAGCTCATCGATGGCGAACGGCTTGACGAGGTAGTCGTCGGCCCCAGAGCGGAAGCCGGCGAGCTTATCGGCGACGGTGCCCAGGGCCGTGAGGAGGATCACCGGCGTCCGCACGCCGGCATCGCGGGCCGCAGTCAGCACCTCGAGGCCGCCCATCTTCGGGAGCATGAGGTCGAGGATGACGAGGTCATTGGAGAGGAGCGTGTTTTGGCGGACGGCGGTCTCGCCGTCGGGAACCCACGTGCATTCATGGCCGGCTTCCCGAACCGCCGTGGTGACGGCCCTGGCAATGACCGGATCGTCTTCGACGATGGCGACGTGCATGGTGTCTCTCGCGGGGTATGGGACTCAGCGTTAAGATACCACGCGGCCGAGTCGGTGTGTCCCTGCCTGGGTCGGGGCTTCGATGGCTGAAGAAAATGCAGTTGTGATGGTCTCGTTCGATCGTTCTATCAAGGAGAAACGCGCGTGCGAGAGCCTTCCCCCACCAGAGTGACGCTGCCGCTCCCTTCCGACCCGCCACGGGGAGATGCCGACGGTTTCCGTCGGTGGATCCGGGAGGATATGACGGCCGGTTTCCTCGTGTTCCTGATCGCCCTCCCCTTGTGCCTGGGAATCTCGGTCGCCTCCGGTTTTCCGCCGGTGGCGGGGGTCTTCACCGCGGTCGTCGGTGCCTGTTTGACGACCTTTCTCAGCGACTCGGAGTTGACGATCAAGGGTCCCGCAGCGGGGTTGATCGTCATCGTTCTCGGAGCCATGCAGGCCTTCGGCTACACCGCAGGGCAGGATCCCGCCAAGGATCTCGAGGCCTATCGGCTGACGCTGGCGGTCGGTTGCGTGGCGGGCGTCGTTCAGGTGGCCTTCGGACTCCTGCGCACGGGCTTGCTCGGCGAGTTCTTTCCGACCGCGGTCGTCCACGGGATGCTCGCTGGCATCGGGGTGATCATCATCCTCAAACAGGTGCCGGTCATGCTCGGCGGAAAGGCCGCGTCCGAGCCCCTCGAAATACTCCGCGAGATGCCGGAGACGATCCTCCATCTCAATCCGGCGATCGCCTTCATCGGCCTGGCGAGCCTGGCGATCCTCATGGCCATGCCCTGGCTCAAGCGACGCGCTTCCGGTTCTTGGCTGGGGGGCGTGCCGGCGCAGTTGGTGGTCCTGGTGGTGGCCGTACCGATGGCCTGGTGGCTGGGCCTCGCCACAGACCACACCTATGCGTTCGGCGGGCAAGACTATCCGCTCGGACCGCGGTTCCTCGTCAATGTCCCGGCAAGCCTCCGTTCGGCGCTGACCTTCCCGGACTTCGGGGCCTTCTCCGATCCGTCGCTCGTGTGGGGGTCGATCAAGTGGGTTGTGATGTTCGCACTCGTCGGAAACCTTGAATCAATGCTCAGCGCCAAGGCGATCGACATGGTCGATCCCTGGAAGCGGAAGACGACGCTGGACCGTGACCTCGTGGCCGTGGGCACGGCAAACGTCGTGGCTGCGGCCGTCGGTGGTCTTCCGATGATCTCGGAGATCGTTCGCAGCAAAGCGAACATCGACAACGGCGCGCGGACTCGATTCGCCGACTTCTGGCACGGAATCTTCCTGTTGGCGTTCGTGGCACTCGCGCCCTGGTTGATCCGCAGCATCCCGTTGGCGGCCCTGGCTGCCATGCTCGTCTACACCGGGTCAAGGCTTGCCTCGCCTTCCGAGTTCATCAGTATCTGGCGGATCGGGCGGGAGCAGATGGTCATTTTCGCAAGCACGATCGTGGGGGTGCTGGCGACCGATCTGCTCGTCGGGGTGATCATCGGTGTGGGGGTGAAGTTCCTGATCCATGCCATCAACGGTCTGCCGTTGTCGACGATCTTCAAGCCCTTCCTCGAGGTCCGCGTCATCGACGACAAGACCGTGCAGATCGATGCGGTCGGCTCGGCAGTCTTCAGCAACTGGCTGCCATTCCGCGCCCAGATCGAGAAACTCGGGCTCCTCGAGGGAAACAACGTGATCGTCAACCTCGAAGGCACTCGGCTGGTTGATCACAGCGTCCTCGAGAAACTGCATGAGCTCGAGGACGACTTCTCCCGGGCGGGACTCCGGCTCGAGATTGTGGGGCTGGAGGGGCATAGGCCGCTGTCGAGTCACCCCTTCGCGACGAGGAAGCGGGCGGTGTGACCGGCCGCGGGGCTGCCGCATGGTCCGACCGGTCTCACTCCCACTCAATCGTCGCCGGAGGCTTCGACGAGATGTCGTAGACGACGCGGTTGATGCCGCGGACCTCGTTGATGACCCGGGTCGAGATCCGGGCGAGGACGTCGTACGGCAGGTGGGACCAGTCAGCGGTCATGAAGTCCTCCGTCTCGACCGCCCGGACGGCCAAGACCTCGTCGTAGGTCCGCGCATCCCCCATCACGCCCACGCTCTGCACCGGGAGAAGAACGGCAAAAGCCTGCGACACCTTCCGCATCAGCCCGGCCCGGTCGAGCTCCTCCAGCACGATCGCGTCGGCCTCGCGGAGCGTGTCGAGGCGGGGGCGGGTGACGTGCCCCAGGCAACGGACGGCCAGCCCCGGGCCGGGGAACGGGTGCCGCCAGACGATCCGCTCCGGGAGGCCCAGTTGCAGGCCGAGCCGGCGGGCCTCGTCCTTGAAAAGATCCCGCAGTGGTTCGACGAGTTCGAACTGGAGGTCTTCCGGGAGCCCGCCGACGTTGTGATGGAGCTTGATCGTGGCGGCCGGCCCATCCGGGGCGGCGCCACTCTCGATGACGTCCGGGTAGAGCGTTCCCTGGGCGAGGTACTTCGCCCCGCGGATTCGCGCGGCCTCGTCGGCGAAGCATTCCACGAAGGCCTTGCCGATCCGCCGCCGCTTTTCCTGCGGCTCGGTCACCCCGGCGAGGACACCGAGAAACTTCTCCTCCGCCGAGACGACGTGGAGGTCGGTCTTGAAGTGGGTGGTGAATTGCTCGATGACAGCGGCGGCCTCGTTTTTCCGCAGGAGGCCGTTGTCGACGAGGATGCACGACACCTGATCGCCGACGGCCCGGCAGAGGAGCGCGGCGACAACCGCTGAATCGACACCGCCGGAGAGGCCGCAGATCACCCGGTCGCTGCCGATCCGCCGCCGCAGTTCGGCGATCGTTGACTCGGCGACGTCCTCGAGCTTCCACGCCCCGGTGCAGCCGCACACCTCGCGGAGGAAGTTGGCGAGCATCCGGCTGCCTGCCGGCGTGTGCGTGACTTCGGGATGGAACTGGAGGCCGTAGATCGCCAGGGAGGTGTGGCGGACGGCCGCGAGCGGGCAAGTCGCCGTGCGGGCGAGCGGGGCGAAGTCGGCGGAGACGTCGTTGACCTGATCGCCGTGGCTCATCCACACCTCGGTCGTCGCCGGCACCCCGGCGAACATCGGGTCGGTCGTGGTGACCTCGCAGGAAGCACGACCGTATTCACGCGACGACGCCCGGCCGACCCGACCACCGAGGGCATCGCAGGCCAGCTGCATCCCGTAGCAGATCCCGAGGACGGGGATGCCGAGGCGAAAGAGCCCGGGATCGCAGCGCGGCGCCCCTTCCTCGTAGACGCTCGACGGACCGCCAGAGAGGATGATCCCGCGCGGGGCGATGTCGCGGATCCGGTCCGCTGACAGGTCATGGCGGACGATCTCGCAGAAGACGTTTTGCTCGCGGACCCGCCGGGCAATGAGTTGCGCGTATTGCGAGCCGAAATCGAGAACGATGATCCGCTCCGAACGGGCCGTGATGGGCTGGGGGGCGGTTCGAGGCGGAAGCTGCGTCATGGCTGGGGGCCGCGTGGGGCGGGAGCGGAAAAGCCCGAGAGTATAGGTGTTGGACCGATCGTTGTCGCAATCGGACGGGAATTCCCTCCGACGCCTCCGCCGGGCGGGGAACGGCTGCTCCGGGGAACTTCCCGCCTCAGACGCGCAGGGGGTACGATCGCGGCCGGCCCGTTGGCGTCGCCAGTCCCCCCCGAGGAGGTCCAGTGCTCACCCTGCTCACGAATGACGACGGGATTTTTGCCCCCGGTCTGGCCGCGATGGAGCGGGCCCTGACCCGCCTCGGCGAGGTCGTCGCCGTTGCCCCATCGACCGAGCAGAGCGGGGTCGGGCATGCGATCACCTTCCTCACACCGCTGACGGCGAAGCAGGTATTCAACGGTCATTCAAGCCGGGGATGGGCCGTCGACGGCAGCCCGGCCGATGCCGTCAAGCTGGGGATCACCCAGTTCCTCCCGCGCCGGCCCGATGTGGTTGTCAGCGGGATCAACAGCGGCCTCAATGCCGGGATCAATGTCCTCTATTCGGGCACGGTGGCGGCGGCGATCGAGGGGGCCTTCTTCGGGATCACGAGCGTCGCCGTCAGCCTCGAGTGGGACGAGCATGCCGACTACGACCGGGCCGCCGCGATCGCCATCGACGTGATCGCCGAACTGCTCCGCCGCTCCCCGCCGGCTGGAAGCCTCTTCAATCTCAACATCCCGACGTCCGCCCTGACCGGGCGCCGTGAGCTGCGGGTCGTGCCGATGAGCACGGCCCGCTACGGCGAGGCCTACGAGCGACGCGTCGATCCACGCGGCCGATCCTACTACTGGGCGACGAACGATCCGCCCCCGCCGCCGTCGCTGAACGAATCGGATGTCACGGCCCTCGCAGCGGGCCATGTCACGCTCACGCCGCTCGACTACGACCTCACCCACCGCGCCGCCCTCGACGAGCTCGCCGAGGGGGTGTGGAAGCTGGGGTGACCCGCCTTTGGCCCGCGTTTGGCCCGCGTTTGGCCCGCGTTTGGCCCGCGTTTGAAAAGGGGGGGGCGCGGGGGAGCCCGCGGCTCACCCGCGCGAGCGAACAAACGCGATGGCCAGCGCGACCGCGGCGCCGATCCCGGCAAGGAACAAGATCCAAAACAGGATCGGCAGCCCCTGGAAATGGATGTCAGTCCAGGCGGTCTTGGGCTTCGGCCGCGAAGGCTCCTCGGCGGGAGCGGCCGGCGGGGCCTGCGGGGAAGCCGCAGGCTTGGCGCGGAGGGGTGGTGATGCTCCGCCGGCCCGCGTCCCCGAGCCCTTCCGTGCCGGGGCCGACGACGTGTCGATGCGTGGCAGGCCCTCGACCCCGGAACGGTCGGAGCTCTCCTCGCCGGCGCGCCCCGAGTCGGGGAGCGATCCGGAGCCTGGGCCGCTGCCGATCAGCCCCGAGGAGCCGATCGGTCCGGACCCACTCTCGGGTCCGCTGCGCACCACCGGGCCGGGTTGCCGGCGTGGCCCCGGCGTGGCTTGGCCCTCGGCGGAGGAACGCCGCGGGGCCCGGCGCGGGGGATCGATCCGGCCGGAGCGCTGCGGTGCCGGCGTCGAACCGAGCCAGGCGCCCAAGGCGTCGGCGACATCTTGCGCGGTCTGGGGGCGGGCGTCGGGATGCTTCTCCATCATCCGGAAGTAGAGCTCGGCGATCGCGGTCGGGACGTCTGGCCGTTTCTCGAGGAGATTCGGCGGAGGCTCGTTCATGTGAGCGCGGAGCCGCTCGGCGAGCGGTCCGGTGGCGAACGGCGCTCTGCCGACAAGGAGAAAGTAGAGGGTGCAGCCGAGGGAGTAGACGTCGCTGCGCCGGTCGGCCTTGTGGCTGTCGCGGGCCTGTTCCGGCGCCAGGTAATCGGCGGTGCCGAGCACCTTCTCGTCATGCTCGCGCGTCAGGGACGCCCCCTCGTCGCCGTTGGCTAGGGCCAGCCCCATGTCGAGGATCTTCACCGTCCCCCGCTTGTCGAGCATCAGGTTGGCCGGCTTGATGTCGCGGTGGATGAGCCCCTCGTCGTGGGCGTACTGGAGCCCTGTCGCCGCCTGCCGGAGATAGTCCGCCGCCTCGCGGACATCGAGTGGCCCCTCAGCTTTGACCTTGGCGTAGAGATCCATGCCGTCGATGTATTCGAGCACGATGAAATGGATCGATCCCGACGACTCAAGGTCGAACGCCCGGGCGATGTTGGGATGGTTGAGCCTGGCGGAGGCCTGCGCCTCCCGCTCGAAGCGCGCCAGATAGGAGCTCTGGTCGACGCGCTTTACCGGCAGGACCTTGATCGCCACCTTGTGATGGAGGGTGGCGTGTTCGGCGAGGTAAACGCTGCTCATGCCGCCGGCGCCGAGGAGCCTCAGCAGCTTGTACTTGCCGAGAACGAAGCCCTTGTGGCGCCCCTTGCGGAGCTGATCGACCTGCCACGGCGTCAGCTGCCCTGACTCGACCAGCACCGTGACGAGCCCCTCCGGGACCGGCTCGCCGCCGAGCGGCCGCCGCCCCTCCGTGTCGGTCCACGGGCTGAGAGCCTGATCGATCTTGGCAGGATCGACGAGGCCGCTGGCGCGGAGCACGCGGAGGAAGTCGTCCAGCGTCTGCGAGGAGTCGCTCATGCCGCAGGGGGGCGGGAGAAGGGAGTGGAAGAAGACGATATTCTATCAGTCGTGGGTCGGCGTGCCGACTCGCTCCCCTCCCCGCCGGGAGTTCCGGGGGAAGGGCCTGCCAAAGGGCCACCCCGGCGGCCGTCCCACGCCCCGGGCATCCGGTTCCCCATGGACGTCGTCCTCTATACCCGCCGCGGCTGCCACCTCTGCGAAGCCGTCGAGGACCTTCTCTCCCACCATGCTCCCCGGGCCCGGATCGTGGAGATCGGCGGCGACAGTGCCCTCGAGGGTGCGTATGGCCTCCGGGTTCCCGTTGTCACCGTCGACGGTCGTGCCGTCGCGGAGGGGCGGATCGACGAAGCGTGCTTGATCGTGGCCTTGGCGGCTGCCCTCACAGCCCGAGATTGAGGCCGCGGGCTTGGAGGTCGTCGGCGAGCCGGGCAGCCGTCGTGAACACCTCCGCATCCCAGCCGGCCGCGCGGGCCGCCTCGACATGCTCCGGGACGTCGTCGGTGAAGAAGATCGCCTCGGGGGGCACGCCTGCCATCCGGGCCGCGATCCCGTAGATCGAAGGATCGGGCTTGAGGGCACCGACCTCGTGCGAGAGGACGAGCACGGAGAACCGGCCGGGAAGCACCGCGTAGCGCTTGGCGAGGAGATGGTTCCAGTGCGGGGCGCAGGTGTTGGAGAGGATCCCCGTCGGCAAACCGGCCCGCTCGACGGCGGCGATCACCGGCAGCATCGCCACGTTGAGGCTGAACATGTCGCTGGCCGCATCAGCGAGCCGCGCCGGGTCGCTCGTCGACCCGGTCGTCCGGCTGAAGGCGTCGTGGAAGGCCTTCCAATCGATCTCCCCCCGTTCGAGCTTCGCCTGCAGCCCCCCCTCGAAGACGGCGGCGTGGGTCGCCGCGGGGGTGATTCCGGCGACCTCTGCCATCTGGCGGACGGCATGTTCGCGGTCGAAATTGACGATCACGTTGCCGAGATCGAAGTAGACGAACTTCGGCGGGCGGAGGTGGGTCGACATGGTGGCGCGGGAGTCTCCGGTCGCTTTCCAACGGGTTTGTGAAAGACTATTCTGCCCGCTCGGCGCCGCTCCGGGCTAGGCCGCTTCGCCCCCTCCGCCGCGAACACTTCCCCAAGGATCCCTCCGCGCCATGGCCGCCATCAACCGCACCAGTTCCCGGATCACGCAGCCCCGCTCGCAGGGCGCCTCGCAGGCCATGCTCCTCGGCACCGGCCTCCAGCCGGCCGACCTCGACAAGGCCCAGGTCGGGATCGCGAGCATGTGGTACGACGGGAACACCTGCAACATGCATCTCGGTGAGCTGGCGGCGGTCGTCAAGGAGGGGGTGACGGCTGCCGGCATGGTGGGGATGCGGTTCAACACCATCGGTGTCAGCGACGGGATCTCGATGGGGACCGACGGGATGAGCTTCTCGCTCCCCTCCCGCGACATCATCGCCGACTCGATCGAGACGGTGATGCAGGCCCAGTGGTACGACGGCATGGTGGCGATCCCCGGCTGCGACAAGAACATGCCCGGCTGTCTGATCGCGATGGGACGGCTCAATCGGCCGGCGTTGATGGTGTATGGCGGCACGATCCGGGCCGGCCACCTCGCCGACGGCACGCCGCTCGACATCGTCTCGGCCTTCCAGTGCTACGGGGAATACGTCTCCGGGCGGATCGACGACACGCGCCGTGCGAGTGTCGTTCGTCAGGCCTGCCCCGGCGCCGGTGCCTGCGGCGGCATGTATACCGCCAACACCATGGCCACGGCGATCGAGGCCCTCGGCATGTCGCTTCCCGACAGCGCCAGCATCCCGGCGGTCGATCCAGCCAAGCTCGACGAATGCCGCCGAGCCGGTGCCGCGGTCAAGAACCTCCTCGAGCGTGACATCAAGCCCCGCGACATCATGACCCGCCGCGCCTTCGAAAACGCGATCGTGGTGACGATGGCCCTTGGCGGCTCGACGAACGCCGTCCTCCACCTCATCGCCATGGCCCGCGCCGTCGACGTCGAGCTCACGCCGGCCGACTTCCAGGCCGTCGCCCGCCGCATTCCCTACATCGCCGATTTGAAGCCGAGTGGCCGCTATGTCCAGGAGGATCTCCACGCCGTCGGCGGCACCAGCGGCTTCATGAAATACATGCTCGACAAGGGGCTCCTCGACGGCGACTGCCTCACCTGCACTGGAAAAACGCTGGCCGAGAACCTTGCCACGAACAAAGGCCTCACGCCGGGGCAGAAGGTGATCCATCCGCTCGAGGAGCCGATCAAGGCGACCGGCCACATCACGATCCTCCAGGGCAACCTCGCCCCCGGCACCGCCGTCGGGAAGATCACCGGCAAGGAAGGGGCCCGGTTCGAGGGGCCGGCCCGCGTCTTCGACAGCGAGGAGGCGATGCTCGCCGCCCTCGAGCATGGAAAGATCCAGCGTGGCGACGTGATCATCATCCGCTATGAGGGGCCCAAGGGGGGCCCGGGGATGCCCGAGATGCTCACGCCGACCTCGGCCCTGATGGGCGCCGGCATGGGCAACGATGTGGCGCTGATCACCGACGGCCGCTTCTCCGGCGGCTCCCACGGCTTCATCGTTGGGCATGTCGTGCCAGAGGCGCAGGAAGGGGGAGCGATCGCGCTGGTCCACGATGGCGACATGGTGACGATCGACGGCGACAGCGGCCGCCTCGATGTTGCCGTCTCCGACGCCGATCTCGCCAAACGCCGCGCTGCCTGGACCGCGCCGCCGCTGAAAGCCACGCGTGGGATCCTCGCCAAGTACATCCGCTGCGTCGCCCCGGCAAGCGAGGGCTGCGTCACCGACGAGCCGCGGTGACGGGGGGCGGGTTTCGCCCAATCTTCAGGATTGCGGTGCTGGGATAAGGCCTGTGGGTGGTTCGTCGGCGGGGCCGGCAAAAGTTTCGTCGTTTCTCGGAGGACCTCGTCACTCCTCAAGCGTTCGCCGATCCCCGCCTCGCCTGCGCGTTGTCAAGAAGCGGCCCGCTGTGACGCTCTGCAGCGAGGGGTCGCCCGTGTTCCGAGAGCCGGCGTAGGATGCGAGCGCAGCCATGGATGGCGGAGCGAAGCAGGCTCCGAGAGAGCGGCGGCCACGAAGGCCGACGCGAACGTCCGGCGACGGGGCACGGGCGACCCCGAAGCCACGCTTGAGCCTGAATCGCTCCCGCCCGAGGCTATCTCGGTGCTGGCAGCGGGAGCGACTCGATCGGCACGGGGGGCCCGGGGGCGACGAGGGCGCCGGGGGGGAGTTGGTCGGGGCGGAGGGGGGCTCCGTAGACCGGGCCTGTCGGCAGCGGGGCGGCACTCGTCGTGCTGGCAGCCGGGCCGGGGAGCGTGGCGGGGAGGCCGGTGGCGGGATCGGCGGCTTGGTAGGCGGGGCCGGCCTGTGGCACCGGCGCCACGCCGAGCCGGCCGAGGATTATGCCGAGCATCTTCTGCTCGAGGAGCGGGTCGCGGCCGAGGGGGATCCAGCCGAGGTTCGGCGTCGGATTGGCGACGGGCCGCGGCTGGTCGCCGACCTGCTGGCCGAGCGTGGGGAGCGGTGTGCCGTAGCGGTAAAGCGAATCGTCGTTGCGAAACGACGCCCCGCCGGCGGTGGCCCGCATCGGCCGGGAAAGGTTTTCGAGCTCCTTGAGCACCACCGTCTCGACCCGCCACCCGGATGGATCGGGGATCAGCCGCATTGAGCCCGAGCGGCGGATCGACTGGAGCGTCGATTCGAGCCGCTCACGGAAGCCGACCGAATCGCCGCGCCACGGCTCGAGGAGCGTCGCGCCGGTCTGCGGGTAGGTGTCGATCCGCCCCTCGGCCGGGATGCCATTGGCAAACACGACGCGCTGCTCCGACTGGATCTTGAAGAAGTCGTCCATCGTATCGACCATCTGCTGCCAGACGACCTCGGCATCGAGTGGCGGGATGACGACGCTGTTGCTTTGGGTCAGCGGCGGGCCGGACGCGACCTGGCCACCGGGGCCGATGACCGCGCCGGGGGGGAGCGGCGCGAAGGGGTCGGGGGACGTTGTCGGCGAGGAGAATCCGGGGAACGGGAAGAGGGGCGTCGGCGGCGGCGGGGGGAGCGGCTGTACGATGCCAGGGAGCGTTCCGGCCGGCACGGTGGCAGCGGGGGGAACGGCTGGAAGAGGCGAGACCATCGGCGCGGGCAATGTCTGGCCGGGGGCTGGGAGTTGGAGCGTGGGGACGACTGCGCCGTAGGGAGCGGCGGCGGGGGGAAGCGGCGCCTGGGCCAGGACCGTGGGCGACGCGAGCACCATGGCCGTCATGGCCAGCGCCACGGCGAGCGCAGGGAGGCGCGGAAGGAAGGCAAACAGCCGGTGGGCGGGGCGTGGCATCGGCGGCATCCCGGATTCGCTGCGGTCTTGTGTCCGCAGGGAGCGGGATCGTCGCGGCGCGGAGCCTGTGGCTCAAGCCCAGTTCCGGCCGCGTCGCCGGCGGATCGCACGGATCGCCAGCGCCATTCCAAACCCGATCGCGCAGATCACACCGAGGCCCAAGCCGGTGGGCACCCAGACCTTTTCGCGGAAAGCCTCGGCGGGGGTGGAGGCCGAACGTGGCTCCGACTCGAGGACCGGAAACCGGGGCGACGGGGCGGGCTCGGTTGGATGGGAGAGATCCTGGGGCGACGCTGGCCCGAGCTCGGCCTCGGCCTGCGGCAGTGTTGGCTGCAGAGGCAATTCGCGTTTGGTCGTCATGTCGCGGACCATTGCTTCACGTTGGCTCCCGTTTCTGATGGCCATCACGACCAGGGGAATGGCCAGAGCCCCCGCGATTGCCGCGATCACCAGAAGACGCATCGCTCGATAGTCGACGCGCGGGCCGGCCCCGTTCCAGCGATCTGACGGTGGACGGCGCCGATCCTTCTGGCCGAGCGCCTCGCCAAACACCCCGGCGATGCTGTCGGCGTCGCGACCTCGCCCTCCCCTTCCCTGCCGATGGGCGCGGAGGATGGCGCGGACTTCACCGGCGTCGAGGTTGAGCTCGCGGGCGATATCGGTGACGGTCTGCTCGCCGAGGAGATCGTGGCCACTGGCCTCGAGCGCCGCGGCCCGGTCGAGCACGCCGTCGAAGCGCGCGTCAGCTGCTGCTCCTCGTTCGCGAGCGGCCGTCGGCGTCGCCCGCCGGTGCCAGGGAGCGGCATCGGGCAGTGGCGGCGGGGCCGCGGGGCCCATCGGGGGCATGAACCGGAGATCGGTCGTTGCGCCGGCGGCTGCGGGCAGGCCCGCGAGGGTGGCGGCGGCCGATGCGGCCGAGCGGAACCGCTCGGCGGGATCGGGCTTGAGGAGTCTGTCGAGCCAGGCGGCGACGTCGGCCGGAAGGTCGGGGCACACCGAACCAATCGGCGGGACCGTCTCGGTCGTGATTTTCCGGAGGAGCTTGAGGGGGCTCGAGGCCGACAGCGGCGGATGACCGGTGAGCATTTCGTGGAGCGTGGCGCCAAGGCTGTAGAGATCGCTCGACGGAGTGGCCTCGTCGCCGAGGGCGACTTCCGGCGCGAGGTAGGTGAGCGTGCCGAGGAGCGAGCCCGAGGCGGTGAGCGTGTGCTGTCGATCGGGGCTGCGGGCGAGGCCGAAATCGGTGAGCTTGTAGGTGCCGGCGGCGGGGCCGGTCGTGGCGAGGAGAATGTTTGCCGGCTTGATGTCGCGGTGGACGATCCCCGCCGCGTGGGCGGTGGCGAGCCCGTCGAGGACCTGCAGCGCGCAGTCGATCACCGTCGCCGCCGGGATCGCCCCCCTCCCCTTCACCATCTGCTGGAGGCTCGCCCCCGGCACGAGCTCCATCGCCAGGAATGGCAGCCTGGCGGCCGGGTCGAACTCATAGATCTGGACGATGTGGGGAGAGGCGAGCGACGCAGCAGCGCGGGCCTCTTCGCCGAAGCGGCCAAGCGCCCCCGCATCCTCCCCCGGCAGCGGTCGAATCACTTTCACAGCAGCGTCGCGGTGCAGCGCCTCGTCGCGGCCGCGGTAGACCGTCCCCATGCCGCCGCGACCGAGCTCGCCAACGATCCGGTAGCGGCCGATGCGTTGCGGGCCGGGGCCCGGGGCGCTCCATGAAGCGGCTCGGTCGAAAGCCCCCGGCACATCGTGGCGGATCTCGTCAAGCGAGCGGGCGAAACGGCCAAGCGACCGCCGGGCATGATCGGTGTGGAGGAAAGCGGCCAGGCAATAAAGAATCAAACCGGGGGCGACGCCGGTGAACAGCGTGGCCAAGACGACGAGGAGTCGGACCGGAGCCACCGGCACATCGAGCCGGGCCGCGAGTCTCCGGCAGACGCCGAGGAGGACGGGCCCGCGATCGGTCGTAGCGAAGCCTGGAGAGGAGTCTTCGGGGGGGCTGTCAGACCACGACATCACCACCCCCGCGGCAAGATAAAGGAGCACGCCGGGGAGGATCCCCGTGAACAGCGTGATCAGCGCGACGAGGAACCGGACGCCACGCACGGGGACGTCGAGGCTTCTCGCCAGACGCGCGCAGACGCCGAGGAAGCACGAACTCCGTGACGGCGCCAGCGCGACGCCCGCGAGGGCCATCGCCACGGTGGAGATCACCCCGAACGACATCAGGGTGATCGCCCCGACGCCGAAGAGAACGAGAAGCTCGAGGATTCCCATGTCAGATGCGATCCGTGGTGGCGGGGAGGACGCAGCCGAGGATCAGATACGCCACGAGCCCCGGGCCGATGCCCGAGAGAAAAATCGCCGCCACGGCGAGGATCCGGACGGCGAGCACCGGCAGCCCCTGCCGGCGGGCCAGCCGCCAGCAGACGCCGAGGCAGCGGGGCCCGGGGCGCGACGGCCAGGCCGACAGAAGCGCGGGCAGGACGATCGCCGCCACCGCCGCGTAGACGACGATCTCGAAGAAGCCGAACATGCCGAGGAGCGGAGTCATGGGAGCCTCGTGAAGAGAGGGTGAGCGGAAGGGTTTGGCAGGGAATCGCGGCGCCGGTCAGTTCGCCGCCGGTCGCCGCGGTTCCCGCTTCAGCCGAGCCAATTCCTCCTCGATCGCGTCTGATTCCTTGAGGGCCGCAAACGCCTCCTCGAGCGACGGCTTCTGAAGATCGGGATCGATCTCCTGAAAAGCCTCCATCCGCTCGATCCGCTGCTCGAGCTGGTCGAACTTCGTCACCGCATCGTACCGGGTGACGCGCTCGATCACTCCCCGGGTGCGCTCGTGCGTCTTGGCACGCTTGTGCCTCTGGACGAGGAGCCGGTGACGCTGACGGGCATCGACGAGCTTCGCCTCGACCGCGCCGATGTCCTCCTTGTAGCGGGCGACGACCTCGTCACAGCCAGACACCTCCTTGGCATGGGCGTCGCGGAGTTCCTCGAGCCGGCGCCGCTCGCGGATCGCCTCCCGGGCGAGGTCTTCGCGCCCTTTCTCGATCGCGAGCCGCGCCCGCTCTTCCCAGGTGGCTGTTCCTGACTCGGCCGTGGCCACGGCCCGCTCGGCCCGCTTCCGGGCGGCGATAGCGCCGGCGCAGTTGGCCTTCACCTCAACGAGCGTGTCTTCCATCTCCTGGATCATCAGCCGGATCAGCTTGTCGGGATCCTCGGCCGCGTCGAGCATCGAATTGAGGTTGGAGTTGATGATGTCCTTGAGTCGCGTGAAGACACCCATGGGAAAGGCTCCTGGCCAAGGGGGGGTGGGTTGATGGACGGATGAGATGCACGTGGCGTGCCGAAGGCGTGTCGGGGAGTCGCTGTCTGGCGGACGGTCGGGGGGACGCCCCTGCGCCTCGCCGGACGCTCGCTTCGGCCATCCATGGCTTCTCGCTCGCTCGACGCCGGCCGCGCTTCGCCCTCCTATCCTGCGCTTGCCGACGGCGCCGCCTCGGCTGCAGGGACGTCCCCCCTCCCTGGCAACACGAAGAAGTGGAAAGAGAACTGTGTGGTTAAAATTGCCAGGTATGGCAGAATATGCCTTGGATTGGTTTTTATGACCTTTTTTCCCGGGGAGTGCTCTCTTGCGTGTCGAAGAGGCGATCGGTCGCTCGGAAGCGTTCCTGGCGTTCACGGAGCGGCTCTCCCGGGCCGCGGCCGTCGATCGGCCGGTCCTGCTGATTGGCGAGCGGGGGACCGGCAAGGAGCTGGCAGCGGCCAAGCTTCACTACCTCTCGCGGCGCTGGGAGGGGCCCTTGGTGGCCCTCAATTGCGCGGCGCTGGTGCCGGCGCTGGTCGAGGCGGAGCTCTTCGGGCACGAACAGGGGGCGTTCACCGGCGCCACCCGGGAGCGGGCGGGGAGGTTTGAGGCGGCCGATGGCGGCACGCTCCTCCTCGACGAAATAGGCCTGGTGCCACTCGAGGCCCAGGAAAAGCTCCTCCGGGTCGTGGAGTATGGCACGTTCGAGCGGGTGGGGAGCTCGCGGCCGATGCGGGTCGACGTCCGCATCGTCGCCGCCACCAACGCCGATCTCCCCGCCCTCGCCCGGGCCGGGCGTTTCAAAGAGGATCTCCTCGACCGGCTGTCGTTCGAGGTCCTCCGTGTGCCGCCGCTCCGCGAGCGGCGGGAAGACATTGCCATCCTCGCCAGGCACTTCGCCGGCCGGATGGGGCGCGAGGTCGGGGGTGATGCGGCGCCGGAGCTCACCCCTGAGGCGCGCGCGAAGCTCGACGCCCACCCTTGGCCGGGCAACATCCGCGAACTCAAAAACGTTGTCGAGCGGGCGGTTCACCGGGCCGACGGGGGGCCGGTGGGCGCCGACTCCGTCGACTTCGATCCCTTTCGGCGCCCCGGTGAGCCGGTCGCCGGGCCAACCAGTGGCCCTTCTTCAGTCGATCCGCCGGCGGTGCCAGGCCGCCCCACGCTCCCATCGTCGCTGCCCGAGGCGGTCGCCAGTCTCGAGATCGAGGCCCTCCGGGGCGCCCTCCGGGCCACCCGTCACCATCAGCGGAAGGCGGCCGCGCTCCTCGGCCTCAGCTACCATCAGTTTCGTGGCCTGTTCCGCAAGCATGCGGCGCAGCTCGAGGAATGACCGCAGGGGGTCGAAGCGAGTCCCAAAGCGACAGGGCCGCCCCGGAACATGTCCGGGACGGCCCTGCGAGGATCATGCCGTGGGGGGCGGCGGCGTCAGCCGGCGCCGAGACGCTGCGCCAATTCCTCGAAGCGAGCGGCAAAGCGCTCGTGGGAGGTGTGGAGGTGCTCCCCCTGCGAGATGAACCGCATCCGGTCGTCGCGCCCCAAGCCGAGGTCGGCAAAGACGCGTTCGAAGGGGCTGCGGGCATGGGCGTAAACAATCAGCAGCTTGTGCTCGTCGAGCTGAACCTCGATCGGCCGCTCCGGATGGAGGACCGCGATCCCGGTGCAGCCGTCGTCGAGGAGGAGATTCTCGAAGTCCCAAAGGACGCTCTCGAGCACCGTCCGCTCGACCCCTTCGCGGGTGACCTCGACGGGTGAGCCGCCGTCGCCATGGCTCGATTCGAGAACGACATCGACCGTGTCGCCAAGCGGTTCGAGGAGGCCGAGGAAGGCCTCGAAGAGATCCTCGCTCGAGACGGCACCGACCAGTGCCGGCAGCTTGGCCCCGCCGGAGGGATCGACGTAGGTGTCGAAGCGGTACCCGGCCTGGGGCACGACGTCGAGCTGCCAACTGGGGCGGACGGCGTCGGTGAGGGTGAAGCGGCCGTAACGACGGCGGGCGAGATGGGCCTCGAGCGTCGCGCGGTCGGGGGACGACACATCGGCGATGGTCGGGGCACGGCGGCCAGACTGGGTGGCGGCGAGGTAGTCGTCGAGGAAGCGCATGATGGGGGTGCAGAGGAGAAGTGCGGTGATGGGAGGACCGTCAGGGACTTCCCTCGGCGGTTCGCACAAACCTAGGCCACGCTGGCCCGCCGTGCGCCGCCGGCCCCCCCACGGCCGCGGATTCCCCGTGGCCCGGCGGCGGTCGTTGCCCTCCAGCCACACGACCCGCATAATCCGCGCTTCGCCACCACCAGGAGACGCCTCATGGACGGGAAAATCGTCGCCACCGGGATCACCTTCGACGACGTGCTGCTGGTTCCCCGGCACTCCAGCGTCGTCCCCGCCGAGGTCGATGTCGCCACCCGCCTGACGCGCGGGATCGCCCTCAAGATCCCGATCGTCAGCTCACCGATGGACACGGTGACGGAGAGCGAGATGGCGATCGCCCTGGCCCAGGAGGGGGGGCTGGGAGTGATCCACAAGAATCTCTCCGTCGAGCGCCAGGCGGAGGAGGTCGACAAGGTCAAGCGGAGCGCCAACGGGATCATCGTCGATCCTGTCACCCTTCCCCCCACCGCGACGGTGGCCCGGGCCCGCGACGTGATGGATCAGCACAACATCTCCGGGGTGCCGATCACCTCCGACGGGAGGAAGCTCGTCGGCATCATCACCCGCCGCGATCTGCGGTTCCTCGAGAGCGGCGACACTCCGATCTCCGACATCATGACGGGGAGCGGCCTGGTGACGGCCACCGGCAACGTCACGCTCGACGAGGCCGAGAAGGTGCTGATGGCCAACAAGGTGGAGAAGCTCCTTCTTGTCGATGCCAGGGGGCATCTCACCGGGCTGATCACGATCAAAGACATCGACATGATGAAACGCTTCCCCCACGCCTGCAAGGATCCGCAGGGGCGGCTGCGGGTCGGGGCGGCGATTGGTGTCTTCGATTTCGAGCGGGCCGAGAGCCTGATAGCCAAGGGGGTCGACGTCCTCGTCGTCGACAGTGCCCACGGCCATTCCGACAACGTCATCGAGACCGTCGCGGCAATCAAGAAACGCTGGGCAATTGAGGTGGTTGCGGGGAACGTGGCAACCCGGGAAGGCTGTCGCGATCTCATCAAGGCTGGCGCAGATGGAGTCAAAGTCGGGATAGGTCCCGGGTCGATCTGTACCACACGGGTCATCTCCGGTGTCGGCGTTCCCCAGATCACGGCGGTCTGGGAAGCGGCGCAGGAGGCGGCCGGTGCCGGCGTGCCGGTGATCGCGGACGGAGGGATTCGCTACTCGGGAGACATCACCAAGGCGATCGCCGCCGGGGCCCATTGCTGCATGCTCGGCGGGTTGCTGGCGGGTGTGGCGGAAAGCCCGGGCCAGACGGTGCTCTACCAAGGGCGCACGTTCAAGGCCTACCGCGGCATGGGATCGCTCGGGGCGATGGTCCAGGGGTCGAGTGAACGCTACCGGCAGCGATCGAGCGGGCGCGGCGGAGACAAGTTGGTTCCGGAAGGGGTCGAGGGGCGTGTGCCCTTCAAGGGACCCTTGAGCGTGTTCGTCTATCAGCTCGTCGGCGGCCTGCGGGCCGGGATGGGCTATTGCGGCACGCGGACGATCGATGAACTGCGGCGCGATGCCCGGTTCATTCAGGTGTCGGCGGCCGCCGTGCGGGAAAGTCATCCACATGACATCGTCATCACCCAAGAAGCCCCAAATTACAGCGCTCATCCGAAGCAGGAGTGAGTGGCGCCGCGGACGGCTTGCCGTCGGCGGTCTCTGTGCCGCCCTCGTGGCCGGCGCCGGGCTGCTCCTGGTCGGGCGCGGAAACGGGGCCGCCACCCCCGTCCCAATCCTCGCCCCAACCTCTGTCTCGTCCCCGGCTCCACAGACTCCCGAGGAATCCGAACTCGTGGTGTTCCCCGAGCGGCCGGAGATCGAGGCCCCTGCGGAGCTCCTCACGGCTGGGATCCTCCTCGTCTCCGGGGCGTCCAACTCGGCCGCCGATGCACCGGCGGCCGAGATCGTCCTCGCTGCCGGCACGAGCCTGGAAGGAGTCGGCGACAACGACCACGGGATCATCCTCGTCTCCGCCGGGTCCACGGAGGCCGATGCGGTGATCGAACCGGCGATCGACCTTTCCGAGGTGCCGGTGATCGCGCTGGCAGACGAACCGGCTCCTCCCAATCCCCTCCGCGACCGCGACCGGGGGCAGGCCGGCAGCCGTCTCCGTTCCCGCGATGCCGGGACGGCGCGGCGGGATGCTGCCCGGAAGGATCCCTGCGGCGAGGCGTCGAAGGCCTGCAGCGATGCCCTCCAGTTCCTCCGTGAAGACGACATCGCATCGATCGACCTCGACATCCGCGTCGGCGGCACGCCCGGGAACGACTACCCATGCGAGTGCCGTCTCGAGGGCGAAACCTTCCAACAGCGCCGCTTCGCCTCCATGACAATGACCTGGAAGGCGGCCGGCTACTGCCACAAGCCGCTCTACTTCGAGGATTGGGAACTGGAGCGTTACGGCCACTCCCGTGGGATGTTTCTCGATCCGTTCATCGCCGGAGCGCACTTCTTCGTGACGCTGCCGATCCTCCCCTACAAGGCCGGGATGCAGGCACCGTGGGAATGCGTTTATCCGCTCGGCTACTACCGCCCCGGCAGCTGCGCTCCCTGGACCGTCCCGGGGGTGCCTTACAGCCCACGTGGATTCGCGGTTCAGGCGGCCACGGTCACCGGCTTGGTCTTCCTTCTCCCCTGACAGCGGTGCACGTCGTCGCGGAGGCGGCCACGGCGGCGGGCACTACGGACCGGTTCGTACGGTGGCCAGGTACGCGTACCGGCGGGCAACCGATTCGATCCGGACATCGGCTCTGCCCGACCGACCGAGCTCGACGAGGGCCTGGTGGACCTCCGGCCATTCGGCGGCCTGACGCCCGAAGAACCAAGCCCTGAGGCCGGCGGAGAACGCCGTCGGCAGATCGCGCTGATCCCAGTGGTCGACGATGAGGATCACGCCCCCGGGCACGAGGTTGGCCATCGCGGCCCGGAGGGCCTGCTGCCAGGCGGGCACCATCGACAGGCAGTAGGAAAAGAAGATGGTGTCGAATCGTTCCTCGCGTCCGAACATCCGCCGGGCATCGAGGTCCTCGGCCAGCCCCTGACGGAGGACGACCCCGGCCCGCCCTGGTTCGCGGCCGGCCACGCGCCGGATGCTCCGCTCGGCCGTGGTCAGCATCGCGTGGGAGGCGTCGAGCCCGTAGAGCCGTCCCGGCTCGCGCCGCGCCGCGAGTCGGAGCAGGTTGCGGGCGGTGCCGCAACCGACCTCGAGGGTGGCGGTCGACGGACCGGTGATCACCCGGTCGAGAAGTTTGTCGCATCCGAGGAGCGTGTAGCGCCGGGTGACGTCGTAGAGATGGCGGCCGTAGCGGTACTTGCGGTCCATGGCCAGAGCCTGCGCCGCGATCCACGGGCCGGGATTATTGGACGACGACCTCGGCCAGCCCCCAGGCGGCGGATCGGGACGGGAGCCGTCACGACCCGCCCGGCTCATGCCACCCCCGGTTTTCCGTCCTCGGCGGCGTCGGCAAAGCGATAGAGATGGAACATCCCGTAGATCGCCGAGCGGTCCTGAAGATGGAGTTGGCGGGCCTCCTCCTGCTCGTAGACAAACTTCGCCCGCGTGGCCGGCTCGAGGGACGTTTCCACCGGTGACTTCTCCCCGGCGGTCCTGAAGATCACCCGCGTACCAGGGGCACCGACCTTGGCGACGTGATCCCACAGCTCCTCGATCACTGGCGGCGGCATCCAGTCCTGGCTGTCGAGGAAGATGAAGCTGTTGAGGGCGCCTTGCTTCTCCGTCCGGAGGTGGTCGGCGAGCGAGGCGACGTGGGTCTCGACGCGGCCGACCATCGACTTGATCGTCTCGTAGTTCTCCGGCTTGAGGTAGTCGGGGAGGGCCTTGCGCCCGTCGTGGTCATAGCGGCGACCGAAGGCCTGCCAAGCGAAATAGTTGTCGTCCAGCGGGAATCCGCAGGCGAGACGGCGGACACGGTCGCGGTACATGTCGAACAGCTTCGAACCGTTGTTCTCCTGCTCCGCGAGCATGGCGGCGTGCTGGCTCGGGGGGATCCCGAGGCTGTACACCGCCACTGGCTGGCGGCCGAACCAGCGGACGATCCGATTCTGGAACAACGGATCGAAGAGCCCGTCGAAGATTTTTTCCTGCTCCGCGACGCTCTTGGCGGTGAGGAGTTTCGCCGGGTCGCGGCCGAGGGTCTTGGCGAGCCCGTGGACGACCCGGAAGAATTGCCCGAGCTTCGACTGTTCGTAGTAGCCGCGGCGGAAATAACTGATCCGCTTCGGCCCCACCGCCCGCCCGGGCCAGTCGGTTGTCTCCCAGAATGACCGGGTCATCGGGTCGAGGTGATTCCGCAGGTAGCGCTGATAGTTGGTGACGTTTTCCGGGTGCTTGCCGTAGCCGAAGAACTTGTAGAACGCGTCGTAGTCGGGGAGGTGCTCGAGGGCGGCGAGCTTCAGCCGCGTCACCGCCATGTGATTCGCGTTGAGGTCGACCGCGACGATCCGCTCCGGCCTGTGGATGAGGTAGTTGAGGACGTTGCAGCCGCCGCTGGAGATCGTCATGATCCGCGATCCAGGCCCCATGTGGAGGGCCTGGGCGTCGACGCGCGGATCCTCCCAGATCTGGTTGTAGACGAAGCCCTTGAACCAGAGGGTGAACATCCGCTCGAGCATCCCCCGCCGGCTCGTCGCCTTGTGGTGATGGACCGCCTTGCGGAGATGGGCCGTGGTCACGGCGTGGGCCGCATCGGCTTGGGAGGAGGCGGGCCGGGCTGCGGAACGGGCCATGGTGATCGGGGCTCGCAGGGAAGGGGGAACCAAGCGGAGAACGAGTGTACCGCACGCCGGCGAGGCTGCGGAGGGTGGGCCACGAAACGACCCCGCCACCGAGGGGCGTGTGCGGGCCCGCGAGTCGTGCCCCCAAGTGCCCGCAGCCAGGCAGTTGCCCGCAGCCAGGCGGTTGCCCGCAGCCAGGCGGTTGCCCGCAGCCAGGCGGCTGCCCGCGCCGGTCAGCGGCTGATGTCGGTCGGCACGGGCGGCCGCGACGGGGCCGGGGCCGACTGGTCGATCGCCCGGGTCAGCGAATCGATCGTGGCGGTCAGGTCACGCCCGAGCGCACCGATCGCCTTCTCCTCGGTTGCCAG
>CALQRA010000004.1 GCA_943332855.1 Candidatus Kuenenia stuttgartensis
CCCCCCCCCCCCCCCCCCCGTGTAAAGAAAAAAACCCCCACGCACAAACGGCCCCACGGTTCATCGATCGACTCGGGGCTTCGCTGCCATTTGGTTCCCGCCAGCAGCCTGTCACTTTTTCTTGCCTCGCGCCCGCCTTTCGGAAGCCGCCGCCAACGCGTAGCCGCCAAACCCTCACGGCTGCGGCGGGAGGAGTTGGGCGAGGGCGAAGGAGACGGCCGCGCCGGTGTCGGCCGTGAGCAACGCGCTCTCAAGCGGCCCCTCCGGCCCGACCAGCGACTCGCGGGCGTAGCCCTCCGCGCCCGGCTCCCGGAAGACGCGGGTTTGCCGAGTGGCCGCGTCGATCACCCACGCCTCGGGGATCCCGTGCCGGGCGTAGAGGGGCACCTTCACGCCGAGGTCGTAGGCCAGGCTCGTGTCGGCCACCTCGATGACCACGAGGACATCCTCCGGGCCCGGATGGGCCGACATATAGCCATCGGCCCGCGGGCGGAGGAGGGCGATGTCGGGCTCCGGCTCGCATGAGTCGTCGAGGCGGAGCGGGTTTTGGCACCACACGATGACGCCACCGCCGACGGAGCGGCAGAGGAAGGCGGTCAGCCGCGCCACGATCGCGGCATGGAGGGCTCCGATCGGCGGTAGGTCGATGACCTCTCCGTCGATGAGCTCAACCCGGTCGCCGGCGGCGAAAATGCCCGCCTCCCCCATCCGATGAAAATCGGAGACCGTCAGCCGGTGCCGGCAAGGGGCCGTGCGCGGGATCGTGGCCATGGAAGGGGTATCCGGGAAGGACAGGGGTATCCGGGAAGGACAGGGTTATCCGGGAAGAATAGAAGACGAGGATTGCGGGCGGGAGACTCGCACCAACGCCCCCGAACAGGCCATGGATGGCTTGGTCCATGAACAGCCACAGCAAGGTACGGCTGGCGTCGAGGGTGCGTCAATCGACCGGAGATCGCTGATCATCGCCCTCCCGCCGACGGCGGCCCTTCACGCCTGGCCCATCCGCGCGCTCGCGCCGAGAAAGCGGCCGCGGAGAAACTCGTCCACGGCCATCGACCGCCGCCCCTCGGGCACGATCCGGCGGATGATCACCGTACCGCCGTCGCCGCAGGCGACCACGAGCCCCGCATCGTCGGCCGTGACAATCGAGCCGGCCAGCGTGCCGGGGGGCGCCGCGGGGCCAACGACCACCTCCTCGAGCACCAGCCGCGTCGGGCTCGTGCCAGAATCGCCCCCGCCGGCGTGGAGGAACGTCGTCGCCCTTGGCCAGGGATCGAGGCCGCGCGGCATGCGCGCGATCCGCGCCGCAGGGAGATTCCAATCGATGATCCCGTCGGCCTTGGAGAGCCGCGGTGCCTTGGTGACCAGCGTCGGATCTTGCGGTGTGCCGACCGCGCCGGCCGGCCGGTGCGGCGCGGCGACGCGTTGAATAGCCTCGAGCACAAGCTCGGGCCCGAAGGCCGCTAGCCGGGCCTCGAGCTGCGCGGCGGTCTCCGTCGCGCCGATCGGCGTCGATCGGGCATTGATCACGCTGCCACCGTCGAGCTGCGGGGTCATGTGGATGCAGCAGGCGCCGGTCACCTCGTCGCCGGCGAGGATCGCCCACTGCACTGGCGCGGCACCGCGGTGCCGGGGGAGGAGCGAGCCGTGGAGATTGATGCCGCCAAGTGGGGCCACGCCGAGCACGGCCGGCACGAGGATCTGCCCGTAATCGCAAACGACGAGAAGATCAGGCGCGAGGGCCACAAGCTCGTCGATCGCCGCGGGATCATTGATCCGCTGCGGCGCCGTCACCACGACACCGGACGCTTCCGCCGCCTCGCGCATCGGATTGACGGGGGCGCGCCGGCCCGGCGCGGCTTTGTCGGGGCGGGTGACCAAGGCGACGACCTGGTGAGGGGAAGCGAGGAGCGCCCGGAACATCGGCACAGCAAACGGCCCGGTGCCCATGACCACGATCCGCAGTCCGGCCACCTTCCCCGGATTGGGTGCCGGCTCCATCAGGCACGCCCCCGGGCCGGACCAGCAGGCGTGCAGCGCGCGGACTCAAGCCGCGCCAGTTCGGCATGGTAGTGGGCGTCGGGAGGAAGCTCCCCGCGCGATTGCTTGCCGACGTACACCTCGAGCATCGTGTCGAGCACCCGGCGGGCTTCGAGCGCCGCGGCTTCCGGGAGGCGGTCGGTGAACAGCCGCCCCTCGAGGTGGTCAAACTCGTGCTGGACGACGCGGGCGAGGAATCCGTCGAGATCGAGACGGACCTGCTCCCCCTCGAGCGTCCAGGCCTCGAGGACCACCTTCTCCGGCCGGCGGACGTCCATCCGCAAGCCGGGCAAACTCAAGCACCCCTCCTCCTGGAGCGCCGTTCCGCGCGGTCGGGAGAGGGTCGGATTGATGAACACAAGCTCCTCACCGGAGTCGGGGTTGGCCTCGAGATTGACGATGAACAGCCGGTAGGGGAGGCCGACCTGATTGGCCGCCAGGCCGACCCCGACCGCGTCGTACATGATCTCAAACATCTGATCGATGGCGTCGCACAGGTCGTCGTCAATCCGCACCAGCGGGCTCGTCCGCCGCAGGAGGGCCGGGTGGGGGTATTCGACGAGCTCGATCCTGCCGATGCCGGCAGGTTCGGCGGGAGACGGCGTGCTTTCCATGATCGCCTGTGCGGAAACTCGGGTGGGGGGTGAAGCGGAGCATTCTACCGCACCGCTCTCCGTCTGGTACGGAGGACGGGCCGCGAACGGGGCCGTAGACTACTGCCCGGTCGGATTGGCATGGCGACCGCCCCGCTCCCCCAACACGTTCCCTGGCCCATTCCCGATGACATCGCCCCCCCCAGCCCGTGCCCCCTCGGCAGCGAGCGCCGCCGAGCGCGTTCCCTGGTCGCAGCCGGCGGTGGTTCTCGCCACCTGCGGGTGGCTGGGGCGAATCCCCCGCGCCCCGGGCACGTTTGGGGCCGCCCTCGGCATCGGACTGTCGGCCGCAGCCGCAAGCTTGAAATGCCCGATCGGGGTCGAGGCCGCCGTGGTGGTCTTGTTGTGCGTTGTCGGCATCCCGATCTGTGGCCTCGCCGCGCGGCAGATGGGGCGTGGCAGCGACCCCGGCGCAATCGTCTGGGACGAGATGGCGAGTGTTCCCCTCGGGCTGCTCCTCGTGCCGGCCGGCGAGCGGTCGCCGACGCTCCTCTTGGCAGCGTTCCTCCTCCATCGTCTGTTCGACATCTGGAAGCCCTTTCCCTGCCGTCAACTCGACCAAGGGCACGGCGGACTGGGGATCATGGCGGACGATTGGGGGGCGGCCGCGTGGATGGCCCTCGGACTGGCCGTCGGCCGGCAGGCCGGATGGTGGTGAGCCGGTTACCAGAGGCGACGATCGGTATGCGGCTGCTCCTTGTCGATCACGGCTGTTGCGATCCACCCCACAGCCGGGTGTTCCGCTGCCGTGACTGGCTCCTCCCGGAGCGGATCGAGGTGCTGGCCTGCGGGCCGGCCTCGGTGTCGGCGCTCGCGGCCCCCACGCCGGGGCTCCACGGCATTCATCTGCGCGACATCGCCGCCGCCAACCGCACGTTTGCCCGGGCCGTCCGCGACGGCACCCCCCAGGCCTTTCTCGACACCAGCCCAACGATCCCGGCCCCGCTCCTCGGCCTGGTTCGCGAGACGGCCCGGCAGGCGATCGCGGAGGCGGTCGACGGCTTCGATCCCGCCGTGATCCTTGTCCTCCATGCGGGGATCTTCGCCGATCTCGCAGTCGAAACTGGCGTGCCGGTCGCGATCCATGTCGGCCCCGCCGATCTCCCCGCGGCGCGGCAAGACGAGCGGGTCCACGCGCTGGTGGCAGCGGCGCTGGTGTCGGCCGAGGTCGTGATGGCGGCCGACGCTACGACCGAGAGGCTGCTGAAGGCCGAATGGCTCGACGTGGCGGCCACGAACGTCGGGGCAGTGGCCGGGGTCGACGAGTCGGGTGGCCCCGCCCTCGCCGCGGCCGTCAGGCTCGCCGCCCGGCAGCGTGGCGGAGGAGGAGGCGGTCGATCTCCCCTGAGGTGAGGGCCGCCTCAAACGCCTCCCGGTCTCGATACACCGCCAGGCTCGTCAGCTGAACAACCCAGTTGTGGACCAGCGGCGTGATTGTGATCACCGCCCGGCCGTGGCGGCAGGCCTCCCAGATCTCGATCGCGGTCCCCATCGAAGCCTCGGGGACGAACGCGATGACGAGATCGAACTCGCGGCACATCGCCACGTGCCCGTCGAAGACCTCGCGGGCACGCTCGAGGGAGTAGCCGACCGAATTGGCATGACCGGCATGCGGGTCGTAGACTTCCGCCTCGGGCCAAGCCCGCTGCACGACGTCGCGCAGCCCGGCCCGATAGTTTTGATCATGGACCAGCGCCGCTACGTGCGAGCCTTGCATGATCCCCGCGAGGAACACTCTCATGGCAGCCTCCAAGCCCTCCCGTCCGGTCAAGTCCAAGCGCACCGTCGCCAGTGTACGACAGCCTGCCGGGGGCGCCGTGCCGACGCCCGATTTGGCCGCGGCCCGGAAGCTCGTCCTCGATCTCCTCGCGATCCCCGGCATCTCCGGTGACGAAAAGGCAATCGCCGAGCGGATCGTCCACCACCTCAAGGCCGCCGGTTGCCCCGCTGCCGCGATCCACTTCGACAACGCCCACACGAAGACGCCCACGAAGGGCAACGTCGGCAACCTCATCGTCAAGCTCCCCGGCACGGTGCCCGGGCCGCGCCGGCTGTTCATGGCCCACATGGACACGGTGCCGGTCTGCGTCGGGGCCAAGCCGGTGGTCGCCGGCAGGTACGTGAAGAGCGGCGACCCGACCACGGGCCTCGGCGCCGACGACCGGGCCGGGGTCGGCGTCGTGCTGACGACGGCGCTGGAGGTCCTGCGGCGCGGCCTCCCCTCCCCGCCGTTGACGTTCCTGTTCGGGATTCAGGAGGAGGTCGGCCTCTACGGGGCCCGGTATGTCTCCGCCGTCGATCTCGGCAAACCTGCTCTGGCCTTCAATTTCGACGGCGGCGCCGTCGAGAAGATCACCGTCGGCGCCACCGGCGGCTACCGGATGGATGTCGCGATCGAGGGGATGCCGAGCCACGCGGGCGTCGCCCCGGAGAAGGGGATCTCCGCGATCGCGATCGCGGCGCTCGCCGTCGCCGACCTCGTCGAGCATGGCTGGCACGGCCTGATCGAGAAAGAGGGGAAGCGGGGGACGAGCAATGTCGGCATCATCCATTCCGGTGCCGCCACGAATGTCGTCGCCGAGTCGGCCCATCTGCGGATCGAGGCCCGCAGCCACGATTCCGCCTTCCGGAAGAAGATCGTCAAGGCGATCGAGACGGCCTTCAAGGACGCCGCCAAGCGGGTCAAGAATGCCGCTGGCAAGTGTGGCAAGGTCGTCTGCGACGGCCATCTCGATTACGAGGCCTTCCGCCTCGGCGATGACGAGCCGTGTGTCGTCGCGGCGATCGATGCGGTCCGGGCCGAGGGGCTCGAGCCGCGGACGGAGGTCTCCAACGGCGGCCTCGACGCCAACTGGATGGCGGTCAACGGCGTTCCCACGGTGACGCTCGGCTGCGGCCAGATGGAGATCCACACGACGAAGGAGCAACTCGATCTGGCGGCCTACGAGACCGCCTGCGCGGTGGCGCTGCGGTTGGCCGTGGGAGGGTGAGCATGACCGCGCTCGGTCGGGGGCGCTGGTGGACGATCGGCCTCCTGGCCGCCACGACCTTCCTCGCTTTCGTGCCGGCGCTTCGCAGCGACTTCGTCTACGACTCGCGGATCCAGATCCTCACCGATCCTTTCATCCACGATGCGGCGAACTGGCCGGCGGTGTTGAGCGGTCGCGTGCTGGGGATGGATGTCCTCGACTTCAACCGGCCGGCAATGCTCGCGTCGCTGATGCTCGACGCCGCCATCTGGGGAAAAAGTCCCTTTGGCTACCACCTCACGAGTGTCCTCTTCCACGTGCTCAACGTGGTGCTTGTCTGGCTCCTCCTCGATCGGCTCGGGGACGATCGCCGCGGAAGCGGGCGGACAGACCGGGGGGTGTTCACGCCGGCGGTCCTCGGGGCGTTCGTCTTCGCCCTCCATCCGATCGTCACCGAGACCATCTGCGAGCCGAGCTACCGGGAGGATCTCCTCGTCGCAACGTTCACCCTCACCGCGCTGGTCATCGCGCTGGGCCGCACCCCGGCGCAGCCCCACGACGCGGCCGAGGGAACGGCCGACGGCACGGCGTGGAGGGTGGCGGCCTGCATGGGCTGCGCCCTGGTGGCCATCGCCAGCAAGGAATCGGGGATCGTGCTGCCGCCGCTCCTGCTGGTCGCGGCGGCGCTCTTCGACCGGGGAGGACCGCGGCGATTCTGGGGGATGGCGATCGGCGGCACGACGCTCGTGGTGATCGCGTTCCTCGCCGCCCGGTTCCTCCTCGAGCCGGCGGAGTCGCGGATCTTCGGCAAGCCGATCCCGCTCGGTGGATCATTCCTGGCGAGCTTGGCTCTTCAACCGCGGATCCTCGCCCTCGACGCGCAACTCATTTTCTGGCCCTTCAATCAGAGCGCCGACTACCAACTCTCGTCGCTCGATCACCTCCCTCTCCCCCGCGCGATCCTCGTGCTCGCGCTGCTGACCGCGGCGCTCGCCTGGGGGGCCCGGCACGACCGGCGGATCGTCCTGGCCACCGTAGTAATCGTCCTCTCGATCCTCCCCGTGGCCAATCTCTGGCCGATCTTCCAGCCGGCTGCCGACCGCTATCTCTATCTGCCCATGGTGGGGGTGGCGATCATCGTCGCCAGCCTCCTCGACAGGCCGTGGTGGCCGGAAGGGTCTGCGGCCCGCCGTGGAGCGGTGGTGGCCGCCATGGCCGCAGTCGCCCTCCTCGCCGTGGGATGCGTTCGACGGCAGGCGGTCTGGCACGATCCGGTCGCGCTCTGGGAGGACACCTTCCGCAAGGAGCCGCAATCCTTCGCCGCGGCCTGGGGGCTGGGCGAAGCGCTTTTCGATGCCGGCAGGCCCGCGGAGGCGGAGCGGGCCGCGCGCACCGCCGTGAAGCTCTCCGGCGGCGAGGACGGTGGCGCCTGGGCGACGCTGGCGGTGATCGTCGCCGAGCGGGGCCGGAAGGACGAGGCCCGCGACCATCTCGCCCGGGCGCTGGCCGCCGATCCGCTCCTGGCCGATCCGGACGACCGCGTCGCCACGCTGACGATGGAGCGACCGTGGGCGGAGCGGCTGAAGAAGCTCCTCGCCGAGATGGCCCAGGAGCCCCCCTGATTGCGTTGCCGGGCCCGCCGCATCCCCGCCGGTGACCGCGGCCGATCCCAGCCGGTTCTCCTCCGCTCCCCATGGTGCTATCCTCCCTCGGAACACCGTCCCAACCTCGCAGGGAAGGAACCATCGCCATGCTTAGCCGTTTTCCCGGCGCCCCCCTCCTCAGGCGCGCCCCCCTCCTCGCCATGGTCGCCATGCTCGCCTCCTCGCTCCCCGCGGCACCTCCCAAGCCGGTCGCCGCCGTCGAAGGGGTGACCGAGTACGTCTTCGACAACGGCGCCCGGCTCGTCCTCTTCCCCGATCCGTCGCGGCCGACGATCACGGTCAACATGACGGTCCTCGTCGGCTCGCGGCACGAGGGCTACGGCGAGGCGGGAATGGCCCACCTCCTCGAGCACCTCGTCTTCAAGGGGACGCCGACCTTCCCGGAGGTGCCGAAGGCGCTGCGCGATCACGGCGCCAGCTTCAACGGCACGACGAACGTCGACCGCACGAACTACTTCGAGACCCTCCCGGCCAGCGACGAAAACCTCGACTTCGCCATCCATCTCGAGTGCGACCGGCTCGTCAACAGCTTCATCAAGCGGGAGGATCTCCTCTCCGAGTTCACCGTCGTCCGCAATGAGTTCGAGCGCGGGGAGAACAGCCCCGAGCGAGTTCTCTCGCAGCGCGTTCAGGCGGCGGCCTACGAATGGCACAACTACGGCAAGTCGACGATCGGGAACCGCTCCGACATCGAGCGCGTGCCGATCGACAACCTCCGCGACTTCTACGAGCGCTTCTACCAGCCGGACAACGTCGTGCTCATCGTGACGGGGAAGTTCGAGCCGGCGAAGGCCCTCGAACTGGCGACGAAATACCTCGGCTCGATCCCGAAGCCGACACGGCGGCTGAATGCCACCTACACCGAGGAGCCGGCCCAGGACGGCGAGCGGACGGTGATCCTGCGCCGCGTCGGCAAGGTTGGTGCGGTGATGGCGGCCTACCACATGCCTGCCTCGGCGCATGCCGACTGGGCCCCCCTCTCGATGCTCGCGAGCATCCTCACGGAAGACAAGATCGGGCGGCTGGAGAAGAACCTCGTCGAGCCCGCCATCGCCACCAGCGCCAGTGCCTTTGCCGATGATGCCCACGATCCCGGGCTGTTCTCCTTCATGGCCCAGCCGACCGAGGGGAAGCTCGAGGAGACGGAGAAGGTGCTCCTGGGGATCGCCGACAAGGTCGGGGAAACGCCGTTTACGGCCGAGGAGCTCGATCGGGCGAAGGTCCGCACGAAGCGCGGCTACGACAACGCGATCGCCAATGCCGCCTCGATGGCCCAGGCGCTCTCCTCGGCCGCGGCCCTCGGCGACTGGCGGCTGTGGTTCCTCCAGCGTGACCGGATCACCGCCACGACCGTCGACGACGTCAATCGGGTGGCGAAAACCTACTTCCATCCCCACAACCGCACCGTCGGGATCTTCATCCCCGCCGAGACCCCCCAGCGGCTCGCCGTGCCGGTGGTCGAGTCGATCGCTGATCTCGTCAAGGATTACAAGGGCGGGGCTGAGGTCGAGGCGGGGGAAGCGTTCGACCCCAGCCCGGAGACCATCGAGGCCCGGACGCGCGTCATCGACCTCGACGGCGTGAAGGTCGCGCTGCTCCAGAAGAAAAACCGGGGCGAGACGGTCACCTTCTCGCTTTCGCTCCATTATGGCAACGAAAAGTCGCTCGCGGGGCTCGCCACCGCCAGCGGCATGCTCCCCTCGATGCTCATGGCGGGAACGAGCAAATACGACCGGCAGCAGCTGCGGCAGAAGTTCGACGAGCTCGGCGTCCGCATGGGCGGGGGCGGTCGCCGCGGCGGACGTGGCGGCGGTAGCGGCGGTGCCGGCGTGCTCTCGTTCGGCATGGAGGCGAAGCGGGCGACCCTCCCGGAGGCGATCCGTCTCCTCGGCGAGGTTCTCCGTGATCCCACCTTCCCGGCCGACGAGCTCGAGCAGATGCGGGCCCAGTCACTCGCGGGCCTGGCGCAGATGCAGACCGAGCCGCAGATGCTCGCCGGCGTTGCCCTCGGCCGTGCCCTCTCCGAATACGCCAAAGGTGATGTGCGCTACGCCCGCACCATCGAGGAGAACATCGCCGATCTCAAGGCACTCTCGCTCGACGATGTGAAAGCAATCTGGCGCGACCAGCTCGCCGCGGCCACCGGCGAGGTGGCAATCGTCGGCGACTTCGACCCCGATGCGGCCGTCGCGGAGGTCCGCCAGGCACTCGCCGGCTGGAAGAGCGCCACGCCCTATGAGCGGATCGAGCGAAAGGTGAAGGCCGATGTGACGGGGGCCAAGGACGACATCCTCACGCCCGACAAGGCCAACGCCATGTTCACGGCGGGCCTGGCCTTCCCCCTCGACGACGATTCGCCCGACGAGGTGGCCCTCGAGATCGGCAACTTCATCCTCGGCGGCGGCGCCCTCTCCAGCCGCCTCGGCGATCGGATCCGGCAGAAGGAGGGGCTCTCCTACGGCGTGACATCGTCGGTGTCGGTCCCCGCGCGCGGGGACGACGCCCGGTTCACGATCAATGCGATCACCAACCCCGCCAACATCGACGCAGTGGAGACCGCGGCGCTGGAGGAGCTGAAGCGGTTCCTCCAGTCGGGCCCGAGTGAGCAGGAATTGTCCGACGCCAAGACCGCCTGGCTCGAGGCCCGCAAGACCGGCCGCTCGTCCGACGGCGCGATCGCCGGCCAGCTCGCCGCAAACCTCGATCTCGGCCGCACTTTTGCCCGCGTGGCGGAGGACGAAAAGCGGGTGGAGGCCCTCACGCCGCAGCAGGTGCAGGATGCCTTCCGCCGCCACATCGACCCCGACAAGCTGATCATCATCCGCGCCGGCGATTTCAAAAAATGATTCCCGCGGGCATCGCCCCTCCGGCTCGTTTTGGTGTGGGCCTGGCGCTGGTGGCCGCCAGCGTCGTCGTCCTTTTGCTGGTCCTCCTCTCCCCCGCTGCCGCCCGGGCCGAAGGGCATGAGGATCTGCGGGCAACGCTCGATGAAGTCCGTGCCAGGCATGACCTCCCGGCACTCTGGGCAGGGCGATTCCACGCTGACGGTCGGCGGGTGTTCGCGGTCAGCGGCGTGCGCAAGCATGGTGAAGTCGATCCGGCCCGCCCCGAGGATCTCGTCCACATCGGCTCCTGCACGAAGGCGATGACGGCCGTGATGATCGCTCGGCTCTGGACTGCCGGGAAGCTCTCCCCCGACACGACGCTCGCCGAGTGCTTCCCCGAGGTCCGCGCAGCCGAAGGGGGAGCGCTCGCCACATCGCGGTGGGGCAGCGTGACGATCGATGATCTTCTCCGGCACACCAGCGGCGCCCCGGCCAATCCCGATTGGTGGGCCCTCCATCGCGCCCATCCCAGCGACCCGGTTGCAGCGCGGCGCGGGCTCCTTGAATGGCTCCTCTCCCAACCCCGCCCGGCCGAGCCCGGCTTCCTCTATTCAAATGCCGGCTACGCCCTCCTCGGCCACATCGTTGAATCGAGCGCGGGGAAGCCGTGGGAAAACCTCGTCGCCGAGGAGGTCTTTCAGCCGCTTGGGATCGGGACGGCCGGCTTTGGCCCCCTGCCGGAGGAGGGCCGAGCGGGAGCCTGGGGGCATGTCGTGCGGGAGGAAGTCACGGAGCCGGTGAGGATCGACAATCCCCCGCCGCTGGGCCCCGCCGGGCGCGTCCATCTCTCGATGGAGGATTGGTCGCGCTTCGTCCTCGCCTTCACCGGCGCCAGGAGGGAGGGTGATGAGCCACGTCTCGGCGTGTCGCCCCGCGACTGGGCCCGCTGGCTCGCGCCCCGCGACGGGGAGCACTACGCCGGCGGCTGGGGGCTCCATGAGCGCGCCTGGGGGGGCGGGCGGGTGCTCTCCCACTCCGGCTCCAACACCACCTGGACCTGCGTGGCCTGGGTGGCTCCGGGGCGCGATTTCTGTCTCCTCGGGGCGACCAACAGCGGCGCCCCTGCCGCGGCGCAGGCCTGCGACGAGGCGGTCTCGGCCTGCCTCGATCCCCGGCTCCTTCCCTTTGCCGACACCGCAGAACGTCGCTGACGCACCCGGGGGCTTGCAGCCCCGACAGCGAGCAGGTCGATTGGTGGTTTGCCGGGCGGCGCCGGTCGTCAGCGGCGCCCCGAGATGGTCCACGGAAAGGAGTCCTGCCAATGCCCCGCCGCGCCGCTACCAGCCAGAGCGATCCGGTGCCCGAGGCGACTCCGGCCCGGGAGATCCCCGCCAATCTCCTCCTCGAGGGGGACTGCCTCGAATCGCTCGCCGGTCTCCCGGACGGCTGCGCCCATCTGGCGTTCGCCGATCCACCGTTCAACATCGGCTACGACTACGACACCTACGACGACCGCCGCCCTGCCGACGACTACCTCGCCTGGTCGAAGCGTTGGATGGGGGAGATCGTCCGTGTTCTGCGTCCCGACGGCACCTTCTGGCTGGCGATCGGCGACGAATACGCCGCCGAGCTGAAGGTGCTGGCGACGCGGGAGCTCGGGCTCACCTGCCGCAGTTGGGTGGTGTGGTACTACACGTTCGGCGTCAACTGCCGGCAGAAGTTCAGCCGGTCGCACGCCCACATCTTCCAGTTTGTCCGCGATCCCGCCACCTTCACCTTCAACACCGAGGCGATCCGCGTTCCGTCGGCGCGCGAGCTCGTCTATGGCGACCGCCGCGCCAATCCCAACGGCCGTCTCCCCGACGACACCTGGATTCTCCGGCCGCAAGACCTCCCCGAAGGATTTTCCCGCGACGAGGATACCTGGTACTTCCCCCGTGTCTGCGGGACGTTCAAGGAACGCTCCGGCTGGCACGGCTGCCAGATGCCGGAGCAACTCCTCGGCCGGATCATCCGGGCCTCGAGCCATCCGGGCGACCTCGTCATCGATCCCTTCGCGGGGAGCGGCACGACGCTCGCGGTGGCCTCGAAGCTGGGGAGGCGCTATCTCGGCTGCGAGCTCTCGCCGCAGTATGCCGCCCGGATCCGCCAGCGCCTCGTCTCGGCGCGGCCGGGGGAACCCCTCGACGGCGCGCCGGAGCCTCTCAAGAGCGTCCCCGCCACGAGCGAAGGGCGCCGCGTCGGTGAGCGGCGGGAGATGAAAAAACCGAGAAAACGCTCGAGCAAGGGGACCGATCCGCGCTTGTTTCCCACCGATCAGCCATGATTGAATTCCCCGGGAGTCGGGAGGGATCCCCCTCCCGATTCCCGCGCCGCTGTTGAGGGCCACGGATGGCAACGTCGAAGTCACGACGCACGGCGCAGGACAAGGCTGTGCCCCCGCCGGCCACGAAGGGGGACGACCGGCCACCGGCCCCAGCCGCGGGGGGCATTACCGCCGCGCCGGCCGACGGCGGGCTGTCGATCGACCGACTCGCGCGGGCCTTCGCCTCGATGATGGGGGTGGCCGATCCATATGGCGGCGCAACGCCGGCCGACGGGGATGCCGGTGTCGAGGTCGATCCCTCGCCGAACCTCGACGAGGATGATTTCGGGTCGGGGGAGCATGACTCCGCCTGCCGGGTCAGCCCGGCCACAATTCTCGAGGCCCTCCTCTTCGTCGGCCTTCCCGGGGGGGCTCCGCTCGGGGCCAAGCAGGTCGCCACGCTGATGCGCGGGGTCCGTCCGCAGGAGATCGACGAGATCGCCGCCGACCTGGCCCGCCGGTATCGGGCGAACAACTGCCCCTATGAGGTCGTGTCGCTCGCCGATGGCTGGGTGATGCGGCTCCGCGAGGAATACACTTCGCTTGGGCGTGTCATCGAGAGCCGGGCCCGGCTCGTGCGCCTCGACGCCGATGCCCTCGACGTCCTCGCCGTCGTCGCCTGGAATCAACCGGTGGCGCGGGATCGGTTCGTGGAGCTCGGCTGCGACGCCTCGCCGAGCATCCTCCGGCTCCTTGTCCGCCGCGGGCTCCTCGAGTTGTCCCCGGGCGACGACGGCGCCCCGAGCTACCGAACGACGAGGAAGTTCCTCGACGTCTTCCACCTCACGCGGATCGAAGATCTGCCCGAACCGGACGCCCCGCCGGGGTGACCCGGTCGTCAGCCCGGGGCCCCGCGCTGGGCCAACCAGGCCAGCGCCTCGGCCGGGGAGGTCAGCAGGCCGTCGAGCTGCAGGGCCCTGATCCGGACAAGCATCTCCCCCAGAGCGGGGCCAGGGTCACAGCCGGCACGGATCAGATCGTGGCCGCCGAGAAGCGGCGGCGGGTCGAGCTCGGCGCGGGGCCGCAGCAGGCAGGCCGTGGCCCAGGCGGCGAAATCGGCCCCGTGGCCACGGACAGCGGCGCGGGCCCGGAGGAGGTCGGCCAGGCGCGGAGCATCGCGATGGGCGAGCCAGGGCTGGAGGCTCGACCAAGGGCGGTTCATGGGGCGCTCGTCGACGCTGCGGGGAGCGAGTTCGTCGAGGGCAGCCCGCAGCCAACAGGCGCCGTTCCCCTCGCGGTTGGAAAGCCGCAGCCGGGCCACGACGCGGGGAAGGGCGGCCGGCTCCCCCTCGGCGAGGATCGTCAGCGCCGCCTCGAGCGACGGCTCATCGAGGGCCTCGACAACGCGGGCCGAAAGCAGCCAGGGAGAGTCGGTCCCGGCGGGCCCCTCCGGAGGAGTGAGCTCCGGCAGAACGACCGGCGCCAGCCGCGTCTCGGCGAGGAGCTCGAGGGCCCGGCCGCGTCCGGAGCGGGAGAGCATCGCCCGCAGTTCGGCGGCGATCCGCTCGGGGCTCACCGTGGCGGCCCGGGGGGCGAGCCGTTCGATCGCGGCGCGGGTCTCGGTATCGAGCACGAAGCCGAATCCGGCCGCGAACCGCACCGCCCGCAGCATCCGCAGGTGATCCTCGCCGAAGCGAAGGGCCGGCACCCCGATGGCACGGACGATCCCCGCCTCGAGATCGGCCCGGCCACCGACATGGTCGTGCACGTCACCAGTCCGGGGGTCCATGAAGAGCCCGTTGATCGTGAAGTCGCGGCGTTTGGCATCCTCGGCGGCAGTCGAAAAGGCAACGCCGGCAGGGTGCCGGCCATCGGTGTAGGCCGCATCGGTGCGGAACGTCGTCACCTCGACCTGACCGCTCCCCCGCCGCCCGACGACGGTGATCACCCCAAACGCCGCGCCGACGGCGAGCGTCCGCGCCCGCCCGAACAGCGTGCGAACGACATCCGGCCTGGCCGAGGTGGCGACGTCATAATCGGCCGGCGTCCGGCCGAGGAGCTCGTCACGAACACACCCTCCAGCCCACAGCGCCTCATGCCCGTCGGCGCGCAGCCGATCGACGACGCTCCGCGCGAACACCCTCGCCTCGACCGGATCTGATGCAATGGCTGCCATGGGGATTGTTAAGTTGACACGATTCCAGTTCACTCATAAAATCCAAATGATTCTGGCTTCTGGGGATGGTGCCTGAACTTTCCGCGGCATTTTCGCGTACGGAGAGCTGTCACCTTTGGGTTGAAGGGGTTTTTTCTCAATCGGCCGGGCGGTCGTCTGGCCATAGCCGGGCTGCTGCTCGGCCCCACGTTCTCGTCGAGGCGTCATTCTTCATTTTTTCATGGCTGCCCTAATCGGGTGGAGGTGTTGTATGTCTGTCCGGACCATCGGTTCCCATCGACGCGGCTTCACGCTCGTCGAACTGCTCGTCGTGATCGCCATCATCGGCACTCTCGTCGGGCTGCTGCTGCCCGCTGTTCAGTCGGCCCGTGAGGCTGCCAACCGCAGTTCCTGCGGCAACAAGCTGAAGCAACTCGGCCTCGCGATGCAAAACTTCCACGATTCCCGCAAGGCTCTGCCGGCGGCGATGGATCGCTATCCCTATTCGGGGACGTCGTTCAACAACACCGAGGGAGCCGCAACCCCGGCCGGGTTCAGCTTCATCACCCACATCCTCCCCTACATGGAGGAGACGAACCTCTACAACACCCTCTCCGGGGCGACCAACCGCTTCGCGCGTGGATCTACGCCGTTCGGACCGTCGACCGCCAACAACGGCAAGCATCTGTCGCAGACCGTACTCAGCGGGCTGCTCTGCCCGTCCTTCGGTGGCCAAGGGTTTGTGCAGACGGCTGCCGGCAGCAACTTCAAGTCGATCCTCACCGGTACGCCCCCGTATGCCCAGATCGCGATCACCAACTACAAGGTGATGTCCGGCATCGGAAGCCAAAGCGCTGCAGGAAGCTTCACCGCCGCGACGACCGACAATGGCGCCTGTCCGCTGAAGCCGGCCAAGTTCGCCAACGAGGCTACCGATCCCTGCCCGCTGTTCGGCCAGGGGTTCGCCGCTTTTGGCGACGGCATGTCAAAGACGTTCATGATCGTTGAGAGTAAGGAAGCCGGCAATAGCTCTTGGATAGACGGCATGCAGTCGCACCTGATCTCAAACTCCGACGACGGAGCGGTCCCGGTCAACAACAACGGCACTTGGGTCGGCGGCGTGTTGGCCTTGAACTACGGTCCGACAGTGACCGCCCAGGGACGGGTCTGTATGAAACTCAGTAGCCGCGGCTCGCTCGGCAGCTCCGCTTGGGGCCCGTCCAGTGACCACTCCGGTGGCTTGACGATGCACGGGTACGCCGACGGCCACGGGAGTTCGATTAGCAACGACATCGATCCGGCCGTCTACCACGCCCTCACCACCCGCGCCGGCGGTGAGACCGCCAGCGAGGGGAATTAACTCACTGAAAACGGTCACGCTTCGCGGGCTCACCACCCGCGCCGGCGGTGAGACCGCCAGCGAGTGATCGGGTGATGGGTCGCCCGCGATTTCGGCAAACATCTGCCTGAAGCTGCGGCAGCCGGGGGGGCCTCCCTCCGGCTGCCGCTCTTTTTTTTGGTTCATCGGCAACGTGGCGTTGCCCGTTGCTCTTCGCCAATGCATCCTGGAGGCAAATTTGAGTCATCCTTCCCGGAGACGTTGCGCGATGAGTGACCCCCGCCCCGATGAAGTGCCCCTCGAGATCTCCCCTCTGGAAGCCGCCGAGATCCTCGCCGCCCCCACCGAGCCCTGTCTCCTTCTCGACTGCCGCACGCCCGAAGAACATGCCACCGCCCGGATCGAGGGCGCCGTACTCCTGCCGATGCAGGAGATCGCCGCTCGCGTTGGGGAACTGGAGGCCTGGCGCGGCAGGACGATCGTTGTCCACTGCCATCACGGCGTCCGCAGCCTCCGGGTCACGCAATGGCTGCGGGAGCGCGGATTCGCTTCCGCCACGAGCCTGCGGGGGGGAATCAATGCCTGGAGCGCCGAGATCGATCCTTCTGTGCCGGTCTACTGAATGGCGGGGCTTTGGCCGCCCGGGTCAGCCCCGAGCAGCCGATCGAGGAGCTCCAGATGCCGCGGCAGAAAAGGAACGGCGCCATCGAGGAGCCCCGGCTCCCCGGCCTCCGGGATGAGTTGGGCGATCACGGCGCCGACGAGGTCCACGATCCCGGCGCCGCTGCGTGACGAAGTGGCGATGACCCCCGCAGGAACGACGACCCCGGGCCACTGATCGGCTTTCGACCAGACGACGAGGCCGGCGGGCTCCGGCACCGGTTCCCCGACCTCGACGACCTCCACAACGAGATCGGCAGCCGCCGCGGCCGCCAGGGCGCGGGCGATCCCGGCGCGCTCGGTCGCCCCCGATGCTTCCGAATCGCGATCGCGGAGGCCGGCGGTGTCGACGAGCACCACGCTCCACCCGCCGAGGACGACCGCTGTCTCGATCACGTCCCGAGTCGTTCCCGGCCGGGGGGAGACGAGGCTCCGGGCGTGGCCGGCGAGGACATTGACGAGACTGCTCTTGCCGGCGTTCACCCTCCCGCTGACAACGACGCGCCACGGCTCCGCCAACCGCAGACCGACCCGCGCGGCCCGCCGGAGGCGATCGGCACGCCGTCGGGCGCTGTCCGCTTCGCCCTGCCCCACCAGCGTTGCGATCCCCGCCAGCTCGCGGTCGAGCGCACCGGCCAGTTGCCGGCAGAGGATCCGCGCTCCGCGCGGGGCATCGACGGCGGCCAACAGGGAGAGCGCCTCGGCGGCCACCGTCGCAGCACCGTCGGTGTGCCATGCCCCGGAGGGGACGCGCTCGGCCCCGAGGCGCACGAGGTCTGCGAAGACCGCATCCGCTGCGGCGTTCCCTCCGTGGCACTGCACCTCCCAACCGCCGGGCCCGCGGACGACGAGCACCTCCTCGGCCGCCAGCCCCCCCGGCTCGCTGCCGTGGCCACGCCATCGTCCGACACCGATCCGCCCGATCTCCCAGGCGTCGACGGGAAGGCTCCCCCGCGGCAGGAAGAGCGCCGCCACCATCGGCGTCGCCTCTGGCCCGCGCAGCCCCACGACCGCGAGCGCGCCCCGGCCAGGGGGCGTGAGGAGGGCGACGGCGGTAGCCGACGGACGGGCTGGCCACGCGCCGGGGGGAGGGCTAGAACGTTGCGGCACGGCATCGATCAACCGGGAGGAGACCATCATGGCCGACTGGATCGAGGAGGGGACGAAGGCCCCCGACTTCACGCTCCCCACCGACGACGGCGGCCGGTTGAAACTGTCGAGCTGCCGGGGGAAGGCGGTCGTCCTCTATTTCTACCCCAAGGATGACACGCCGGGGTGCACGAAGGAGGCCTGCGGCTTCCGAGATGCCTCCGCGGCGCTCGACGCGCGGGGAGCTGTCGTGCTCGGTGTCAGCCGGGATTCGGCCGCCAGTCATGCGAAGTTCCGCGACAAATATGCCCTTCCCTTCACGCTCCTGGTCGATGCCGATCATGCGGTCGCCGAGCACTATGGGGCCTGGCGGGAGAAGACGCTGTACGGCAAGACCTCGATGGGGATCGTTCGCAGCACGTTCATCATCGATCCTGCCGGCCGGGTCGCGAAGGTGTTCCGGAGCGTGAAGGCCGAAGGGCATGCCGGGAAGGTGCTCGAGGCGCTCGCCGAGCTTGCCTGACCGGACCTCCCCACGCCTCACCCTGCTTCCCTGCCCGACCCCGAAAACCGCCACCACCCCACCGCTGGCCCGCGAAAGTGATCTCGCCCAGATTGGCAGCGCCGCGCCGGCCCGATCCCCGGGGCTACAGTTGCCGGCAGGTGCGGGGTGTCCGGGGCCTGGTGTGGCCGGGAGTCGTGCGGACCATGCGGACGCTGCTGGCCAAGTGCTGTGTCCTCGCGCTCATCGCGGGCGGGTTCACTTTCACCGGCGACGCGGGACGGGTCTTCGCCCGCGGCCGCCGGGTTCTCGAATCAACGACGCTCCCCCGGGATGCCGTGGAAGACCCGGTCGAACTCCCTCATGAACCTGCCCCGTCGCCGACCGACATGCCGTCAGCGCCCCGCGTTGACGTCGCGGCCCCGGTGCCTGCGGAATCCGCCGGCGCAGCGGTGACGACCGTCACGGAACCGGCACCTCCGTCGGCCTCGACAGAATCCCCCCCGGCGCAGAAGCCACCGGCCGACGCGCCGATCGGCACACCGATCCCCCCAACTTCGCCTCCGGCCACCTCGCCGGAAACGATCGACCTGCCGACGCTCTCCCCCGGCGACCGGGTGATCGTATGGGTCGGGGCTGCCGGTGCCCGCACCGGCCGAGGGGGGGGCATGACGATCGCACTCGACGTCATCGACCCGGCAACGGCCGAGGTCCTCGAGCAGGGGCACGCCGGCACCGGGGAGCAGGGAACGAACCATGCCCCGCTGCGGCGGATCCGGATCCTCGGCACCGCCACCGAGGGGTTCTTCGGCGGGGTCACGCCGACGGGGCCGGCGGGGCGGATCACGCGCGGCCAATCACTGCGGATCGTCCCGGTCGAACCGTCGGCTTTCCAGAAGGGTTTGGAGGCGACCGGCGCCGAGGTCATCGGCCCGGTGCGGGCGCTGGCCGTGGCCCGCGCCACGACCGCCATTCCCTAAACACCGGGGCCGATCGACCCACGACAAACCGTCAACGTCCGGCCGGTGGCCACCCGCTTTGCGGGGCGCGAGGAGGTCGGTCAGACCTCCGCGGTCCCCTCGGCGGCCTCGCGTTCCTGCGACCAGCTGACGCGCTTCTTCGACAGGCCGATCTTCCGGTCGTCGGTGTCGACGCGGAGGATCTTCACCTCGATCGGGTCGCCCACCTTCACGAGATCCTCGGCATTCTCGATCTTCTCCTCGGAGAGCTCCGAGATGTGGAGCAGCCCCTCGAGACCATCCTCGAGACCGACGAAGACACCGAAGTTGGTGATCTTCGTGACATTTCCCTTCACGATATCGCCGGGCTTGTAACGGGCGGGGATGTCGGTCGTCCACGGATCCTCGTGCATCTGCTTGAGGCCCAGCGCGATGCGGCGGCGCTGCTGGTCGACCGAGAGCACCTTGCACTCGATCTCCTGCCCCTTGTCGACCATCTCGCTGGGGTGGGTGACCTTCCGCGTCCATGACATGTCGGTGACATGGAGGAGGCCGTCGATCCCATCGTCGATCTCGATGAAGGCGCCGTAGTTGGTGAGGTTGCGGACGACCCCCTTGACCACCGCACCGGGCGGGTAGTCGGCGGCGACCTTCTCCCAGGGATTCTGCTGGGTTTGCTTCATCCCCAGCGAGATCTCCTGCTTCTCCTTGTTGATGGCAAGGACGACGACCTCGACCTCATCCCCCGGCTTGACGAGCTCGGAGGGATGGCTGACGCGCTTCGTCCAGCTCATCTCACTGATGTGGACGAGCCCCTCGACACCATCCTCGAGCTTCACGAACGCGCCGTAGCTCATGACATTGACGACCGTCCCCTTGCAGACGGTGCCGACCGGATACTTGTCGGCGACCTTCGCCCACGGGCTCGCGGTCCGCTGCTTCATCCCGAGGGCGATCTTCTCGCGCTCGCGGTCGATGTGCAGCACCTGAACTTCGATCTCCTGGTCGATCGCCACCATTTCGCTGGGGTGGCCGATGCGGCCCCAGCTCATGTCGGTGATGTGAAGAAGGCCGTCGATACCGCCGAGATCAACGAACGCGCCGAAGTCGGCGATGTTCTTGACGATGCCGCGGCGCACCTGGCCGACCTCGAGGGTCTCCATGAGCTGCTTCTTCCGCTCGGCACGCTCTTGCTCGATGAGGGCCCGGCGCGAGACGACGATGTTGCGGCGCTGCTCATCGATCTTGAGCACGAGGCACTGGATGCAGCGGCCGCAGTAGTCGCCGATGTCGGCCGGACGACGGATGTCGACCTGACTGGCGGGGAGGAAGACGTTGACCCCCGAGATGTCGACGAGGAGCCCGCCCTTGATCTTCCGTGTCACGAACCCGGTGACGACGTCATTCTCCTTGACGCTCTCCATCACCCGCAGCCAATCCTCGATGCGGCGGGCCTTCCGCTTCGAGAGGGTGATCAGGCCGCGCTGTTCCTCGAGTTGGCCGTCCTCGAACTCCTCAAGGAGCACCTTGACGGTGTCGCCCACCTGCGGCGGCGGCTCCGAATCATCCCACTCGTTCCGTGGGATGTGCCCCTCGCTCTTGTAGCCGACGTCGACCAGCACAAACTCATCATCGACCCGCAGAATCTTGCCGTGGAGGACCGAATTGACCGACAGAGTGGCGGTCCCAATGGCATATTCGCCACTGTCGGTCCCCCCCATAGCCAGTTCGATCTCCTGATCGATTTCGTCGCCAAGTTCCAGTTCGCGGATGAGGTTGCGGTTGACCATCGTGTGGGGGTTTCGGGAAAACGGGTTGGAGGAAGGGGAAAAACGGGCCACGAGGTGGAAACCTCGGAGTGTAGCAGCCGCGGCATCCCTGAACAATTCGTCGTTTTGCCCTTTCCTCCCCAATTTCCCGATCGAATCGAGATCAGCCCGACCTCAGTTCCCCCCCCTCCCGGTCCGATGCCACCTTCATGGACACCATCCGCCCCTCCGCTGCCGGTCGGTCTGCGTCTTCTCCTGGGATGACGCGGCGGAGCCTCCTCCACGCCACCTGCCTGACCGTCGGTCTGGGGGCCTGGGGAGCGGCCCGTCGGGCCCGCGGCCAGTTCGCCGACGAACCGCTGGCAGCGAGCGGGCCGACGCTCGGGGATGTCCGCCGCCAGCCCTACCGCGTCGGGCTGACGGTCGTCGCCGCGGGGGGGCCCTGCCGGGGAATCTACGCCTCGCTGCCGGTCCCGGCTGAATGGCCCGAACAGACGGTGGAATGGATCGGCGAGGATCTCTCGGCCGACGTCCGCCAGGTCCGCTACCGGACCCTGCCGGGGGGCGTGAAGCAGATGCTCATCGACATTCCCGACCTCCCATCCGGCCAAGAGGCGAAGGCCGTCGTCACCTTCTCCGTGGGGAGAGCGGCGATCCTCGCTCCGACCGACACGTCGGAGCTCTCGATCCCGGAGAAGCCGGCCAAGGGACTGAAGCCGTTCCTCGCCCCGAGCCCGTACATCGAGACCCGCCATCCGAAGGTGACGAAGTTTGCCAAATCGCTCGGAGAGGGGCTCGAGGGCTGGGGGAAGGTCGAGGCGATCTACGACGCCGTCCGCGACAAGGTGGAATACCGCAACGGCACCCTGAAGGGGGCGGCCCGGGCCCTCGCCGATGGCTGGGGAGACTGCGAGGAGCTGACGTGCCTGTTCATCGCCTGCGCCAGGATCAACGGCATCCCGGCCCGGACGGTGTGGGTGGAGGGGCACTGCTATCCGGAGTTCCACCTCGTCGACAAGCTCGGCACCGGCTCGTGGTTCCCCTGTCAGGCCGCCGGCGCGAGGGCCTTCGGTGGCATGCCCGACCAGCTGCCGATCATCCAGAAGGGGGATTCGTTCCGCGATCCCGACCGTCCCGGGCAGCCGCTCCGCTATGTGTCGGAGTTTTGCCGCGGCGCGGCCCTCTCAGGGGGTGGCTCACCGCAGGTCGATTGGATCCGTGGCGGGGCCTGACGGCGCCGCGGGAGGGTGACCACATCGTCCCCAGGAATCTGGCTGATAGCGGATCTGGCTGTGAGCCGATCAGGCAACCGGGCCCGGCTTGCCGTCGAGGGCCCCAGCTGCAGCCAGCATGGCAGGATCCTCACCGAACCGCGGCGCGTTCTCACGGGCCGACGGGGCGAACCAGCGCGGCACGATCGCCAGGCCCGCTTCCTTCCAGACCGCTTCGAGGCGGTCGCCGGCGAGGCGAACGATCTTCTCCCGGCCACGGCCGGCGAGGGTCGAGCGATCGGCCCAGGGTGTGACGGGGCCGTCGAAGCCCGCCTTCTGGGCCTCGAGGAGGATCTGGGCGGCGGGGATCACGCCGGTCTCGGCGGGGAGCAGCCGGTGCGTCTGGTTGAGCTCGGCCGTGACGACATCCCGGGGCGCGTCGGAGAGCCGGACCTCGACGATCCGGCCGGCCGGGATCGACCCGATCACCGACACCGGCTCGCCGGTGAGGTAGAGAGCCCAGGAATCAACGACGATGCCGACGCTCGGATGGCAGACGCTGACCAAGCCGACGAGGCCTTCGTAGGTGTGGATGAACTGATGGGCCTTCTCGGCCCGGGCCTCGGCCTCCGGCGCCAGGGCGAGCCCGAGGCTGATGCCATAGGTCGAGAGCAGCCCGCCGAGCGTGTCGAGCCGCTTCCGGTAAAGCTCGAAGAAGTCCTTGAAGGCATGGTCGTCGGAGGCGGGGGCGATCGTGACGATGGCGCGCTTCGCCTCGGTCGCCTGGGCGAACGCCAACCGCGTCGGGAGCTCGGCGAGATCGGCCTCGAAGGCCGCATCGTCACCGATCAGCGAGATCGGCAGATGGAACGCCCCGCACTCGAGGCGGGCGCTGACCATCAGCCGGCGGGCGTGCTCGACCCCGAACGCCTCGGCCTGCTGCTGGAAGTCGACGATGTCGATGTCCATCGCGTCGAAACCGAACGACAGCGCCAGTTCGATGAGCTCGCTGGGCCGTCCGGAAAGGGGCAGGCCGACGGTGCTGAGATTACGGAACATCGCGGGGAGGTCTCCTGTGCTCTGGCTCACCGCGCCAGTCGCGCGGGGTAGGGGCCGGGTGTCTGAAATGGCTGTTCGGGGTGGGGTGGGCGGCGCGAGCCTCCGGCAGCGTTGCCGTCGCTGTCACGCCCACCTGCGGGGAAGGGGGCGATTATGCCCGACAGGGCTGCTATTTTGAAGCGGGAACAGCTCTCGCATCGGAAAAAGCCCTTCCCGCCCTGCTTTCCCCGCCATCCCGCCCCGCCCGCCGACTTTCTCCCCCCCCTTCGGCGCTGTCCCGGCCAGCCTCCGCTCCCCCACCCCGGCAGCCTCCCCTTCCATGACCCTCGTCGAAGCGATCACCCTTGGGACCGTCCAGGGGCTCACCGAGTTCCTCCCCGTGTCGAGCACGGCCCATCTGCGGATCGTCCCGGCGCTCCTCGGCTGGGAAGACCCCGGAGCGGCCTATTCGGCCGTCATCCAGTGCGGCACGCTCGCCGCGGTCTGCGTGGCGATGCGGGGCGACATCGCGGCCCTGCTGCGGGGATTCTTCAAGGGGATCGCGACCGGACGCCCGTGGGGGAGCCCCGAATCGCGGGTTTCGCTGCTGATTCTTCTCGGCACCCTCCCGATCGTGTTCGTCGGATTCGCCCTCCGAAAGCTCATCAAGGGGGAGGCCCGGCGGTTGGAGGTCGTGATCGGGGCCCTCGTGGCGGCGACGGTCCTCATGGCGGTGGCGGAGATCGTCGTCCGCCTCCGGCATCGGCGCGGCCCGACCGGACGGCACGGGCTCGACGGCATCGGTCTCTCCGACGGCCTGGGAATGGGCCTGGCCCAGGTGCTGGCGCTCGTTCCCGGCACGTCGCGCAGCGGCGTGACGATCTCGTCGGGGATGCTCGGTGGGCTCGACCGGCAGACCGCCGCCCGGTTCTCCTTCCTCCTCTCGCTCCCCGCCGTGGCGGCCGCCGGCCTCCTCGAGGCCTGGCAAGAACGGGGCGCGATCTTCGGTTCCACCGAGGCGATCACGATGGCAGCCGCCGGAACGCTGGCCGCGGCACTCGTCGGCTACGGGGCGATCCGCTGGCTCCTGGCGATGCTCGGCAGCCACACGCTCTGGCCGTTCATCATCTACCGGCTCGTTCTCGCCGCGATCCTCGCCTGGTCGCTCGCCGCGGGGTGGGTGCCTGCCGTGGGCTGATCCCCCTCGATCGGCCCGCCGCGAAACCAGACCGGGCCATCGACCGTTTCACAGGCATTCCCTCCGCGGAGCACCAGCCATGCGAGTGAGCGTCGCCGGTTCAGGTCTTTCGGCCTGTGGTGGTCTGGTGACCGCCGGGATCCTCCTGCTCCTTCTCCTGGGCTTCGCCCCGGCGCCCCGGGGCCATGGGGCCGAGCCGCCCGAAGCGGGCAGCCTGACGGCGAGCCCGGAGCCGGCCCCGCCAGCCGCGGACGACCTTTTCCTCCGTCGGATCCATCTCGACCTCGCCGGCCGGCAGCCGACCTTTGCCGAGACCGAGGCCTTTCGCGCCGACCCATCCCCCGGCAAGCGTGCGGCTGAGGTCGACCGGCTCCTCGCCGCGCCGGCATGGAGCCAGACCTGGGCCCGCTATTTCCGCGACGTCATCCTCTTCCGTCGCACCGACCCGCGGGCGGCCTTCATGCAGGCCCCCCTCGAGACGTTCCTCACCGCTCGACTGGCCGCCGACGCCTCGTGGGGAACGATCGCCCGCGATCTGATCACCGCCACCGGTGCCCCCGGCGAGCAGGGGGAGACGGCGATCATCATCGCGCAGATGGGGGAGACCGCCGACATCGCCGCGGAGGTGTCGCGGATTTTCCTCGGCATCCAACTCCAGTGTGCCCAGTGCCACGATCACTTCACCGACCGCTGGAAACGTGGGCAGTTCCACGAGCTCGCCGCCTTCTTCCCGCGGATCGCGATCCGCCCCACCGCCGGGCAGGGGCCCGACCGGTTCGAGGTGGTCTCCTTCGATGTCCAGCCGCGCGCCCTGCGCGGGCGGAAGCCCCCCGACAACCCGCGCCGCGGCGACCTCGAGCACGAGATGCCCGACCGCGATGATCCCTCCCTCCCCGGCACCGTGATGGCGCCGCGCTTCTTCCTCACCGGGCAGTCGCTCCCGCTGGGGACCCCCGACCTCGAACGGCGGCACGCGATCGCCGCGTGGATCACCTCCCCCGACAATCCGTGGTTCGCCCGGGCGATCGTCAACCGGCTGTGGGCCGAGTTGGTGGGGGAGGGTTTTTACCCCGCGATCGACGACCTCGGCCCTGACCGGATCCCCCAAGAGCCGGAGCGTCTGGCCGACCTCGCCGCCGGGTTCGCGGCCCATGACAGCGATCTCCGCTGGCTGTTTCGGGCGATCTGCACCTCGCCGGAGTATGGCCGCGGGAGCCGGTCGCGCTCGAGCCCCGCACGCGCGGGCTTCGCCGCCAACTGCCCGCAGCGGCTCCGTGCCGATCAGCTCTTCACGCAGCTCCTCGACACCCTCGGCGTCGACGAGGCCCGAGCGGCCCAGGCCGCCGCGCGCCGGCGCGGCGCGGCGGGTCCTGTGCCGGCGCCGGCCCAGGAACTGATGGCGCGCTTCCGTCTCGGCAGCCCGCGCAATCTCTTCGGCCAGGTTTTCGGCTACGACCCCAGCCTGCCGCGTGAGGAGATCGTCGGCTCGATCCCGCAAACGCTCGTGTTCATGAATGGCCCGCAGGTCGCCGCCGCCCTCGACGGCCACCGGCCCGGCACGCTCCTCGGCCGTCTCCTCCGTACCGAGTCCGACGACGCGGCGGTGACCGAGGCCCTCTACTACCGGGCACTGGCCCGGGCCCCAAGTGCCGACGAACTGGCCACATGCCTCACGCATGTGAACAGCGCCGGCGACCGCGCGGAGGGGTTCGAGGATGTCTTCTGGGCGCTCATCAATTCGGTCGAGTTTCTCCACCGTCCGTGATCGGAGGTCGGCATGCCTTCATCGTGCCCGAATCGTCGTTCGCTGCTCCGCGCCCTCGGACTGGGCGCCGTGGGATGGGGGGCCGGCGGCGGCTTCCTCCCCGGGTCTGGATGGGGCCCGTTCGCCGCGGCCCACGCCGACGGGCTGCGGGCCCGCCACAAGGCCTGCATCCTCCTCTGGATGCAGGGGGGGCCGTCGCAGTTCGAGACCTTCAGCCCACTCCCAGAACACCCCAACGGCGGCGGCACGGCGGCCATCGCCACGGCCGTCCCCGGGATCCGCTTCGCCGAACACTGGCCCGAGGCGGCGGCGGTGGCCGACCGGCTGGCGGTGATCCGCTCGATGACGAGCAAGGAGGGGAGCCATCCCCGCGCCACCCACCTCCTCCACACCGGCTACCTGCCGATCCCCGGCGTCCGCCACCCGACGCTCGGGTCGATCGTCGCCAGTCAACTCGCCACCGTCGCCACCGTCGCCACCGTCGCCACGGGCGCCACGAGCGACTGCGGCGCCGATCTGCCGCCGGTCGTCCGGATCGGTGCTCGCGGCCGGGCCGACTCCGGCGCCGGGATTCTGGGGATGGCGTGGGAGCCGTTCGAGATCCGCGATCCTGACCAGCCACCGGCCAACACGACGGCGCTGGTGCCCGCGGCGCGCCACGAGCGTCGGCTCGATCTGGCGGCGCGTCTGGAGGGGGGATTCGCCGATCGGCTGCCGCAGGAGGCGGCCGATCACCGCGCGCTGCGGGAGCGGGCCAGCCGGTTGATCCACAGCCCGGCGATGGAGGCCTTCGATCTCGACGGCGAGACCGACGCCGCGCGGGCGCTGTACGGGGAGGGGGATTTCGCCTCCGGCTGCCTCCTCGCGCGCCGCCTCGTCGAGCGCGGCGTGAGCTTCGTCGAGGTGGTGTGCGACGGCTGGGACACGCACGCCGACAACGCCGACCAAACGGCCCGCCTCGCTGGCCGCGTCGACCGACCGTTCGCGGCCCTCGTGCGCGACCTCGGCGACCGCGGGCTCCTCGACGACACGCTCTTGATCTGGATGGGGGAGTTCGGCCGGACTCCACAAGTCAATCCGCGCGGCGGGCGCGATCATTTCCCGAGGAGTTTCAATGCCGTCCTGGGCGGCGGCGGCGTTCGCGGCGGGCGGGTCGTGGGGGCCACCGACTCGCGCGGCGTCGACATCCTCGAGCGCCCGGTGACGGTGCCCGATCTGTTCTCCACCTTCTGCCACGCGCTCGGGATCGACCCGTCGGTGGAGACGGTCGCCCCGTCAGGACGCCCGGTGCGCCTCGTCGACGGCGGCGAACCGGTGCGGGAGCTGTTCGGATGACGGTGCCGCGGCCGCGCCGCGGTTAGCCCCCCGCGGGGAGCGCCGAAAGATCGAGCCCGAGGCGCTTCGCCTTCTTGTAGAGCGTCGTCCGGTTGATGCCCAGGGCCCGAGCTGCCGCGTCGCGCCGCCAGGCGTGGCGCTGGAGCGCCTCGAGGATCATCTGCCGCTCCGGCACCGCCAGCGACTCTCGCAGCGCCCCCGCGCCAAGCGGCTCGACCCGGACCGCGCCGGCCGCCATCACCGCCGGGGGAAGATCGCTGACCTCGACGCGGCTGGTCGTGCCGAGATAGACACCGCGTTCGACAGCGTGCTCGAGCTCGCGGACGTTGCCGGGCCAGTCGTGGGCCAGCAGGGCCGCCAGCGCCCCCGGGGTGAAGCCGTCGACCGTTCGCCCCGCCCGGGCCGTAGCGCGGGTGAGAAAGTGGCTGGCGAGGAGGGGGATATCGGAACGCCGGTCACGGAGCGCCGGCATCTCGATCGTGACGACATTGATCCGCCAGAACAGATCGGCGCGGAACCGGCCGGCTGCGACCAGCGCCGCGAGATCCTCGTGAGTGGCAAGGACGAGGCGGGCGTCGACCTTGCGCGTCGATCCCCCCCCCACCGGCTCGAACTCGAGGTTCTGGAGGACGCGGAGGAGCTTCACCTGAAGGCCCGGCGTGGCGGTGGCGATCTCGTCGAGGAAGATCGTTCCCCCATCGGCTTGGGCGAAACGCCCTTCGCGGTCGACCGTGGCCCCCGTGAACGCGCCGGCGACATGGCCGAACAGCTCGCTCTCGAGGAGCGATTCCGACAGGCTGCCGCAGGCGACCTCGACGAAGCGCCCGCTGCGGCGGCCGCTGATGGCATGAATTTCCCGGGCGAGGAGCGATTTCCCCGTGCCGCTCTCGCCGGTGAGGAGGATCGTGACCCCGGTGTCGGCGACGCGACCGGCGATGTCGAGCACCCGGCGGATCGCCGGGTCGCCCCCAAGGATCGCGACCCGATCCGCTGGCGAAGCCAGGCCCGGCTCGACGTCTGAGGACGGGATCGGGCAGGCCTTCATGAGCGCCTCCAGCAGCCGGTCATCGGCAGCCGGAAAGCCAATCGTGATGTCCCACCCGGCCGGATCGGCCTGGGAAGGGAGCACGGCGACGAGCCTGGCCAGCGCGTGCCGGGAGGGGAGTTGCTGGCGGACCGCCTCGGCGCCCCGCATGGCCACCTGGCCGACGACGACCCACGCATCACATCGGCCGCGCGAGACGAGGCGGCGGGCCTCGTCGGCGCTCCCGGCGGCGCTGGCGTGCCACCCCTGCGTACAGAGCCAGGCCGCGGTTCCCGATGCGGCCCGGCGATCGGCATCGATGACAACCACCCGGCCGCGCGCCCCATTCCGCTCCGCCCCGCGCGTCGCCCGGCTGTTCCCCCCGGGCGTCGGGAGCGGGGAGGGAAGGCTGGGCGGTGCGGAAACGAGGTCGGCGCGCATGGTGAATCCCGTGGACGAAAAAGGCTCCACAGGTACCTAGGTCGCCGTTTGGCGACGTCAAAGTCGCCCGAGGTCGACAAGCTTGCCGAAAAGGGACATTTTCCCAGCCTGAGCCGGCAGAATCGGCCCGACCACTCCCGCCGTCAGTCGCGGCCGCGGGGGCGGTCGCCAGGGGAGGGTTCGACATGCGTGGTGTGGCCGTCGCCGATCCCGACGGCATCGACGATCCGGTCGGCGGCGGGGCCGAAGATCAGCTCCTTGTTCTCAAACAGCGCCTCGGGGTCGCGGTCGAGCATCTGCATCCGCCGCTTCCGAAACCAGAAGAACGCCACCACCGCCAGGAAGGCGAGCGAGATCGCCGCCAGCGTTAGCCCCCGTTCGGCCGAGCGGATCAGGCCGCTGATGCTGTCCCCAAAGGAATAGGCCAGCCCGAAGAATCCGCCGATGACCACCGATGCGCAAAGGAGATCGGCGAGAAGGAACCAGCGGTACTTCACCTTGAGCATGCCGGCGGTGAGGTAGAAGGGGCTCCGCAGGCCGACGAGGAATCGGGCGACGAAGAACGCCTTGATTCCGTGCCGGTTGATGAGATCCTCGATCGTCTTCTCGCGTTCGGGGGTGAGAAACCCCGACCACCACGGATGGTCGCGGAGGATCTTGGCGCCAAAAAATCTCCCCACGGCGTACATCAGGCTGTCGCCGAGCACCGCGCCGAGGAGGCAGGCAGGGAGGGCGTAATACCACTGCAGCGCCCCCGCCTTGCTGGCGACGCCGGCAGCGATGATCGGCACCTCCTCCGGCACAGGGAGCCCGATCCCCGTGAGCGTCAGGAAGATCACGATGCCGAGGTACGACCCCTGCTCGAACCACTCGATCATGTTCAGTTCGGTCGGGTGTCCAGGGAGTCGGCCCGTCTCGTGTCACGCCCAAACAGTGTACCCCAGGAAGACCGCCGGGGCAGGGGACTTCCGCCCTCCGCCGGCGCCGGAAACGGGCCGGCACCGCTCTTTCTACCCCGATTGCCCTTGCCGCGCGAGGGCAATTCTGCCAACGCCCGTTCTCCGCCCCTGACCATCCAATGCCCTCGTCCTCCTCTCGTTCGATCCGCCACCGGCGTTCACCCCCCTGGGGCTGGGTGGCAGCCTGCCTGGCCGGCCTGGCGGGGGGCGTCGCCGGCGCGTCCTGATGCGCCGTGGGCACCGCTCACACCACGCGCACCACCTCCAGCCCCTCCCCCGGATCCCACTCGACGAGTTGGGGGTCGAGGTTCGCCGTGAGGACGCGGACATTGGCGGGATTGCGGGCGGGGACAACGAGCACCGCAGCGCAGTCGCCGCCGGCCGGCGCGATCCGCTCGAGCCCAGCCGGCCCGAGGACATAGAGCGCCGTGGAGAGGGCATCGGCATCGGCCGCGCGCGGCGCGATCACCGTCGACGACAGCACCCCTTCCGCCGGAAGCCCGCTGCGTGGGTCGAGGATGTGCCCGAGCCGGCGCCCGCGGTCGACGAAGAACTGGGTCCCCGAACCGCTCGTTCCCAGGGCCGCGTCGACGAGCGTCACGGTGGCCAGCCGCCGCCCCGGCCGGAGCGGATGGCGGATGCCGACGCGCCACCCTCGCCGTCCGGGAAGGGCTGGCCCCTGGAGTCCGATGGCGCGGACACTGCTCGAGCCGCCATGGACGAGCACGCTCGCCACCCCGGCGGCGGTGAGCATCCCGATCACCGCATCGAGCGCCCACCCTTTGCCGATCGCCCCGAGGTTGAGCTCGAGGCCGGGGCGCGTGAAGCGCACCCGCCCCGCGACCTCGTCGATCTCGACATGCTCCATCCCCGCCGCCGCCCGAGCGGCGGCGAGCGTCGGGGCGTCGGGGGTGCGCCCCTGGCGCCGCAGGAAGCCCCAGGCACGGACGAGGCTCCCGGCGGCCGGATCGAAGCCACCGGCCGTCCGCGCATGGAGCGAGCGGGCGTGGGCGAGGAGGGCCACGATGTCCGCCGCGACCGGCTGCCACCCCTGGGGAGCGGTAGCGTTGAGACGGGCGAGCTCGCTTGAGTCGCGGTAGACGGTGATCCGCTCCTCGATCGCGTCGACGAGATCGAGCGCCGCCAGGCCGAGCTCGGTGGCATCGGGCACCTCGCCGGCGTTGAACACCACCTCGAACCGGCACGCCATCGCATCCCGCCCCACGACGAGCGAGTGGAGCTCCGGAAGCTCTGGTGCCGGCGGTGGTGGGGAATCGGGCTCGGCCATGGGAGATCCCGGAACGTCTCGCACCTCGAGGCCCCCGAGCCTACCAAGCTGGGAACGGGATCAGCGGTTCCAAGGCTTTCCGGGGAGCGTCGTCGGCCAGGTGTCGTTGGTCAGCCAGACGAGCGACGTCGCGACCTTGCCGAGGCCACCGGCCCCGGCAGGCTGAGTGACGGAGACGCCGGCATTCCCGGCATCGACACTGACGCGCACCTGACGGAATCCCTCGTCGGCAGTCACGAGGCTCTGGGGGAGCGACGGGCGGAAGCCGGCGGGAATCTTGCCGAGGAGCCCCTTCAGTTGGCGGCTGCCACGCAGTCCGACGAGCGCCAGTTCGACGGTGTCCCCGACGCGCTTCAGGACGGCGCGGTCGAGTCCGCCGCCGCTCGGCAGCCGCATCGCGGCGGTGACATCACGGGCGCCGGAGGCCCGCAGACCGGTCGTCGGCCCAGCCGGCCCGACATCTCCCTTGGGGCCAGCGGCGCCGGGCTTGCCATCCTTGCCGTTGAGGCCGTTCTTCCCAGCCACACCGGGCTTGCCGGGCGCTCCCGCCGGGCCACTCTCCCCCTTCGGGCCAGCCGCGCCGGGCTTTCCATCCTTGCCGTTGAGGCCGTTCTTCCCAGCGGCGCCGGGCTTGCCGGGCGCTCCCGCCACACCGGGCTTTCCATCCTTACCGTTGAGGCCGTTCTTCCCAACTGCGCCGGGCTTCCCAGGCGCTCCCGCCGGGCCGCTCTCCCCCTTCGGGCCGGCCACACCGGGCTTCCCATCCTTGCCGTCGAGGCCGTTCTTCCCAGCCGCGCCGGGCTTTCCATCCTTACCGTTGAGGCCGTTCTTCCCAGCTGCACCGGGCTTGCCGGGCGCTCCTGCCGCGCCGCTCTCCCCCTTGGGGCCGGCCACACCGGGCTTTCCATCCTTGCCGTCGAGGCCGTTCTTCCCAGCCGCGCCGGGCTTGCCGGGCGCTCCTGCCGCGCCGTTCTCCCCCTTCGGGCCGGCCGCGCCGGGCTTCCCATCCTTGCCGTCGAGACCGTTCTTCCCAGCGGCGCCGGGCTTGCCGGGCGCTCCTGCGGGGCCCTGCTTGCCAGCCGCGCCAGCCGGGCCCACCGGGCCGCGCTCCCCCTTGAGGCCAGCGACACCGGGCTTCCCATCCTTGCCGTTGATTCCGTTGAGGCCGTTGACGCCATCAATGCCGTCGAGCCCCGATTTCCCCTGCGGGCCCGCCGCACCGGCCGGTCCCGGTTTGCCATCTTTTCCGGCTGGGCCGAGCTTCCCGTCGAGGCCAGGCTTCCCCTGTGGGCCGGCCGGACCGGGCTCTCCCCGATCCCCCTTCGGCCCCGCCTGGCCCGGCTCGCCGCGCGGGCCGATCGTCCCCGGCTCTCCCTGAATCCCAGGCTCCCCCTTCGGCCCGGGTTCTCCCTGAACACCCGTCAGACCGGCAGCGCCGGCGAGGCCAGTGGCTCCCGAACCCGCATTCCCCGAGCGCCACAGCGTCAGATCGACCCACCGGGAGTTGATGTCGTCCCAGATCCACAGCCGCCCCTTCGCCTCTTCATACCAGGCATCGCCGAGGTCCCCTTGCGCGGGGAGAGTGCGGGAATCCTCGATGATTCCCAAGACGGCATGCACGGGCGGAATGTTGCGATTGACCACGGACGAGTCCCCTAAAACACGGGAGCGGGCAGATGAACCCAAGCCCCCTAGGCTGATTATTTGATGCAAATTACCCAGACAAACAGGGCATTGCAAATCAGCTCCCGGCACGGCCGAGCCCGCAGGGGATCACTCTCCAGGGGGATTCACAACGCCTTGCGGCCCTGCCGGGGCAGTCACGCTCTGTGACCGACCGCCAGCCCCGGGCGCCCAAGATCTGGTTTTCGGGCTTCTCCGGTCCCCGCCGCCGGAGCGGTCGGAGATGACTTTCCCGCAGCCTGCTAACGCGGGGCGAGCCCGCGATCGAAGGCATCTTGGTCACGTTGGAACACGGCCAACTCCCGCTCGAACTGCTCCAGCGGGATCGTCCACACCGGCTGCTCCGAGGTGTGGGAGTGGCAGTGGGAGACGAGGAGGCGATGGAGGAACTTGAACAGGTGACGGGGCACCCGCAGGGTCCGCAGGCCATCGATGAGCCGCCTCTGGTCGACAGCCGGATCGAAGAGCTGCGCAAGCGTTGCCGGGGGGCTCCCGACGCTCGCCGCCTTCACCCGCTGGGAGGCAATGTCGTAGAGCGTTTCGCCGGTCCACTCCAGGCCCGGCACGAGATTCTGCTTGTCGAGCCGGGCGCGCTGGTTGAACTGTTCGTCCTCCCGCTCGATGAAGCGGTAGAGCTCCTCGGGAAGGAGAAGCTTGAAGCCGAGCCCGGGGGATTTCAGAAACTTGTTGTCGAGCATCGGCCAGACGAGGAGCCGCATCCGCTCGGCCTGGCCGTTGACGGCGTGCGGCTCGTCGACGCGGTCGACGATCACCACCATCCCGGTGTAGCCGAGGGCGGCAAGCACCCCCTGAAACTTCGCGAGGAGCTCGTAACGGTCGTCGCTGCGCGCATGCTTCGGCAGCGGCTGGCCAGCGAGATCGACCTCCGGCATCCGCGCCAGGGCTTGGGTCAGCTGGCCGGTGGTACGGTTGCCGGTGCGCATGCCGCGAACGATCCGCCGCGCGGTCCACCACGCCCGCACCCGCCGCCATAGCCAGGGGGCCCAGGCGGCGAACAGGAGCGTCCACGGCCACCACAGCCCCGTCCAATCGAGATTGCCGCGGACACCCCCCGACACGAGCGCCCCGGCCATCAGTGCCGTTGCCACCATTCCCAGCCACCACGACCAGGACGACTTCCACGTCTTGTAGCCGACGAGCCGGCGGAGCCGGGCCCAGCGGGAGGGGAAGGTCTCGCCGGTCGACTGGTCGTAGCAGGCGGCCAGGAGCGCCAGATCTCGCGCCTGCGGACCGGCGAGCCGGTGCTTCTCGCGTCCGCCCCCCTCGAGGAGCTTCGAGACGAGTTGTGTCGTGCCGAGAGCGAGGATGGCGTCGATGTGGTCCCACAATTTCCAGTGGGCGAGCACCTTCTCCACCGGCCGCTTCGGACCGACCCGGTCGATGAACCGATCGAGAAACGGATTGAAGTCGTCATAGAGAACGACGAACGTCTTCCGTTCGGGATGATCGGCATCGTGGCGCTCGAACTGCCGCACCATCTGCAGCTTGAGCGCCGTCTTCCCCGCCCCTTTCTCGCCGAACACGATCGCGGTGCTTGGATCGTCCGGGTTGCCGTAGATCTTGTCCCAGGCCGGATGAAAGGTCGACTCCAGGCAGGTGCGCTTGAAGACGGTGTCGTTTTGCGCGTCTTCCTCGGCAAACGGGTTGCCAGCGATGCGGTGGTGGTCGAGGAAGTCCTGGATCTTCATGTCGGCAGACGACTCCGGGAGCGGGAACTGGGGAGCAGGACCGTCACTTGCCGGCGGGCACGAGCCCTTCGACCATGGCGCGGAATCCGTCGGCATACTTCGCGACGGTCTTCCCCGGTCCGTAAAACTTCAAAAAGTAATTGCCGCGGTCGGGCGTTTCCACGATCGCCGCGAGCATCCGGTAATCGGGGCGGTCGACGGCCTTGCCACCGGCAAAAGGCCCAGCGGGAGCGTCCTTGTAGGTGCCGGTGATGTCGACGATCGTGACGTCGCATCCGGCCAGCTTGACCTTCTTCGTCGTCGCCTTCGACTTCGTGTCGCTCCCATCGGGCTGGGCGAACTGGCCATACCAGCGATCGACGTTCGCCTGAACGCTCCCCCCGGCTCCCATGACGGTCATCCGCCCAGGCTGAAGCCCTTCCCCTTCCGAAGGAATCGAAAACTCCGTCTCGACGATCGACGACTTCGGCTGCACCCGCTTCCAGCCCTCCGGGGCGGCAAGCGAAAAACCCTCCTCGGCGATCGTGTAGGAGAGCGCCTCGGCCCCGTCCTGCCAGGCCTGAACGGGGGCCGCGGCGGCGACAAGGGCAACCACGAGGGCGACGAGGGCTAAACGGACGTGCATAAAGGCGCTCCGGTGCGGTGTCGGGCGGAAATGACGCTTCATCGTAGCAGCGTGACGAGGGAGCGTGAGAGGGGGTCAGTCGGCGGCGGGGGGGAGGAGTTCGGGAAGCGTTTCCAGGGCCACCATCTCCGCCAGCCCCGCCTCCACCATCTCCTTTCCCGAGACGTAGCGGTGGGTCTTGATCCAGTGGGCGATGAGGTCGTGCGACCTGCCGAAGAGGTCACAGAGCATCCGGTCCATCTCCCCCTCGATCTCGACAAAATGGCGCGACCACTCGGCCGCCTCGGTGATCCCGATGTGCTCCTCGCTCTGCCACTTCATCGGATGGAAGAGAAACACGCTGTAGGGGGTAACGAGCCGGCGGATGCAGGTGGCAAACGGCCACAGCGCGGCCGACGAACACTCGCCGCCGACGATCCCCGTCGCCCGCACGCCGCGCAACTTCATGAGCGTCGAGAGCGCCATCGCGCAGTAGGGATTCCCGCCGGGGGAATCGAACCAGATCGTGCACTCGCCCCCTGGCGGCACGCCGAGGAGTTTGTCGGTGAGGTCGGCCTCGTTGTCGGTCAGATCGCCGACCAGCGCGATCTCGAGCGGCCCGCGCTCGTCGTCGCCGCGGTCGCGCTCGCGGGGCCGTGCCGCCGGGCGGCGGCGCGCCTCGCCCCCCCGACCGCGCCGCGGCAGGGCTGGCCCGGTTCCGCGGCGGATGGGGCCACGCTCCGGCCGTGGGCCGGCAAATCGTCCTCTCGACATCACGGGCAGGTCCTCGGTGTCAGCTGCGGTAGTCGCCGTGACAGGCGTCACACGACTTCTTCAGATCGCCGACCGCAGTTCGAACGGCATCGTAGTCAGACTTGCGTGCCGCGTCGCGAGCGCGCACGGCCGCATCGCGCATCGCGGCGGCATAACCCCGGTAGGTGTCGTCGTCGGAGTACTCGAAGTCCTTCTGTTGGATCACCTCGCCGATCGCGGCGACGATCTCGATCTCCCGCAGGAGCGAGTCGACCTGTTTCTCGAAATCTCCCTTGGAGGCGACGATCCCGCCGGCCGTCTGCTCGGCCACTTCCAAACGGCTCATGAGCGCCGGCCGCGCCGCCACCTGGCTCCAGGTGAAATCCTCCTCCCGATCGGCCTTCTTGGCGGGGGCCCCGCCGTCGAGGAGGGCGTCAAGATCGGCGGCCCGGGCCTTCGCCTCGGCAAACGAACCGTCGGTCCCCACCTTGCAATTGAAGCCGACCCGGGCGAAGAGATCGCGGGCGTTCTCGGCATCCTTCTTCCAGCGGACATCACCGTCGTGGGCGGCGATCACCCCGAACACCAGAGCGATCGCGCTGAAGGACTCGCGGGCCTTGTCGTAGCCCCCCCCTTTGAACTCCGAGGCGGAGGCGATCGAGGCGACGACGATCTTCCTCTGCTCCTTGACCTCGTCAGTGAGGGTGTCGGGGGAGACGAGGGTCGACCAGCGGAATCCGCCCTCCTCCCCACCGGCCGCCGCGGCCGGCGCGCCAGTCCGACCCGCCGCGCGGGCCGCCGAGGCGGCGGCGAAGTCGGGGCGTTCCCCTTCGAGCGTCGCGAAGGCGTCGTCGAAGAACGCCGACTTCGACGTCTTGTCCCAGACCTTGGCGGGGGGCTTGGCCCGCTGCCGCTCCCGCGGCCGGCGCCCACTCTGGGCGGCATCGCCGAACGTGGCCCCGACGGCGAGGCCGACGGCGAGAATCATCACCAGCCCTGCCGGGACGCGGCGGCCAGCCGGTGAACGGGGCGTTGGGAGCGAGGTGGGCGGGGGCATCGGGAGTCAGGGCGGGGGGTGAACGTTGGGTGAGGGGAGCGCGGCGCTGGCGGGGCGGGGAAGGATGGGGGGAAAAGGCAATCGGGGACAAGCGACGCCGTCATCCTATCCCCTTCTCCCGACCGCGCGTCCCCCCCCGGGCCGCTGGTTTTTCCAAGCCGTTATTCACCTTGACCGTCGTCCGCGGCGCCGTCACCCTTCCGCCCCGATTGTTCCCGCCGGCAGGCCGCCGGTCGACCCTGGCCCGCCGCCACGACAGCACCCATCAATTCCCGCCGGAATGGAGTCCCCTATGCCTCTCAATCCCCCCCCTACTCCCGCGTTGTCCCAGGTTGGCCGCTGGTCCCTCTGGACCGCGAGTTTCCTCGCCGGCTGTGCCGTGGTCTGTGGCCTCGTCCTTTCCGGTTGCTCCGGGGGTGGGGGAACCGCGACCACGGCCGGCACGAAGTCGGGGGGGACTGAATCGGCAAAGGCCTCGGTGGTTGAGTTTCTCGAGGCGATCAAGCGCGGCGACGACGCAGCGGCCTCGTCGATGCTGACGACCGTCGCGCGGACGAAGACGGAGGAGCTCGGCCTGACGGTCGCGCCGCCGGTGAACCCTTCCGCCCGCTACCAGGTGAAGGACTGCGAACTGATCGGTGATTCCGGCGACCTGGTCCATGTCGGGACGGTGTGGTCCGACACCGACGAAGCGGGGCAGGAGAGCAGCGAGAACATCGTCTGGGTGGTCCGTCTCGACCCAGAGGGCTGGCGCGTGGTGGGGATGGCGATGAAGGTCTTCGACGACATGGCACCCCTCCTGCTGAACTTCGAAGATCCCGACGACATGATCGCGAAGCAGGAGATGGTTGCCGTCGAGATGCAGCGCAGGGCCCAGGCGGCCGAGCAGGCCGAGGGGAGTGCTCCCATCCCGACCACCGGCACCACCGTCGCGCCGGCCACGCCCGCTTCGCAGGTGGGCCAGCCGGCCGCCGCGACCGCCGCCCAGCCGGGGAGCGATCGCCGCCGCTGAACCGGCCTGGCGCGGCTGCCCGGCGGAGCGTCTGGCAGCCCGAAAAACCTCGACAGAACGCACCAGGCGACCGGGAGCCCCCTCCCGGCCGCCTTTTTTTATGACCGCGGAGGCCCGGGTTCCCCGCCATCCCCCCTGTTGTGGCCCGGATTCCCGGCCCAGACGGTCCAGCCGACCCCGGTGCCCCCCATTTATGGTGAGCTGACGATCGGGGCCGGTTCTTGACACCTCCCCCCCGGCTGTTAGCCTTCTACCCAGATCCCCTAAACGGCAATCTTTCGCCAACCCGCAGCACTTACAGGGCAGTGCCGCTGGTTGTCGGGGTGTTCCGCAGGGGGCTCTCCGCTCCGGCTGGCTGATGCCATCCGGACTGGCAACGTCTTTGCTGCGGTCCGGTGGCCGTCCCGGATCGGAAGCGGTTCGTGACGGCCGATTCGGATCGCGTAGCGTCCGATTTTTTTCTTCCTGGAGATTCAAGATGAAGCGTTTCCTCGGTTCGTCGGTTGCGATGGTCGTCGCGCTCGTCGCCATCAGCCTCGTTGGCGGTGAGTCGGGCGCGGTTGCCGGCCACGGTTGTCATGGCCGCAAGTCGGGCGGCGGTCTGCTCGCCAAGCTCCATGCCAAGAAGGGCTGCCACGGCGCTGCGGCTGCCGAAGCCGCTCCGGCTTGTGATTCGGGCTGCGAGGCTGCTCCGGCTCCGGCCGCTGCTCCGAGCTGCCACGGCAAGAAGCGCGTTGGCCTTCTCGCCAAGCTCCATGCCAAGAAGGCTGCCCGTGGTTGCCACGGCGCTGCCCCGGCCGCTCCGGCTTGCGACAGCGGCTGCGACAGCGGCTGCGACAGCGGCTGCGACAGCGGCAACTGCGGCGATGCCGCCCCGGCTTCGAGCGGCTGCTCGAGCTGTGGTGGTGGTGAGATGGTCGAGGGTGGTGCCGTCTCGAGCGGTTGCTCGAGCTGCGGTGGCGGTTCGGCCGAGTACGGCGTCGAGGGTGGCTCGGTCTCCGGCGGCTGCCCGAACGGCGACTGCAGCGGTTCGAGCGTGATCTCCGAGGGCGTGCCGACCCAGTCCGCTCCGGCCGTTCCGACCGAGGCCCCGGCTGCTCCGGCCGCCGTCGGCACCTGAATCGTCCGGTGCTCGCTCCTCGCGTGCCTGCCCTGGGGCACGGGTTGATCGGCGCCGGGATTCAACGACGGTTCGCAAGAGTCGTCCCAATCCAGACCGGGCCTCCCGCAAGGGGGGCCCGGTTTTTTTTGGCGCCGGGCGTGGCGATCCTGCCAACTTTCCCCCGCCCGGCCCCGTACAGTCGCGGGGGCTTTCCGCCAGACCTCGGGGCCCTGCGCCGGGCCTCCTTTTTCCCGGCCTCCCCCTCGGTAGGATGCATCGATTCCCGTCGATCCGAGCCCGGCGACGCCCGCAGGTTTTTCACCCCCATGACTGATCGCCTTTTTCCTGACGAGGCTGCTTCCCGCCCATCCGTATTCCCAACTCCTTCCTCTCCCGCTGGTGCCATGCCGATCGACATGCCCGCTGCGCCGCTGACCGCTGCCACGAAGGGATCCTGGACCGGCTTGCTTGCCACGGCAGGGCTCGTGTTCCTCGGTGTGATCCTCCTTGGCGGGGCGGTGGTGCCGTGGTGGCTCTCGGAGCCTTCACGGGTGACGGCGTGGGTGTCGCGCCTTGTCCCCAACCTCCACGGTCGGGTGGAGATGGCGAAGGCGACGTTCACCTGGCTCGGTCCGATCGCCTTCGAGGACATCGTGGTCGTCCCCGCCAATGGCGCCCGCGAGCCGGTGGTGATCCAGCGCATCGAGGCCTCCCATGGGATCGCCGCGTTCCTCTTCACGGGGGGAGACGTCGGCCATGTGACCGTCGCGGGGCTCGAGACGCATCTCGTCTTCGGCGAGGATCGCAATTCCAACGCCGCCGGCCTGTTCGTCGATCCGAGCGACCCGGACGAGGGCCACCGTCCTCCGCGCAAGACTCCCCTCCGCATGGTGCTCGATGTCGTCGATGCCCGCGTCAGGATTGAGGGCCCGTGGTCGCCCGATCCGTGGATCAGCGATCCGATCGATGTCACGCTCCGACTCGCCCACACGCCGGCGGGGGATGCGAGCGAATGGAGTCTGGAGCCGACGACGATCCTCGACGGGGCCGCACTCGAGCCGAGCGTGGCCCAGGGGGTGCTCGCCTACATCGCGCCGGTGTTGGCCGACGCCACGCGGACAGGCGGCCAATTCTCACTTGCGCTCGATGGAGGCACGTTCCCGGTGGGAGCGCCGGAGAAGTCGATGTTCTCCGGCAAGCTCACGATGCACGCGGTCGATCTCGGGCCGGGACCGATGGTGGCGGGGATCCTCGCGTCGCTGCCGGGGCGGATCCAGGTGCCAACATCGATTCGAATCGCCGACAACTCCCAGATCACCTTCCGGATGGAAGACCGGCGGATGTGGCACGAGGGGCTCGAGTTCGGCTTTCCGCTGCCGCGTGGCGGGAGTCGTCTCGATCTGACGTCGCGGGGGTCGGTGGGGCTCGACGACAAGGTTCTCGACCTCAAGCTCGCCCTCCCCTTCCCGGCCGACCTTCCCGCCGACCGCCCGATCCTTGCCTCGCTGGCCGGGAAAACGGTGTCGATTGGGATCGGTGGCAAGCTCGGCGAGCCGCGGATCGATTTCGACGGCTCGATCCGCGGGGCGGCTGCCGGCGTGATCGCCGCGACGATCGATCGCCTCCGCCAGAAGCCGACAGCGGCTCCTGGCGCCGAGCCGCAGCCAGCCGCTTCCGGAGCCGAGCCGCAGCCGGCAGCCTCGCTGCGGCCGGCAGCCTCCGCACCGCCGCGGCCGGGCTGGGCCCCTGGGCAGGCCGATGGTGCGGCCGTCGCCGCTGACGGAGCCGCCAGCGCTGCCGTCACCGGTGGCGAAGCCGATGCGGCGGGCGGTGTCGGCGATCAACCCGAGATGCTTTCTCCTCCGCCACCGCGACCGGGGTGGTCACCGATCAAGCGTCCTGGTGTGGGGCCGCAGGCAGGCCAGGCATTTTCAGCGGGGGATCGCGGGCCAACCGGGAGCTCACCGCCGGCTGGGTTTGCAGCGGGCGACGACGCCCGGCCCCTGGCTGATGGCGGAGAGCCCCCGACGGAAGAGCAGCCCACGCGGGGTGGGGCGGCGCAGATCATCGACGGGTTGAAGGATCGGCTGGCGCCGCAGATGGCCGATTCGCCGCAGACCGATCGGGTCATCGATCTGGTTGGCGGGCTGATCGAGGAAGTGGCCCGGCGGCGCGCCCAGCGTGCGGCGGCGGAGGGGGCCAGTGGCCCGCAGCCTGGGCAGGGAACTCCGCCGGCGGGTGCTGGGCCAGCGCCTGGGCCAGCGCCTGCGCCTGGGCCACCGTCTGGGGCTGGAGCACCGGGAGATCCCGCCGCAACGGGTGCCGCCGCAGCTGCTGCCGCCGGGGCGGGTGCGCCCGGGGCTGGGCCGGTAGGTGGCGGGCCAAGACGTGGTCGTCTCCTGCGGCGGCTGTTGCAGCCGGAGGCGCCACCGATCGCGCCACCATCGACGCCACCGACCGCGCCACCGCCGGGACCGTGAAAAGCGGTTGTCGGGGGCCCCTCGTGCAGGCGTCAGATGATCTGCTAAGATTCTTTCGTTCGCGGGCGTAGCTCAGTTGGTAGAGCGCTAGCTTCCCAAGCTGGATGTCGAGGGTTCGAGTCCCTTCGCCCGCTCTTTTTGTGTCGCGGCCAAGCCGCGAGGCTACTTCTTTTTCGGGGCTTTGCAGGCAGGAGCCAAAGCATTCCCGTCTGAGTGCGGGGCTGAAACAAGGGCCGTGCATCCCAATTTTTCCATGTTCTGGAAAATGGAATATATGATGGCGGGATGCAACTCAGCCCGCAAGACATGGTCGTCTCCTTGAAGCTGGCCCTCCAGCCAGGGCTCACGTTCCAAAAGCTCGCTGACGCCCTTGGCCTGAGCGTCTCGGCCGTTCACCGCTCGGTGACGCGGGCCAAGGCTGCGGGCCTCCTTCTCGCCGACCGGCAGCCGAATCGTTCAGCCCTCCTCGAGTTTGTGCTCCATGGCGTCCGCTACGCCTTCCCGGCCGTCCGCGGCGGCATGACGCGGGGAATGCCTACGGCCCACGCGGCGCCGCCGCTGGTCGATCTGATCGTTCAGGACACCGACCCCGTCCCGGTGTGGCCCGATCCGCAAGGAGAGGCCCGCGGCACGTCGTTCAAGCCGCTCTACCGCGGGGCCCCGAAGGCGGCCCGCGCTGATGCCAAGCTCTACGAGTGCTTGAGTCTGATCGACGCCCTTCGGGGAGGGCGGGCCCGTGAGCGGAATCTGGCCAAAGAGCATTTGACGAGGCTGCTCCATGGCTAGTCCGGAGACACCGAATCTGGTCATGCTCCGCGACGTGGCGCGTCGCATCGAGCCGCTCCTCCCTCGTCTCGCTTTCCTCGGCGGAGTCGTCGTGGAACTTCTTGTCACCGACTCAACTGGCCGGCCCGGCCGCGCCACGAAGGATGTCGACGTCGTCATCGATCTCGTCCATTACGGGCAGTACGCCGAGACGCTGCGGGAGGAGCTTGTCGCCCTCGGCATGGAAGAGGACACGACGGAAGGCGCCCCGCGTTGTCGCTGGCGATTCGTCGATGCCCCCCGGCGGATCGTCGACATCATGCCGACCAAGGGCGAGGTGCTTGGCTTCTCGACGGCGTGGTACGCCGATGCGTTTCATTCGGCGGAGCCTTTCCAGATTCCAGGCGGACCGGAGATTCGGCTTGTCACGGCCCCCTACTTTCTCGTGACAAAGCTGACGGCGTTTCATGACCGCGGCAGAGGGGATCCGATCGCCAGCCATGACCTGGAGGACGTCATCGCCGTCGTCGACGGTCGACAATCGCTCGTTGGAGAGATCGAGGCCGCCCCGCCAGAAGTGCGGGCGTTCGTCGCCGCCACGTGGCGAGAACTTCTGGAGACCGGCGACGTGCCGGCCCTCCTTGAGGGCCATCTCGCCCCGGATGAAGCGAGCCAGTCCCGCGCCGGCTTGGTCCTGTCGCGAATCGAAACCATCTCCCGCCTCGGCTGACGATCACCAAGCCGCGGCCGAACCCGCTCTCGGCGGCCGCCCGCCCCGCGATCATGGCTTGCGCTATCGCCACCAAAGCACGAGCCATCGCTCGAGCGGCAGGCCAGCGAAGTGAAGGCTCGCCAGACTCGCCAGCGCCACCGCCGGCATCACCCAGATCGTGGCCAGCCGCCACCGGCGCGGGATGCCGGTGATCGACGCCAACCACACCAGGCCGATCGCGACCGTGACGTCGAGCACCCATTGGTAGGGCAGCACACCGGAGACCCCGTTCACCCAGTCGACCAGCGGCGCGACCGCCCGGCGGACAGGGTCGTCCTCCGGCACTCCGAGGAAGCAGGCCGCGAACACCCGCAGGCCGAATGCCGCGAACGGGATCAACCCGGCGATGAGCTCCACGCGGCGGGAAAGCTGCGGGAGCGCCGCCCCCCAGACGGCCGTCCAGAGCGAGGTGAAGAAAAGAAGCCGCACGGTCTCCATGGCAGAAGTCTACCGGCAGGCCTCAGGCTTTTCGCAGCACTCCCTTTTTTGACGACAGGCCGGATTCCCGCCCCAGCTTGGCGATCACGCCCCCCCGCCTGCCCAGGTGGGGGGCCATTTTGCCTCGCTCGAGGGTTCCGAAAATCGGCAATTCTTGCCAACACCGAGCACCCGCCTAGGATTTTCAGATTCTCGACACTTTTTTCTCAGGAGTCTTTTTATGACCGTCAATCGATTGATTGCCTTCTTGACCCTCGCCGCGTTCACGCTCGGCGGAGCGTCCATGTCGGTGGCCGATGATCTGGTCGATACCGCCGTCAAGGCTGGCACGTTCAAGACGCTGGCCGCAGCGCTCGGCGCTGCCGATCTCGTCGAAACGCTCAAGGGGAAGGGACCGTTCACCGTTCTCGCCCCGTCCGACGAAGCTTTCGCCAAGCTCCCCAAGGGCACCGTTGAGGATCTCCTCAAGCCCGAAAACAAAGAAAAGCTCAAGGCGATCCTCCTGCTCCACGTCGTCCCCGGCTCCGTGATGGCGGCAGACGTCGTCAAGCTCAAGGAAGCGAAGACGGCCGGCGGCAAGACCATCAAGATCAGCGCCGATGGCGGCGTTGTGAAGGTCGGCACCGACAAGGGCATGTCGAAGGTCGTGAAGACCGACATCAAGACCGACAATGGCGTGATCCATGTGATCGACGCCGTCATCCTTCCCTGATCGCTCTGAGAACTTCTCGAAGCCTTTGCCACGCCGCATCCGCCCGGGTTTCCCGAGCGGATGCGGCCGTGTGCTTTATCCAGAGGATCATGTCGTCGGCAGGGACGCGATCACGCCGTCACCACCGACGACGATCTCCGTCATCAGCTTCGAGCGGGCCCGGATCGTGCTCATGCTGTCGCCGAGCACCCAAGATTCAAAGGCCGCATCGACGAGGCTCTCCGACGTCCCCAGGGCGTCGCCGGTGATGTCCCAAAACATCATCCCGCCAAGGCCCAAGCGCTCCGCCCAGTCAGACTTCTGCGCGATCGAGGCCCGGGTCTCAAACGAACTGAAGGCACTGTCGGCGGCATCGTAGACATAGGCCGCTTGGGCGGTGTCGTCCCAATAGAGCTTCCAACCGCCCGCTGAGGCCTGCAGCTGCGCGACGAGGTCTTTGTAGTCGTAGACCCCCTTCTCGAACGTCCCTGCAGCCGCTCCCGACGACTTCTCCAGGTAGCCACCGTCGCCACCATCGGCCACGCCACTCCAGGCCCGCGTGTAGAGCGGCGCCCCGAGGATCACCTTGGCGGCCGGCACGCCGGCCGCGAGGTAGGCCTTGACCGCCGTCTGGATGTCATACCCGGCCGCGTCGCCAGTGAACGCCGACTGATGCCCCGTCGTCGTCTCCCAGGTGCCGTGGAAGTCGTACGACATGAGATTGAAGTGGTCGACCGACGGGGCGAGCCCGGCCAGGTTGAAGGTGGCGATCTTGTCGATCCCGGCCGGCGAAGCGACCGAGATCTCGTAGCGCCGACCCAGCTGGGTCCCGAGGGCATCGAACTTCTGCCGCACCAACTGCAACAGCGAGGCATAGTTGGCACCGTCGCTCGGGCTCGCCGCATTGCCCGCCTCCCCCCCGCCGCCCGGATACTCCCAATCGAAGTCGATGCCGTCGAACATCCGGTAGGTGGTGAGGAAGTTCACGAGCGAGCTGGCAAACGCCTCACGCCCCGCCGGGGTCGAGCAGACGGCGCTGAAGTTGTCTGACAGCGTCCATCCCCCCACGGCGATGATCACTTTCATGTGGGGAGCCTTCGCCTTCAGCTCGGCGAGCTGATTGAAATTGCCCCACACCGTCTGCTGCGAACGCGGGTCGCTGGCTGGATACGACCACAGATCGGCCTCACCCGACACCGACTCCGCAGCGCTGAATCGCTTGTCGAGCGCCGCGTAGCTATCCATGATCGCCACCTGGCCGTTGCTCTTCAGATCGAGGAACGAGTAGATGAGGTGGTTGATCTTGTCGGCGGGAACATCCGCCACCTGGAAGTTGCGGCCGTAGATGCCCCATTCGGGGAAATAGGCCGTCAGCACCTTGTCGGTCTTCGTGATGTCGCCACCGACCGAGCTCGGCGCGGTGTCGTCGTTGACGATCGCTACCGACACGGTCGACTGGGCGAGCGCTGCCCCCTGCGGCGATGAGAGCGTGAGGGAGAAGGTCTCGTCGGTCTCGACCGTGGCGTCGCCGATCACCGCCACGTTCACCTGCTGCGTCGTCACTCCGGCCGGGAAGGTGATGGTGCCGCTGGTCGCCGTATAGTCGCTGCCGGCCTTCGCCGTGCCGTCGGTGGTTCTGTAGGCGACTGTCACCGGAGCGGCTGACGCCGCCGAGAGCGACAGCGTGAACACCGACTTCGCCGTCGTCCCAGCCGCCCCCTCCTTCACCGCAGCCCCCGCGACACTGATCGTCGGGAGCGGAGGCACGACCGTCCCGCCGCCGCTGCCGCCGCCGCTTCCACTACCGAGCGGGAGGCCGTTGAGGGTCCAGTCGGTCGGGGAGGCGATCGTGCCGGCACCGGCGCCAACAAAGCCGATCGTCACGCTCCCACCGACCGGCACGATGCCGTTGAAGCCGGCATCGGCGAGGGTGAAGCGAGTCCCACCGGCGACGGCCGACGTGCCGACAAGCGTCGCATTCCAGGCCGAAGCGATCGTCCATGGCGCGGTGAAGCCGAGCTTCCAGCCGGGGATCGGCGTCGTGCCGCCGTTGGTGAGCTTGATCTCTCCACCGAAGCCCGTGCTCCACTGCCCCGTGACGGTGAACGCCACGGTCACCCCCTGGCCGGCCGGGGCAATGTCGTCGTCGAGGATCGTCCCCACGGCCGTCGCCTGGGCGAGCGTGGCCCCCTGCGGCGCGGAGAGCACAAGCGAGAAAGTCTCGCTCGGCTCGGTCGTGGCATCGCCGATCACCGCCACGCTCACCTCCGCCTTCGTCGCCCCGGGGGCAAAGGTCACCGTGCCACTGGTGGCGGTGAAATCGCTTCCCGCCACGGCCGTGCCGTCGGCTGTCCGATAGGCAACCGTCACCGGCACTGCCGAGGGGGCGGAGAGCGACAGCGCGAAGACCGCCTTCGCACCGCCCCCCACGGCCCCCTCCTGGACCGACGCAGCGCCGAGCGCGATCTGCGGGAGCGGCGGCGTCTGCGGCGTGCCGTCGCTGCCGATCGGCTCGCCATTGAGGAGCCAGCGCGACGGGGTGGCCGCGGCTCCGCCGGCCCCGATGAACCCGAAGGCGACGCTCTTGCCCGCGTCGAGCGTGCCGTTCCAGCCGGTGTTGGCGATCGTGTAGGTCGATCCGACATGCGACACGATCCGCGCGTCCCAGATCGAATTGATCTGGGCGCCATAGTCGAAGCTCACCTTCCAGTCGGCCACCGGCGTGGTGCCCCGGTTGTCGAGCGTGATTCCGGCCTGGAAGCCGGAGCCCCAGTCCTGCACGACTTTGTAATCAGGCACCGTGGCCGACATCATCGCCCGCCCTTCGAGCGCTTCGCTGCCGAGCCTCGTCATGCCGCGCGCCATGCGGGCCAGACTGCGGACATGCCCCCGTCGCAGTTGGCGAGAGGGGAGTTCCCGAAACATCGAGCAAAACTGCCGGATGGGATTCATGATGAGCCTCACGGGTGAGCGACCAGGTGGCGACGGCAGCAACGCCGGCTCGGTTCGGCACGCGCCGGACTCGATCTCTCCCGTACGCCGCCGCTCGGCGGCAGGTCGGCGGCAACTCCGCCGTTCATGGGGATTTCATGGAGCGTTCATGGGCCGTTCATGGTCCCCGTCACGCGGCCTTCACGAAGGCTCGAGTGCCGCCGGAAGGAAGAGGACAAACGTCGCTCCGCCGCCAGGCGTGGCCTCGTGGACGAGATCGCCCCCATGGCTGCGGGCGATGCGGCGCGACAGCGCCAGGCCGATGCCGTGGCCACCGGAAGCCTTGCCGCTGTGGAAGCGATCGAAGAGCTTCGGAAGCGCGAGCACGGGAACGCCCGGGCCGTAGTCGATCACCGCCATCCGGCAACGGGAGGCTCCCTGCGCGAGCGTTACCTCGATCCGATCGCCGGTGGCACCGTGATCGATGGCGTTGGTGAGCAGATTGACGACCACCTCCTCGAGGAGGTCGGGATCGCCCCGGATCACCGCGCCGCTCGATGGCGGCACGATCCCAACGCCCCGGTCGCCGGCGTGCCGCTCGACGCGCTCGATCGCCGCCGCGACGATCGGCTCGAGGTCGATCGGCCGCAGGCGGGCCGGATCGAGCGCCGCGGTCCGCGAGTAGCAAAGGAGGCTCTCACACACCCCCTCGATCCGCCGCGCCAGGCCGTCGATCCGCTTCAGCGCCCCGGCCATCTCGGTGGTGGATTGGGCGCCGCGGCCTTCGGCATCACACTCGAGCAGGATGGCATGAACGGGATTGACGAGTTGATGGGCCACATCGGCATTGAAGCGCGACTGGGCCTGACGGATGTCGTCGAGCGTGTCGAGCATGGCGTTGATCGTCCCGGCGACCTCCGCCACCTCGGCGTCGGAATGGGCGAGGTCGATCCGCTCGTCGAACACGCCGGACCGGATGCGGCGGGCGGTGGCCGCGATCGTGGCCAGAGGGGAGAAAACTCGGGCCAGCGTCAGCCAGGCGACCGCGAGCACCAGCGGCACCCACGTGACAAACGTCGCCAGCTGATAGAGGGCCTGTTTCCTCGCCGCAGCCCTCAAGCCCGCCGTCGACGTGCCGGCGATGAGCACCGTGCCATCGGCGCCGGCGATCGCCGCCAGCCGCCACAGGCCGTCGGCCGTCGTCCAAGCGCTGCCGAGGCGCGACGCCCAGGCGGGATCCCAGGCCACGCCGGGGGGAAGATCGACGGCGTGCACCCTCGTGCCATCCCCCTTCCAGCCCCCGGCAAACCAGCGAAAGCTGGGGAGATCGATCGGACCGGCCCCGAGGCCAAAAATCGCTGCGATGCCGCGCGGCTCTCCCCCCTCCACCGGATGAATGGTGGGGAGGAGAAAGCCGTCGTCGCGATGCGGGCTTCCGGCGGGCAGGAGGGGAAGGAGCCGGTCATGAACCTCAAACGCGAACAGGTGCGCGCGGAGCTCGAGATCGACATCGTGGGCCATGGCCGTCACGGTCGTCGAATAGTGGATGAGGCGGAGGACCACGGCGCCGACGACAAACAGCGCGCCGAAGGTGAGCATGAACCGGCGCCGCAGCGATGGCCTCTTCTTCTGCCGCGCGGCGGGATCAGCGGGAAGATCGGTCATCCCGCGGCCCCATCGATGATGACGCCCTGGCCGCGCCGGGTCGTGATCAGGTCGCGCCCCAGCTTCCGCCGCAGCCGGAGGACGAGCACGTCGACGACATTGCTCACCATCTCCTCGGGAACGTTCTCCCCAGGGTGGATCGCCTCCTCGAGCATCGCCCGGCTGACGAGCCGGCCGCGGTGGCGCGCGAGGCAGGCGAGGAGGGCGAATTCCTGAGCCGTCAGCGCTACCGGTTCGCCGCCGCGCGTCGCCGCTCGGGAAGGGAAGTCGATCGTCACTTCGCCGATCGTGGTCGCCGAGGTCACATCCCCGTCGCTTCGCCGCAGCACCGCACGGATGCGCGCCTCGAGCTCGCGGATCGTGAACGGCTTGACGAGATAGTCATCGGCCCCGAGATCGAGCACCCCGACACGGTCGTCCTCGTGGCACTTCGACGAGACGATGATCACCGGCACGGCGCTCGAGCGCCGCAGCGTTGCGAGCACCGCCTCCCCGTCCATCCCCGGCAGCCGGAGATCGAGGACGACCAGATCGACGCCGCCGTCGAGCGCCTTGGCAAGCCCCGCCGGACCGTCGGCTGCCTCGAGCACCTCGACCCCGGCTGCCCGCAGCCCCTGGGCCACCGCGCAGCGGGCGGAGTCTTCGTCGTCGATGACGAGCACGCGCACGGGATCATCTCCGACAGGGGAGGGAATTGGGCACGGATCGGGAGGGGCTGCCTGGACTCGCCCCAGACGGGCAGCCTGCGGCGACATCTCGCCGTTTCTACCACGCCCCGCGGGTTGGTCAGGCCACGGCACGGCAGGAGCCGTCTCGCGGAGGCCGTCATGATCCCCGGCGCTGGGGCCTCGTCGCGACCTGGCGACCGGCTCCTTCCCCATCGGGGGCGCCCAGGTTTTCGGTAAGCTATCGGGCATGGCCGAACAATTCTTCCGGATTACGAACACCGTCGCCCTGCTCGGATGGATCGCGTTGCTGGCGTTCCCCGGCAACAAACGCGTCTCGGGGCTGCTCTGCGCCGTGCTCCTCCCCGGCGCGCTTGCGGCGGCCTACGCGGCCGTGATCGGCTGGAAGCTGGCCGCGGGGGGACCGTCGCCTGACGAGCTCGGCTCGATCGCCGGGCTGCGGAAGGCTTTCACTGACGACTGGGTGTTCGCCGCGGCTTGGACCCACTACCTCGTTTTCGACATGGTGGTGGGGGCATGGATCGCCCGCGACGCGGTGCGCCTGCGGATCCCCTGGCCGGTGCGGAGCGTGTGCCTCGTTCTCACCTTCCTCCTCGGGCCGATCGGCTTCCTCCTCCACCTCGTCGCCCGGGCAATCAAGGCGAGGCAGGTGACGGTCGATGACTGACGGCGACTGCCGCGAACACCCCGACTACCTCGCGAAGCAACTGATCACCTGCCTCGGGAACAAGCGGGCGCTGCTGGCGCCGATCGGGGCCGCAGTCGAGCAGGTCAAACGGCGCCTCGGCCGGGATCGGCTCGCCTGCTTCGACCTCTTCAGCGGTTCGGGGATCGTCTCCCGATTCTTCAAGAGGCATGCGTCGCACCTGATCGCCAACGACCTCGAAGCCTATGCCGCCGTCGCCAGCCGCTGTTTCCTCACCAACCGCAGCGACGTCGATCCGGCCTCGCTCGCAGACGTTGTCGCCGACTTCAACGATCGTGCCGCCCGACCAGATGCCCCGAGCGGATTCATCGCGGCGATGTATGCCCCGCGCGACGAGGAAAACATCGAGGCCGACGACCGGGTCTTCTACACCCGTGCCAACGCCCGTCGGCTCGACGCCTACCGACAACTCATCGACACGGCGCCTGCCCATCTCCGCGATCTCCTTCTCGCCCCCCTGATCAGCGAAGCCTCGATCCACGCCAACACCGCCGGCGTCTTCAAGGGCTTCTACAAAAACAGGCAGACGGGGATCGGCCAATTCGGCGGCACCGGGTCGGATGCGCTCCAGCGGATCCTTGGCCCGATCTGCCTCGAGCCCCCGACCTTGAGCCGCTTCGAATGCCCCTTTGAGGTCTTCCAGGCCGACGCCCACGCCGCCGCGATTCAGGCCCGCCCGGTCGATCTGGCCTACCTCGATCCACCGTACAACCAGCATCCCTACGGCTCGAACTATTTTCTCCTCAACCTCCTCGTGGGATACGAGCGCCCGGAACGCGTCAGCCGCGTCTCGGGGATCCCGGAGGATTGGAACCGCTCAGGTTTCAACGTCAGGGCGGAAGCGGAGTCGAGGCTCGAAGCCCTCGTCAGGGATCTCCGGGCGACGTTCCTCCTCGTGTCGTTCAACAACGAGGGCTTCATCTCACCGGCCGCAATGCGCCGGATGCTCGCGGATCAGGGGCATGTCGAGGAGATCGAGATCCCCTACACCGCCTTCCGCGGCAGCCGGAGCTTCGCCAACCGCTCGACCCAAGTCACCGAGCACCTGTTCCTCGTCGAGCGGCGTTGAGCGGGACACCTGGCGGCGGTGGGCGCTCCGCCCACCATCGTCAGCTTCCCCAGGAACGATCAGCCTGCTCGCGCCACGCCTTCATCCACACCCCATGGAGGCGGCGTTCGGTGGCGCTTCCATCAACGAGATAGTCCTCGAGCAGTCGTGCGACGGCCGATTCGCAGGCTCCGCGATCTGCCGCAGCGGCGGTCCGGCGCGCCTTGACCGTGAGGTTGTCCAGAGGGCCCCAGGAAGTTCGCTTCACCTCAACGGCGCCGAATCCTGTTCCTGCGAGGAGTTGCCGCAGCGATGACGGCGTCCAGCCCTCCCAATGCACCGCCCACGACGCCTCGTGAGAGCCATGCAGATGGCGCAGTGCCGTCCGTCGCTCGCGCCGTCCCTTCCACCACGAGAGCGCACGCCTGGCGGCCCGTTCAAAATCGGGCACCTCGATCCAGAGCAGCCCCCCCGGCTCGAGCCACGAACCCCAGGCTGCCACCAAGGCCATCGCCTGCGGGCGGGGGAAATGCTCGAAGACATGATGCAACCGGACTTCCTCAACCGAGGCAAGCGAATAGCGCAAAGCCGTGATGTCGGCGTAGAGATCGGCCACGCGTTCGGTCTGTACCGTGTGCTCGCTGGCCGGAAAATCGACGTTGAGATAGCCATCAAACCGGTACTGCCCACAACCAAGATGAAGCTTCATTGCCATCCTCCGAGCCATCGTGGAAGCCGCGACCTCACTGCCTGGACGAGCGTGCGCGGAAAGAGTGGCCTGGCGGGGAGGGTTTCAAACCAGGTCGTCTCGCGCTTCTCGTAGAGGCGGTGGCGCGCCGCCGCGGGCAAGCGTTCGGTCCACGGCTCTACGAGCCGGGCAGCCTGGGCCGAGAAGCCCGTCTCCTTCGATTGGCGGACCCAATAACTCTCGTGGCCCCAGCGATGGCGGTAGCCGAGGCCGGGGAGAATCCCCAGACGAGCGCCCGTCGCCGCCTGCCTGAGGCCGAAGCCCCAGGCGTCGAGGGCACCGGCATCTTCCGGGTAACCGCCAGCCTGCTCCCAGGACCGGCGCGTGAAGAGGTAATTACCACTGGCGCCCGGCACTTCATGGCGATCAAGGTAATCGGTGAAGCCGTACGCCCGATCCTCGTACACCCAGCGGTGGGTCACCTCGGCAGGCGACTCCCTGAAATAGCGAAGCTCCTGGAACGCCGCCACGTCCCAGCCCCCTTCGAGCAGAAAGGCCTTGAGCGGCGCCACGGTGCCGGGTTCGAGCAGGTTGTCGGAATCGAGACAGAACAGAAGCGGATGCTTCGCGGTCTTCACGGCCGTGTTACGGGCCGCACCGCCCCCCCGATTGCGTTCGTGGCGCACCACCTTCAATGCCGGCAGTTCTGCTTGAAGGCTCTCGAGAAGCGCGGCCGACCCGTCGGTGGAGCCGTCGTCGCAGACCACGATCTCATCGCCAGGGGCCAGATTGCCCTCGGCAATGCTCAGGAGCGACGCGCGGAGCGTCTTCTCGGCGTTGTAGACCGGCATCACGAAACTGATGCTGGTGCCCCCCTTCACCACCCACCAGACGTGGTCGCCGGCATGGGTCACCTGCCACCCCAGGCGACCAAAGAACTCGTCGACGGCCCGTTGAACCCCAGGGAACTGTGGGTGTTCGTAGTCGTGCCCAGAGAAGAGGCCCCCTTCACGCACCATGCCGAACCAGACACCGAGATCGCGATTCACCCCTTCGTAGGAATGGTCGGCGTCGATATAGACGAAGTCGAGGAGGCCATCGATCTGCGGGATCGCACCGTCGGACGTCTCCCGGAGGTGACGGTAGCGGCCGCCGAAACGCGCGAGCCGATCGAGCGTCCGCTGGTGGAGGGTGTCGAACGCGGCCTGAGGAAGATTCATCGGGTCGTCGTAACCGCGCTGATGCCTGTAGGGATCGACCCCGTAGAGCATCTCCACCCCGGTGCCATCCAGGATCGCCTCGCAGTGGCCACCGAAGGCGACGCCGACTTCCGCCCCGCGCTTCAATCCGAGCCTCTTCACCAGGGCCGGCAGATGGACGTACGACGATTGCCAACTCGGTTCGTGCAGGTCGTGCTTCCGCGTGACAAGGTCGTTCATTGTTCAACGTTCAACTGCCACTCACTCCAGCCGTTCGATCCGCAGCCGCTGGATCACGGCCCCGGCGACTGCCCGCAATCATGCGCGTACCCAAGCAGCATACAGGCCCCCCCAACATCTCCCGCCACCGTCTCGAGGCCCGCACCGGGGTCTAGCATCTCAGGCCCGGGGTGTCTCCACATGGGCCTTAGCACGGGTGCGCCACCCCCACCCCACCCATCTTCTCCACAGCCCCAAAAGGTCTGCCCGCACGCCGAGCGGTCATCACCATGGTGCGAGAGAGCCTTCACCGATCTGGTGAAAGGGCCGTTTTGATCGGGAAAAACAATGTTTTCTCGCCATTCCTTCCCGTGGCTGATGACCGTCTCACCTTTTCGGTGACGGGCATGGTGGTGAGGCCGATGGGGCCTGCCCGGCGGGGCGATCGACATTCGGCCTGAAAACAGGCTCTTTTGGAATTTCTGGAGCTTTCGTCACGATTGGCACGGGCCGTGCATCTCTTTCTTTCAGTCCCAAAGGAGACCGGTGATCAACCGGCTCCTGATCGTTGGGGCTGGAGGGTTTCGAGATGGCCGTAGCCTTGGACTTCGACGCGGTGCTGGTGCCAGTGGCACCCCGCCAGTGCGACGTCACGGTGGCCCGGGCCGTCAGCATGCGTCCCTTCGGCACCTTCCGCTCCTCCGCTGCGGTGTCGCTCAACTGCCTGGTGGTGACTGGCAACGACTCGCTGCGTCGCCGCCTCGACGCGGCCGCCGACCTCGGTGGCTGGTCGACGATCGCCGCTCCGGCCACGCTCGCCTCAGCCCGCCTCCACTCCCACCAACTGGTGGTCATCGATCTGGTCTCGCCGCTGGGTGGCGACCGCACCGCGGTGGAATCGCTCGCCCGCAAGTTCGCCAGCCGCCCCGACACGCTCCTGGTCGTCTGTGGCGGCGAGTCGAGCGGCTCGGACGAGGCTTGGTCGCGTGCCCAGGGCGCTTTCGTCCACATCCCCGGTGTTTCGTCGGGGGATTCGCTCGTGTCGGTGTTCATCGAGGCCCGCCTGGTTTCGGAGCGTCGCTCCGCTGCCGAGTCGCGGGGTGAAGTTGGTTCGTCGTCCGCCATGGGCGTGCGTGGTTAAGGGTTTGTCCATCTCGATTGCTGCCAGGCCCCGCATCCGGGGCCGACTCACAAAGGATCCGCTCGTGAACGCAACCACCGTGATCAGCTGCTTCGAAGAGATTGATGGCGGGATGGACTGCCGCAGCAACAAATCACCCACGTGGGGCACTGGCGCCGGAGCCCGGCTTGCCAACCTGCGTGCCTTCGCCGGGGCCGTCGCCCTGGTGGTTTTCGCCCTCCTGTCGCCGGCTTCGGCTGACAACTTCACCTGGCAGCCGGTGGGGAGCATCGGGAACGCCCCGAACA